>NZ_JAFMJZ010000041.1 GCF_017853185.1 Mycolicibacterium sp.
CGCCGCGCTGCGCCGCCGGCTGACCGGTGTGCTGGAGAACCTGCCGCAGGCGATCAAACGCCATCTCGAGGCGCTGCTGGCACTGGAGAACAAGATCATCGAGACCCGCGAGCAGCGTGAGGCGAAGATCGACCGGATCGGCGAGGTCGAACGGGCCGAACTCGAGGACTCGCTGCGCCGCCTGGCCCGCAGCCTGCACGGAGCACTGACGCATCGCCGGCGCACGTCGGCGGCCGGGCGGGTGGACTCCGGTGCGACCATGCGACGCAATATGCGCTTCGACGGCGTGCCGTTCATGCCGGTCACCGTGCGGCGCGCCGAGGACCGGCCGCGGTTGGTGGTCCTCGCCGATGTCAGCCTGTCGGTGCGCACCACGTCCCGGTTCACCCTCAACCTCGTGCACGGGCTTCAGGATCTGTTCACCCAGGTGCGCTCGTTCGCGTTCGTCGCGCAGGTGGTCGAGACCACCGAGCTGTTCCGTGACTACGGCAGCGAGCGCGCGCTCGGGCTGATCTTCGGTGGCGACGTACTCGACGTCGACGCCAACTCCGACTACGGCACGGTGTTCGGCGAGTTCGTCGCCGAACACGTGTCGGCGGTCAACCACCGCACCACCGTGCTGGTGCTCGGCGACGGCCGCAACAACGCCAACGATCCGAATCTGGCCGCGTTCGAGGAGATCACCCGCCGGGCCCGCGAAACCATCTGGCTCACACCGGAACCGCGCTTCTCGTGGGGATTGGGTAGTTGCGATCTGCCCGCCTATGCCGAGTTCTGCAGCCGGGTGCGGGTGGTGCGCGATCTGGGCGGGTTGGAGCGAACCGCCACCGAGTTCGCCGGCGAGTTGATCGGCCGATGAGGCCGCGGTGACCGCGCCACTGCTGGGCGCTCCCGCCCGCATCGACCCGTTTGCGCCCATCGTCGAACAGGTATGGCACGGCGTCGGCGTCACAGTCCGGCGCGGTACGGGTCCGCACATTCGGCACGGACACGGTCCGGACGCGGTCTGCACCGAGCGATTTTGCGCACAACGGCTTGACGGCCTGCTGACTGTCGAACATCGACTGTCGCCGGATCAGCTCTGTGACGAACTGGCGGCGATGATCGCCGATGACCTCGCCGGCACCGGAATGCTCGGCAGCCAAGCCGATTTCGAGGAAGTTTTCACCGGTGTCATCCGATCCTCCGTCGACGGGGCGCAGGCGTCCTGGCTGAGCTTCTACCGCAATTCCGTGGCCCGGCTCGAAGCGGGTCTGGCCGGCTTCTCACCTGTTCACAGGTATGGCGCCGACCTGATCCGGGGAGCGGAGGTGATCGACCTCGGTTCCTGTTTTGGCTTCTTCCCGCTGCGCCTGGCGGCGCAGGGAATCGGCGTGCTCGCAACGGATCTCAGCGCGCCGACCATGGGCCTGTTGTCACGGATGAGCGCCCTGCTGGGCCGCCCGGTGCGCACGATGGCCTGTGATGCGACGCGCGTGCCGTTGCCTGACCGCGCGGCTGACACGGTGACGGCTCTGCACCTCATCGAGCATCTGCCGCCGGAGTCCTCCGACGCCGTGATCGACGAAGCGGTGCGACTGGCCCGCCACCGGGTGGTCATCGCCGTCCCGTTCGAAGCCGAGCCGGTCACTTGTTACGGGCACGTGCAACGGTTCGGATGCGAAGAACTTGACGGCCTGGCCCGGCGGCTGTGCCATCGTCACCCGGAACTGCGGGCTACCGTCACTGAACATCACGGTGGGTGGCTGGTTCTCGACCGCTAGCCCCGCGGCCGGCGGAACTGCGGCGGCCGCACCCGGGGTACCAGTACACCGGGCCGGCGCGACCGGATGGCGCTGACGATCACACCGCTGCCGTATGCGGCGTCGGCGATCATCCGCAGCGCGAGGTAGCCGGGCGGATTGAGCTGTGGCCGCCGGGTCAGCCACTCGCCGACCGGGGGCAGCAGCATGGCGGCCGCCGCGGCCCTGGCCGCGCCGGACCGCCGGGCGGTTGCCAGCGCGAGCCAGCCGATCGGCCACCATTCCCGGCGAAGCAGATGGCCGGTGGCTGTGGCGTCAGCGAGTAGTCCCTTGCCGACGATGACCGCTGCCGCCCGGGGATCCACCGACGCGGAACGCAGGGTTCGGGCGAGCAGGGCCGCGGCCACTGCCACCGCACCGGCCGCTGCAGCGCGACCGGCCGCCCGGCGCGGCGAAAACAGGAGAGCCGCGGCCGCGACGTTCCAGAACGACAGCCGGGCAGGGGCGAGCCGTCCCGGATGGCGGCGGTCCAGTTCCGCCGCGGAGGTGCCGTAGCCGAAGAGCTGCTTCGCCCAACCCTGCGGCGTGGCGCGCATCTCATGGGTGACGACCGCGGCGGGCTCGTACCGCACCATCGCCCCGGCATCGACCAGTCGCCAGATCAGGTCGACGTCCTCACCGACGCGCAACTGCTCGTCGAACGGGGAATCCGACAGCGCAGACCGCCGGATCGCCAGCGCCGCCGAAGGCAGGAACCCCAGCGGGGCGCCGTGGGTCACCAGTTCCGGCCGCGGCCCCATGTCCAGAGCCGAACGGACGGCCTCATACCGGGCCAACAGCGACTGCGATCCGGTGTGGGCAGTGATCCGCGGTGCGACGGCGGCCACCCGGGAATCGTCAAAATGCGGCACCACGGTGGTCAGCCAGCCGTCAGTGGCCACGCAGTCGGCGTCGATGAAGGCCACGATCGGCGAATTAGCTTCGCGCAGACCGGTATTGCGGGCTGCTGCGGGTCCGCGATTCACCTCGTGGCGCAGCACGGTCGCGCCGTGTGCGCGTGCCACCTCGGCGACCCGCGGTGACTCCGACGCGTCGTCGACCACGATGACCCGGCTACCCGGCGCCGTCTGGCGCAAGGAGATCAGGCACGCCTCGAGCAGCTCGGGTCGCTGGTAAGCGGGAACGACGACCTCGACCGCGGTCGCGGTTTCTATCGGCACGGTCACGGCCACCGGATGCACGATGCCGCGGGCCAGCAGCAGATCGGCGAGGGTCTGCTCGACGCCGGGGGAGGCCGCCAGTCCCCGCGGGCCCGCGCCGCGCAGCCGGCGTAGGAAAGGCCGTCCGGTCGCGGCGATCCGCAGGACGCCCCAGGGCGCCCCTCCGAGGACCACCGAGGCGTCGGCCCAGAGCCGGACCCGGTCGTCCCACACGACCGGCCGTCCGGCGGGCAGTCCCTGGCGTTGCTGCATCGCCGCCACCCTATGCCGGGCCGCCGAAAACAACGCATCAGCGGCCGTACCATCAGCGCATGGGTGAGCCGCAGCAGCTGGGCAGCCTGACCTGGCGTCAGCTGAACCGGATCGGCCCGACCCTGCTGGTGCCATTGGGATCGATTGAGCAGCATGGCCCGCATCTGCCGTTGGACACCGACATCCGCATCGCGACCGCGGTGGCCGCAGCCGCTGCCGACAGCCTCGGCGCACTGCTGGCGCCGCCGCTGCCGTACGGAGCCTCCGGGGAGCATCAGGGATTCGCCGGAACGATCTCGATCGGCACCGAAGCGCTGACCGTCGTGCTCGTCGAATATGGCCGCTCGGCGTGTGAGTGGGCACAGCGGCTGGTCTTCGTCAACGGCCACGGCGGCAACCTCGACGCGCTGCGGGCGGCCGTCGGCCTGTTGCGGACCGAGGGCCGTGACGTGGCGTGGTGGTCCTGTTCGATCGACGGCGCCGACGCCCACGCCGGTCACACCGAAACATCGGTGCTGCTGCATCTTTGCCCCGACGACGTGGCGACCGGCGAGATCGGGCCCGGCAATACCGAACCGCTGGAGGAGATCCTGGGGCGGCTGCGCGACGGCGGAGTCAGCGCGGTCAGCGCGAGCGGGGTGCTGGGTGATCCGACCACGGCCACCGCCGACGCCGGGGCGCAGATCTTCGATGACATGGTGGCCCGCTGCATCGCGCGGATCGGCCGGTGGCAGCCCGGGTCCGGCGGGGCGCTGACGTGACCGATGTCCTGATCGTCGGTGCCGGGAGCGCCGGATCGGTTCTCGCCGAACGGCTGTCGGCCGATAGCAGCCGACGGGTCACCGTGATCGAAGCCGGCCCCGGACCGGACGATCCGGCATTTCGGGAGCTGACGGGTGACGCCTGGTCGCTGCCGATCGGCCCGCACAGCCCGGTTGCGCATCGCTACCGCACGCAGGTGACCGATCACCCGCCCCGCACGATCGACATCGTGCGCGGGGCCTGCCTGGGCGGATCCGGGGCGATCAATGGCTGCTATTTCTGGCGCGCCCTGCCGCAGGACTTCAGCGCCGTACCCGGCTGGTCCTGGTCCGACGTCGAACCGCACTACGCGGCCGTGGAAAGCCGGATCCCGGTGCGGTCGGCAACAGAATTCAGCCACAGCACAACACAGTTCGTGGCCACCGCCGAGACGGCGGGCTACCGGTCAGGCGTTGCGGCCGTGCCGCTCAACATCGCCGCCGGCCGCCGCCTGGGACCGGGCGCGGTGTTCCTGGAACCCGCGCTGACAAGGCCGAACCTCACCGTGCTCACCGGAACCCGGGTCAACCGTCTGCGGTTGAACGGCGGCCGAGTCGCGGGTGTGGAAGTCCACGGACCCGACGGCGCCCGCGAACTCGAGGCCGACCGCGTCGTCCTGGCGGCCGGGGCCATCGCCACCGCTCAATTGCTGATGCTGTCGGGGATCGGACCCGCCAGCCGGTTACGCGCACTCGGTCTCGATGTCCAGGTCGACCTGCCGGTCGGACAACGCTGCTGGGACCATCCGGAATGGGTGATGCGCACGGGTTGGGTATCCGGTGGCGACCGGCCCGTCCTGGAGGTGGTGCTCAATCATGATGATCTCGAAATACGGCCCTACACAACCGGATTCGGCGCACCCTCACCCGATATCGGGGTGGCGCTGATGCGGCCGCGAGCGCGCGGCCGGGTGTCGCTGGCCTCCGCCGACCCGACGGTGCCGCCACACATCGAGCACCATTACGACAGCGAACCGGCCGATGTTGCGGCGCTGCGCGGCGGCTGCGAGATCGTCAACGACCTGATCGGCGACGCAACCACACTCGGTGAACCGCTCTGGTCCACGTCGCAGCATCTGGCCGGCACCGCACCGATGGGTACCGGAGCCGATGCCGTCGTCGACCCTCAACTGCGGGTCCGCGGCCTCGAAAACCTGTGGGTTACCGACGGCTCGGTGTTACCCGCCCCGCTGGGCCGGGGCCCGCACGCCACCATCGCGATGATCGGGCACCGGGCGGCCTCGCTTATCAGTCCTTGAGTTCGACCCGGATCGGCAGGTGCTTGAGGCCGCCGACGAACGTCGTCGCCATCAGGTCCGGCTTGCCGGCCAGCTCGATGGACTTGATCCGCGGAATCAGTTCGGAGAAGAAGCTGTTCATCTCCATCCGGGCCAGCGAGGCGCCCAGGCAGAAGTGCACCCCGTAGCCGAATGACAGGTGCTTGTTCGGGTCGCGACCGATGTCGAACTTCTCGGGGTCGACGAACACGTCCTCGTCGCGGTTGCCCGAGACATAGGACAGGTAGACGGCCTCGCCCTTCTTGATCGGCACGCCGCGCACCTCGGTGTCCTCCTGGGCGGTGCGCATGAACTCCTTGACCGGCACCACCCAGCGGATCATCTCCTCCACTGCGGTGCCCATCAGCGAGGGATCCGCCTGCAGACGGGCGAGCTGATCCGGATGCTCGAGCAGTGCGCGTAGTCCGCCGGCGATGCCGGCACTGGTGGTGTCGTGTCCGGCGCTGGCGACGATCACGTAGTAGGAGAGCGTGTCCATGTCGGATAGCGGTTCGCCGTTGATCTTGGCGTTGGCGATCGCCGACGCCAGGTCCTCGGTCGGGTTCTCCCGACGCGACGCGGTCAAGGCGGAGAAGTAGTTGAAGAAGTCCAACAGCACGGCGAGCATGTCCTGGACGTCGCCGCCGCGCTGGAACTCCTCGTCATTGCCGCCGAACATCTCCTGCGTCAGCTTGAGCATCCGGGGGAAGTCCGACTCCGGCAGGCCGAGCAGGGTGAGGATCACGTACAACGGATAGTTGACCGCGATCTCGGTCATGAAATCGAGTTCCGGGCCCTTCTCGGCCATCTTGTCGACCCAGATCTTGGCCAGTTCGTCGCAGCGCGCCTTCAGCGCCTTGAGCACCTTCGGGCGGAACCAGTCGGCGCCGATCTTGCGGACGTCGCGGTGGTGCGGATCGTCCATGTGGATCAGGGTGCGCAGACCGGTGCCGGCCTCGATATCGCGCAGCAGGGCGTCGTCCGCCTCGGCGATGGCCAGCAGTGGCCGCGGGTAGTTGGTGAACAGATCGTTCTGGCGCTCGATGTCCATGATGTCGGAGTGCTTGGTGATCGCCCAGAACGGCCGGTAGTCGCCGACCTCGACCCAGGACACCGGGGCGTCCTTGCGCAGGTGTGCCAGCGCCGCATACAGCGACTTCTCATCGGTGTAGGCCTGCGGATCGGCCAGCACCCGGCCGGCGGGGTCGCTGATCCGATGGTCGGTCGATGCGCTCATTGCTCTCCTGGCTGTCCGGACTTGACGCGTGTCAAGTCGAAGTATGGTGCAAGTTGGGGCCCGGCGAAAGGTCTTAGGACCTTTTTTCGTAATTCGACTTATCCAAGAATCGCCCGCGCCGTGCGCTCGGCGATGAGCATCACCGGCGCGTTGGTATTGCCCGACGTGATGCTGGGCATGGCCGAGGCGTCGGCGACCCGAAGGCCGGCGACGCCATAGACCCGGCAGTCGGTGTCGAGCACCGTGGCGGCCGATCGCGGTCTGCCGTCGGCGCCGAAGGCCCCCATTGCGCAGGTGCCCACCGGATGGAAGATCGTGGTCCCCAATTCGCCGGCCGCGTGCTGCAGTTCGTCATCGCTCACCAGATGCGGGCCGGGAAGCAACTCCTCCGGGTGATAACGCGCCAGGGCGGGCGCCGCCATGATCTGCCGGGTCATCCGGAGGCCGCGTAGCGCGGCGCGGTGATCGGCGTCCGTGGACAGGTAGTTGCAGAAGATCTTCGGGCTGGCGAGTGGGTCCGGGCGGGCCATCCGGACGTGGCCGCGCGAACTGGGGCGCAGGTTGCACACCGAGGGTGTGATCGCCCCGAAAGGATGCAGTGGTTCGCCGAATTTCGGCAACGACAGCGGCTGGACGTGCCACTCCAGATCGGCGCTGGCCAGCGTCGGGTCGCTTTTCGCGAACGCCCCCAGCGTGGACGGCGGCATCGTCATCGGGCCGGACCGGAACAGCAGGTACTGCAGCCCCATCCCTGCCCGGGTGATCCAGTTCCGGTAGAGCGTGTTGACCGTGGCCGCGCCCTGAATCCGGTAGACCGTTCGCAGTTGCAGATGGTCCTGGAGGTTCTCGCCCACGCCCGGCAGATCGACGGCCACCGGTACCTCATGCTCGCTCAGCAGACCGGCCGGCCCCAACCCGGAAACCTGCATCAGGTGCGGCGAGCCGATGGCTCCGGCGCTCAGGATGACCTCTCGGCGGGCGCGGATGTCGACGTGACGGCCGTCTTTGAGCAGTCGGACGCCGGTGACGCGGCGCCGGGCCGTGGTCCAGGCGCCGCGACGCTGATCCGCACCGACAGAAGCGTCCATCAGGAGCTTCACGGCCTGGGTCCGGGTGTAGACGGTGAGGTTGGGCCGATGTGTGACGGGATGTAGGAAGGCGTCGGCCATCGACCAGCGGCGCCCGCGCCGCTGATTGACGTGGAAATAGGCACTGCCGGCGTTGTCCCCGCGGTTGAACTCCTCGATCGGTTCGATGCCGACCTCAGCGGCCGCCGCCTGCCAGGCGTCCAGGATCTTCCAGCGGACCCGCGGTCTCTCGACGCGGATCTCACCGTCGGCGCCGTGCCAGTCGTCGGCACCGCCGAAGTAGTCTTCCAACTCCTTGTAGACCGACAGCGTCTCTCCGGGACGGTCCGGGCCGCCCCAGCGCCACCGCTCGTCATCGGTGGCTTGGGCCCAAAGGTCGTAATCGCTGGCCTGACCGCGCATGTGGATCATGGCGTTGATCGAGGAGCAGCCGCCGATCACCCGGCCCCGCGCATAGCCGATGCTGCGGCCCGCCAGGCCCGGGTCGGGTTCCGTCGTCAGGCACCAGTCGGTTCGCGGGTTGGCGATCGTGTACAGGTAACCCACCGGCACCTTGATCCAGAACCAGTCGTCATCGCCGCCGGCTTCGATCAGCAGCACACGATTGCCGGGGTCGGCACTGAGCCGATTGGCCAGCAGACAGCCCGCGCTGCCCGCGCCGACGATGACGAAATCGAACTCGGCGGCGAAATCAAACTCGGTGATCGGTCCTCCCCGGCGTCGGATGCGGGTCCCTCTGATGCGGGTTCCAGTGTGCGCGACGATCGGCACGTAAGCTCGGCTTCTGTGCGTGCTGCCGCGATCTTGGCCTGTGCGGCCCTGATTGCCGGGTGTGCCGGCGCCGGTCCGGCCGCCGGTCCGGATGCGGCCGTCGTGCGCACCGTCGCCGGTCCGGTACTCGGTGCGACGGGCCCGGGTTTCCGTCTCTTCCAAGGCATTCCCTATGCGACGGCAGCGCGCTGGCAGCCACCGGTGGCCCCGGTGTCGTGGACCGCGGTTCGCAAGACCACCCAACCCGGACCCCGATGCATCCAGGACATCCGCGTCGATCCGGATTACGGGCTGCCGACCAGTGAGGACTGTCTCAATCTGACGGTGTGGACTCCGGACGGCGCAACGCCGAAGTCCCGGCGGCCGGTGATGGTCTGGATCCACGGCGGCGGTTTCCTCAACGGCAGTTCCGACATCTACAACTCGCGGGTGCTGACCACCCGCGGGGATGTCGTCGTCGTCACGATCAACTACCGGCTCGGGGCGCTGGGCTTCCTCGCGCACCCGGCCCTCGCCGGCCCCGGACAGGATCCGGGGAACTACGGCCTGGCCGATCAGCAGTCCGCGTTGCGCTGGGTGCGCGACAACATCGCCGCCTTCGGGGGAGACCCGGACCGGGTCACCATCGCCGGGGAGTCGGCGGGCGCCATGTCGGTGTGCGACCACCTCGTCGCCCCGGAGTCGGCCGGTCTGTTCCGGGCAGCCATCATGCAGAGCGGACCGTGCCAGGCGCAGACCGATCTGAAGTCCGCTGAACGGATCAGCCTCGACTACGCCGCCAAAGCCGGCTGTCCGAAACCTGCCACCGCGCGACAGTGCCTTCTGCGACTGCCGGCAGACCGGTTGCGCGACGGGCCGACCTATTTCCGCATCGGCGCCACGAACCTGCTCAGTGGACCGGTCACCGGCACCGATCGTCTTCCGGTCGCCCCGCCGGCCGTGGCCTCGAGTGCCCCTACCGCACGGGTGCCGGTGTTGATCGGCAGCACCGCAGACGAATACACGTTGTTCGTGGCGCTGGCCTACCTGCGAGAGCACCGCATCGCGGCGTATTCGACGCTGATGCGCGACGCCTTCGGCAGCCAGGCCGCGGCCGTGGCGGCCCGCTATCCGCTGAGCCGTTATGACGGCAGCGCCGGGTTGGCGTACGCCGCCGCGGTCACCGACGGGGTGTTCGCCTGCCCGATCGACACCATGGCCGCCGGGTTGGCGCGTCGCGCCCCGGTGTACGCCTATGAGTTCAACGACCGACATGCCCCGGTGCCGGAACCGTTGCGGCACACACCATTTGCAGCCGGCGCCGGTCACGCCCTGGAATTGCGCTACCTGTTCCAGATGGGCGGCGCGCCGCCGCTGAATCCGCCGCAGCAGCAGTTGTCCGACGAGATGGTGGCTTACTGGAGTCGGTTCGTGACAACCGGTGCGCCCGACGTCCCCGATCAGCCGGACTGGCCGGCCCTTGACCCCGACCATCCCGAGGTGCTGTCGCTGCAGACCGGCGGACCCACGCTCACAACGGATTTCGCCGACCGCCACCAGTGTGGGTTCTGGTCCTCGCTGGGGTGACGGTTCAGTCGATCGTCAACCGCACCAGGGTGCAATCGTCCTCGAACAGTCCCAGGGCGGACACCTCGAGCAGATCGACGACGAGAGTGTCCAGCGTCCAATCATCCGTGGCGGCGATCCTGGCGCATAGATCGACGAACTTCGCCAGCGACATCCAGGTGCCGTCGGTCAGACTCAGTTCGTAGGCCCCGTCGCTGTAGAGCAACACATCGGTGCCGGCCGGGACGACGTAGGTGCCGCTGGTGAACGCGGCATCGGCCATGACGCCGACCGGGATTGCGGCCGTTGCCAATTCGGTGTGTTCGACACCGTTGGGGCCGCCGATGAGCGCCAGCGCGGGCGGGTGTCCGGCGCTGGCATAGCGCAGCGTGCGGGTCGAGGGTTGGTACACCCCGTACCAGGCGGTGAAGTAGTTACCGCCCTGCGATTCCATCGGGAACAGCCGGTTGAGTTCGGTCAGCATGGCTTCGGGTTCGAGCAGCATCTCCCGCGGCACCGTTCCGGACCGCAGCAGGTTGTGCACCGACATCGACACCATGGCCGATTCGACGCCGTGCCCGGAGACGTCCACCAGGTAGGCGATCAGATGGTCCTCATCGATCCACCGGTAGTCGTAGCTGTCACCGCCGAGTTCGCGCGAGGACACATACCGCGACGAGATGCGGACGGGTCCGTCATCGAGGTCGCCCGGCAGTATCGACGCCACATAGCGTGCGGCGCTGCCCAGTTCAGACATCAGGCGGTCGGTCTGGTCCTGGAGCCGTCGGGTCAGGCTGCGGTTCTGCCTGTCCCGCTGTTCGATCTGTCGACGTGCCGTCTCCTCGGCGTCCACCTCGTCGTCGATCACCCGGAACGACGCGACGCCGCCGTTGGGGGTGCCGTCCGCCTCGTAGTACGGCTTGGAACTGAAGTGCACCCAGTGCCGCGCGCCGTTCGCGTCGAGCAGCCGGACCCGCCCGATGAAGGTCTTACCGCCCTCGGCCTCAAGCACCCGCTGCCGGTAGGCCGCCCGTTCCTCCGGCACCACGAAGTCGATGACACGCTTGCCGATCCAGTCCTCGGCGGGTGCGCCGAGGGCGTCGGCGACGGAGTTGGAGATCCAGCTGACCTTGCCGTCGTGTAGTCGTACGACCACGTCTGCGACGTTCTCGGCCAGCATCCGGAACCGTTCCTCGGAGGCCGAGATGCGTTGCGCGAGTTCGGTTCGTTCGGTGACGTCCCGCCAGGTGAGGCTGATGAAATCCTGGCCGGCCTGGGCGGCCCGGATGTCGTAGTAGCGCAGGTCGTGGAGAAGCTCGTTGCGGTACGGGAAGTCGTTGAGCACCACGGGGGCGCCGGTGTCCGCGCAATTGCTGTAGTACTCGAACAATCCCGAACCCACCAGGTTGGGCAGGGTCTCCATCAGGCTGTGGCCCAGCAGATCGTCACGGGTCAGCCCGAGGTACTCGCAGGTGGAGCGGTTGACCTCCCGGTAGACCAGGTCGACGATCGGTCCACTGCCCGAACGGATTCCCTGCACCAGCACCTGCGGATCCATCAGGGCGTCGAAGTTGGCCTGTGCCAGAGCGCTGGCCTGGGCCAGGAAGGAGTTGTCGTAGAACGCCCAGATCCGGCCCTCGAAACCCGGATACGGAGCCGGTTTGGACACCACGCCCAGGTGGGTCGGTGACTCCGGGAACAACCACGTCGACCTCACCTCGGTCAACGGGTCGTGCCGGAGATCGCTGACCATTGCGGTGATCTCGACGGGATTGAGCGACCGGCGGGCCAACTCCATCATGTGTGTCGTGACGGCCGAAGTGGTGGTGACGCCTGCCGGGAAACCGAGCAGCGCCGCCGCGGCCTGGTTCACGTGGGCGAAATCGTGTCCGGGGTCCATCGACACCAGGCCCAGATCCAGCGAGTCGAGCAACCCGCCGAAGCGGGCGATCTCATCGCGGCCAAAGTCGTCGACCACTGCACAGCCCCCTTCGCAAGAGCCAGCAACGTTTCCCGGACGGCGATGAGCTCGCCGACAACCGTACCCAATGCGGAGTCTCGGCCGGTCAGCCGATCTGGCGCCCTCGGGCCAGATCCGGTGCGGCCCTCCCGGCGATCAGCGGGAGGTCCAGGTAGGTCTTGATGCCGGGTTCGGCGGCGCAGACGTAGGGGACGGCGCTGATGCAGTGGTTGGCGGTGGCCACCACCCCAGGGTTGCGGATCAGGCCCTCGGCCACCGTCTCGGGTTGCAGGCCCTTGAAGGTCAGCGACACGCTCGGGTCACCGGTGATCTCGACCTCGAACCGCTCGCCCTGCTCGCCGAGGGTCCACGGCGGATCGAGCTCCACGTCGCACATCAGCCAGTTCACCGCCGCCGTCACCACCGGCCGGCCGTCGACGATCGCCTCCCAGCGGAACCGGCGGGCGGCCACCGTCCCGGCCTCCATCGGCACCACCAGTTCGTCGCTGCCGTGCACGGCGACGGCGACCTCCTGGGTGGACCTGATCCGAGGCTCGGTGTCGAAACCCAGCTCGTCGGTGATCATCCGCACCGACGCCTTGAATCCGGCCTCCAGCAACTTGGCGATCGGCCCGCCCATGGCCCGTTCCGGGGTGAGACCGAAACCCATCACCTCGCGCACCACCAGTGGGGCGTTGTATGTGCGAAGGTCGGAGAATTCCTCGGCACGCACATGGGTGATCGCCGACGACAGCGACGACACCATCAGCGGGAAGCGTTCGGTGATGCCGCCGGGGTGGATGCCCGACCCGTGCAGCGTGGCGCCCCCGGCCAGGCAGGCCTCCTCGATGGCCTGCACCGCCGGGCTCTGCCGGTCGGGATAGACCCAGCCGACCGGGGTGACGACGTTCTTGCCCGACCGGAGGATCCGCATGACGACCTGCTCGTCGGGCAGCAGCGGGGAGTACATGACGCAGTCGGCGTCGAGGTCCAGCAGTGCGTCGATGTCGGTGGTGGCGGCGACGCCGATCGGCTCCTCGCCGGCCAGTTCGGCGGCGTCGCGGCCGTCCTTGTCGGCGCTGTGCACCCAACATCCGACCAGTTCGAGTTCGGGATGGCGAAGAATGCCCTGGATCGCGGCGCGGCCGACGCCGCCGGTCGCCCACTGAATGACGCGGTACATGAATCGCACGCTATGCCGTTTCGGCTCTTCGAGAGCCGGATCGGCGTCGCGGCTAGTGAATGCTGACGCGCACCAGCGTGCAGTCGTCGTCGAAGCGCCCGGCATCGGACCGTTTCCGCAATTGCTTGACGAGGTCTTCGAGGGTCCAGTGCGGTGTGCCCGCGGTGCGGGCGCACAGGTCGACGAACTCCTCGAGGGTCCAGTGCCGGCCGTCGGGCAGTGCCAGGTCGAAGGCCCCGTCGCTGTAGATCAGCAGGTCCGAATCGGGGGGAACGGAGTAGCTGTGCGTTACGAAGGTGGTGTCCTCGAGGACGCCGATCGGGATTGATTCCGAAGTCAGCCGGACCGGATCGGAGCCGTCTGCGGGCAGCACGATCGCCGGCGGGTGGCCGGCGCCGGCGTAACGCACGGTGTGCGTCGAGGGTTGGTAGACGCCGTACCAGATGGTGAAGTACTTGCCATCCTGCTGGTCCATCTGGAAGAGGCGGTTGAGCTCGGTGAGCACCCGGCCGGGGTCTCGCAGAGTCTCGGAGTCCAGGGTTCCCGAGCGCAGCAGGTTGTGAACCGAGACCGAGAACATCGCGGGGGCGATGCCGTGGCCGGAGACGTCGGTGAGATAGACGATGAGGTGGTCGTCGTCGATCCAGCGGTGGTCGAAGCTGTCGCCGCCGAGTTCGTCGGAGGGGATGTAGCAGGAGGTGACGGGCACCGGGGCCTCGAGGTCGCGGGGAAGGATCGAGGTGACGTAGCGGGCGGCGCTGTTGAGTTCGGCCATCAGTCGGCGGGCCAGCGACTCCATTCCGGAGAGGACGAGCAGGAACGCCTCGAGCAGCAGTGTCACCGCGAGGGCGGCCAGCAGCAGTATCGCCATCAGGCCGCTACGGCTGTCGACGAACGCTGCGCTCGTGGGACGCACGGTGAGTTCCCAGGCGCGTCCGTAGATGTCGAGTGGTTCGGTGGTCGCCGTCGGTGCGGCACTGACCTGATCGGGCGACACCGAGTTCCGCGCCGGGAGGTCGGCGATGACGACGGGTTTCGGACGGTCGGTGACGTCGACCAGTTCGACGGCGACACTGTCCCAGGCGGTGCCGCGGAACGTCTCGGTGAGCAGGTCGCCGAGACGGTAGACCCCGACGGCGAAGCCGCGTAGGGCGGCGCGCCGGGCTGCCTCGGTTTCCGGAACGGAACCCCCCTGGTAGATCGGCAACAGCGCGAGCATGCCCTTCTGTGTGCCGTAGTCCTGGACGAGGTCGATAGGGCCGGTTGCCGCGGGCCGGCCGGAATCGCGGGCCGTCCGGATGGCCTCGGCGCGGGTGGGATTGGAGTAGATGTCGAAGCCCAGAGCGCTGCGATTCTTCGCGATCGGCTCGATGTAGGCCACCACCACGTGATCGGGACGCGGTGAGACGGGCCGCAGGTTCCCGTTGGCGTCGCGTTCGGTGACCGTGAAGTTCTCGAAGCCCGGTTGGGTGCGTTGACTCGCCTGGAAAGCGGCCAGGCCTGCCTCGTTCACCAAGGGGTCCCAGGACAGGGCCTGAAGGTTGGGGAAGCGGGTGAGTACGTCGTGGGTGTAGGTCTTGAACTCCGCCGCGGTGACGTAGGTAGAGGCATCCACCAGGCCACGGAGACCTTCGAGTACCTCCTGATGGAGAGAGATGTTGCGGGCCAGGTCGGCGGCGGCCTGGTCGCCGAGCTCCTGAACGGCGGTGTGGATCCGGGTGCGGTCGTGGGCGAGATTCTGGACGATGGCGGACATCAGGATTCCGAAGATCACCAGTGACGGGATGGCGATCTTCCAGCGGCGCCCCGCCCAGTATTCGGACTGTGAGGGCGAGAACATCAGCACCATGGGTGCGAAGACGATGACCCCGATGGAGTCGCCGACCCACCAGGTCAGCCAGCCGAACGCGGCCGGGCCGGTGCTGAGCAATTCGGTGGAGAGCTGGGCCGCGACGCTGATGGTGGGCGCGATCATGGTGGCGACCAGGCCGCCGAGGGTGAGGGTGAGCATGACCGCTCGCGGGGTGTCGAGGCGCCGAACCGGGCCGACGAAGCGGTGAACGAGGGCCGCCCCCGCGGCCGCCCCGAGGGTTGCGCCGATGCCGACCGTCGCGGCGACGAACCAGGCATGCGACTCCGGCTGGCCCAGCCGGATGAGCCAGATCAGGTTGGCGCCGGCCGAGCCGATGAAGACTCCCGGCAGGGCACGCCACCGACAACGCAGCGCGGCAACGAAGGCGACACCGGCCGATGGCCAGACCGGCGAGGCGAGTCCGGTCATCTGGGCCAGGGTGAGGGTCAGGAGGCCGAGGGCGGCGTAGAAGAAGGCGACGGTGGGAGCGATGACGAAGACCGAAGACCGACCGGGGCGCCGATCGGACAGCCGGGCATGCGCACCCGCCGACTCGGTCCGGTCGATTTCAGTGGTCATGGAGCTTCGGCAGGCCTCTCGCGTTGGCCGGCATTGCCAGCGCGGCGGACGTATTATAGACACGCTACCCAAAGATCGTCGGTCTTTTTCGCCGGAGTCATTTAACCGGCCCCGGCGGGATTTGGACCAGGCGCGGTCCGTGAGGCATACTTGTCGGGTTGCCTTGAGCCGGGTCGGAAGACCTCGTGCACAAGGCATGCGACCAGCGCCGACACCGGCGCGTCCGGTCTCCACCTCGTCAGCGAGTTTTCACGCCGTCGAGTCTGCGCGCGGGCGTCTCTTGTGAGGCACCTGAGCGCTCAGGGGCCGGTGGACCAGGACAGGTAAACAGCGGCGGCGGAAAGCCAGCGCCCGGGGATCGTGCGGGCGCAGCACCAGCAGGAGAAAGTAGGAGAAGCGTGGCGGGACAGAAGATCCGCATCAGGCTCAAGGCCTACGACCATGAGGCCATTGACGCCTCGGCGCGCAAGATCGTGGAGACGGTCACCCGTACGGGCGCAAGTGTGGTCGGACCTGTGCCGCTGCCGACCGAGAAGAACGTGTACTGCGTCATCCGGTCCCCGCACAAGTACAAGGACTCGCGGGAGCACTTCGAGATGCGCACCCATAAGCGGCTCATCGACATTCTCGACCCGACGCCGAAGACGGTTGACGCGCTGATGCGCATCGACCTGCCGGCCAGCGTCGACGTGAACATTCAGTAGGGGAGTCGGCTTTCATCATGGCTCGTAAAGGAATCTTGGGCACCAAGCTGGGCATGACCCAGGTGTTCGACGAGAACAACCGCGTCGTTCCGGTGACGGTCGTCAAGGCCGGCCCGAACGTCGTCACCCGCATCCGGACCCCGGAGCGCGATGGCTACAGCGCCGTCCAGCTCGCCTACGGCGAGATCAGCCCGCGCAAGGTCACCAAGCCGGTCACCGGTCAGTTCGCCGCCGCCGGGGTCAACCCGCGCCGGCACCTGGCCGAGCTGCGGCTGGACGACGAGGCCGCGGCGTCCGAGTACGAGGTCGGCCAGGAGCTGACCGCGGACATCTTCGCCGAGGGCAACTACGTCGACGTCACCGGCACGTCCAAGGGCAAGGGCTTCGCCGGCACCATGAAGCGCCACGGCTTCCGTGGTCAGGGTGCCGCGCACGGCGCCCAGGCGGTGCACCGCCGGCCGGGTTCGATCGGCGGTTGCTCCACTCCGGGTCGCGTGTTCAAGGGCACCCGGATGTCCGGACGGATGGGCCACGATCGGGTCACCACCCAGAGCCTGCTCGTCCACAAGGTGGACGCCGAGAACGGCGTTCTCTTGATCAAGGGTGCAGTCCCCGGTCGCAACGGCGGCCTGGTGATGGTTCGCACCGCGGTCAAACGAGGTGAGAAGTAATGTCGGCGAAGAAGATTGACGTTCACAGCCCGGACGGAAAGAAGAGCGGCAGCGTCGAGTTGCCCGCCGAGCTGTTCGACGTGGACCCCAACATCGCGTTGATGCACCAGGTGGTCAACGCACAGCTGGCCGCTGCCCGTCAGGGCACCCACGCGACCAAGACGCGTGCGCTGGTCTCCGGCGGCGGCAAGAAGCCGTTCCGCCAGAAGGGCACCGGCCGCGCCCGTCAGGGCTCGAGCCGCGCGCCGCAGTACAAGGGCGGTGGCACGGTGCACGGCCCGCAGCCGCGTGACTACAGCCAGCGCACCCCGAAGAAGATGATCGCCGCCGCACTGCGCAGCGCGCTGTCGGACCGGGCGCGCAACGACCGGATCCACGCGGTGACCGAGCTCATCAGCGGCCAGACCCCGTCGACCAAGAGCGCCAAGGCGTTCCTGGGCACGCTGATCTCCGAGCGGGCTGCAGTGAACCCCAAGGTGCTGGTCGTGATCGGCCGTGCCGACGAGGTGGGCGCCAAGAGCATCCGCAACCTTCCGGGCGTGCACATCGTCTCGCCGGATCAGCTCAACACCTACGACGTGCTGAAGGCCGACGACGTGGTGTTCAGCGTGGAGGCCCTGGACGCCTACATCACCCATAACAGCAAGCAGGAGGTGTCAGCCTGATGGCTACCGTGACTGACCCCCGCGACATCATCCTGGCGCCGGTGATCTCCGAGAAGTCCTACGGACTGATCGAGGACAACGTCTACACGTTCATCGTCCACCCGGACTCGAACAAGACGCAGATCAAGATCGCCATCGAGAAGATCTTCTCGGTCAAGGTGGACTCGGTGAACACCGCCAACCGGCAGGGCAAGCGCAAGCGCACCCGCACCGGTTACGGCAAGCGCAAGGGCACCAAGCGCGCCATCGTGACCCTGGCCGCCGGAAGCAAGCCGATCGACATCTTCGGAGCCCCGGCCTAGCCGGCGGAGCGACAGAGAGAACCAGGACACACCATGGGAATTCGCAAGTACAAGCCGACGACCCCCGGTCGCCGCGGTGCCAGCGTCTCCGACTTCGCTGAGATCACTCGCTCGACTCCGGAGAAGTCGCTGCTGCGCCCGCTGCACAGCACCGGTGGCCGCAACGCGCATGGCCGCATCACCACCCGTCACAAGGGCGGCGGTCACAAGCGTGCCTACCGCGTGATCGACTTCCGGCGCAATGACAAGGACGGCGTCAACGCCAAGGTCGCTCACATCGAGTACGACCCCAACCGCACCGCGAACATCGCGCTGCTGCACTTCCTGGACGGCGAGAAGCGCTACATCATCGCGCCGCAGGGACTCAAGCAGGGCGACGTCATCGAGCAGGGGCCGAACGCCGACATCAAGCCCGGCAACAACCTGCCGATGCGCAACATCCCGGCCGG
Source organism: Mycolicibacterium sp. (assembly GCF_017853185.1). Lineage (GTDB taxonomy): Bacteria > Actinomycetota > Actinomycetes > Mycobacteriales > Mycobacteriaceae > Mycobacterium. The sequence goes on from NZ_JAFMJZ010000041.1 coordinate 18,298, forward strand.
CACGCTGATCCACGCCGTGGAGCTGCGTCCGGGTGGCGGTGCGAAGCTGGCCCGGTCGGCCGGTTCCAGCATCCAGTTGCTCGGCAAGGAAGGCGCCTACGCATCGCTGCGTATGCCGTCGGGCGAGATCCGTCGCGTCGACGTGCGCTGCCGCGCCACCGTCGGCGAGGTCGGCAACGCCGAGCAGGCCAACATCAACTGGGGCAAGGCCGGCCGTATGCGCTGGAAGGGCAAGCGCCCCACCGTCCGTGGTGTCGTGATGAACCCGGTCGACCACCCGCACGGCGGTGGCGAGGGTAAGACCTCCGGTGGCCGTCACCCGGTGAGCCCCTGGGGCAAGCCCGAGGGCCGCACCCGCAAGCCCAACAAGCCGAGCGACAAGCTCATCGTCCGCCGCCGGCGCACCGGCAAGAACAAGCGCTAGGCAGGAGTAGCTAATGCCACGCAGTCTCAAAAAGGGTCCGTTCGTCGACGACCATCTGCTCAAGAAGGTCGACGTCCAGAACGAGAAGAACACGAAGCAGGTCATCAAGACCTGGTCGCGTCGTTCGACCATCATTCCGGACTTCATCGGACACACCTTCGCCGTCCACGACGGTCGCAAGCACGTGCCGGTGTTCGTCACCGAGGCGATGGTCGGCCACAAGCTGGGCGAGTTCGCCCCGACGCGGACGTTCAAGGGTCACATCAAGGATGACCGGAAGGCGAAGCGTCGCTAATGACAACCACGACTGAATATCCTTCGGCCTCCGCCGTCGCGAAATATGTTGGGATCTCGGCGAGCAAGGCCCGCCGGGTGATCAACCTGGTGCGCGGCAAGTCCGTCGAGGAAGCCCTCGACATCCTGCGCTGGGCGCCCCAGTCCGCCAGCGAGCCGGTCGCCAAGGTGATCGCCAGTGCTGCGGCCAACGCCCAGAACAACAACGGTCTGGACCCGCGCACCCTGGTGGTCGCCACCGTCTACGCCGACGAGGGCCCGACCGCCAAGCGCATCCGGCCGCGTGCCCAGGGCCGCGCCTACCGGATCCGCAAGCGCACCAGCCACATCACCGTGATCGTCGAGAGCCATCCGCCGCGCGACGCGCGTGCCGGCGAGTCCGCTCGTTCGCGGCGCGCGCAGGGCAGCAAGGCCGCCGCCGGCGGCGCGACCAAGGCCCCGGCCGCCAAGGCTCCGGCCAAGAAGGCCAGCGCTGAGAAGGCTTCCCCCAAGAAGTCAGGCGCAGAGAAGGCAGCTGCCAAGAAGGCTCCCGCCAAGAAGACTTCCGACGACTCGAAGGGAGGCTCGGAGTAGTGGGCCAGAAGATCAATCCCTACGGCTTCCGCCTCGGTGTCACCACCGACTGGAAGTCCCGCTGGTACGCAGACAAGCAGTACGCCGACTACATCAAGGAAGATGTGGCGATCCGGCGTCTGCTCGCCTCCGGCCTTGAGCGCGCCGGCATCGCCGACGTGGAGATCGAGCGCACCCGCGACCGGGTCCGGGTGGATATCCACACCGCTCGTCCGGGGATCGTGATCGGTCGCCGCGGCACCGAGGCCGACCGCATCCGGACCGACCTGGAGAAGCTGACCGGCAAGCAGGTTCAGCTCAACATCCTCGAGGTGAAGAACCCCGAGTCTGTTGCCCAGTTGGTCGCCCAGGGCGTGGCTGAGCAGTTGAGCAACCGCGTGGCGTTCCGCCGTGCGATGCGCAAGGCGATCCAGTCGGCCATGCGCCAGCCCAACGTCAAGGGCATCCGGGTGCAGTGCTCCGGCCGCCTCGGCGGCGCTGAGATGAGCCGCTCGGAGTTCTACCGCGAGGGCCGGGTGCCGCTGCACACGCTGCGCGCCGACATCGACTACGGCCTCTTCGAGGCCAAGACCACCTTCGGCCGCATCGGTGTGAAGGTCTGGATCTACAAGGGCGACGTCGTCGGAGGCAAGCGCGAGCTGGCCGCCCCGGCTGCCGCCGCGGATCGTCCGCGCCGCGACCGTCCGACGGGTACCCGTCCGCGCCGCAGCGGTTCGTCGGGCACCACCGCCACCAGCACCGAGGCCGGCCGCGCTGCGGACGAGGCCCCCGTGGCAGAGACCGCAGTGGCAGAGACCCCGGTGGCAGAGACCCTGGCAGTGGAGACCACCGCCGAGAGCACGGAGAACTAACCATGTTGATTCCCCGCAAGGTCAAGCACCGCAAGCAGCACCACCCCAAGCAGCGTGGTGTTGCCAGCGGCGGCACCAACGTGACCTTCGGTGACTACGGCATCCAGGCACTGGAGCACGCCTACATCACCAACCGGCAGATCGAATCCGCCCGTATCGCCATCAACCGCCACATCAAGCGTGGCGGCAAGGTGTGGATCAACATCTTCCCGGACCGTCCGTTGACCAAGAAGCCGGCCGAAACCCGCATGGGTTCCGGCAAGGGTTCGCCGGAGTGGTGGGTGTCCAACGTCAAGCCCGGACGCGTGCTGTTCGAGCTGAGTTACCCCGATGAGAAGGTCGCACGCGAGGCACTGACCCGCGCGATCCACAAGCTGCCGATCAAGGCACGCATCGTGACCCGAGAGGAGCAGTTCTGATGGCAGTGGGCACCAGTGCCGGCGAGCTGCGCGAGCTGACCGCCGACGAGTTGACCGCCAAGCTGCGGGAGTACAAGGAAGAGCTGTTCAACCTGCGCTTCCAGTCGGCCACCGGCCAGTTGGCGAACAACCGTCGGCTTCGCGTCGTTCGGCAGGAGATCGCGCGCATCTACACCGTGTTGCGCGAACGTGAATTGGGTCTGGCCGCCGGACCCGGTGGACAGGACTAAGACATGGCAGAGACCAAGAAATCAGAGCCGGGAACCAAGCACACTCCGGCGACGGAGAAGCCGCGGGGCCGCCGCAAGACCGTGATCGGTTACGTGGTCAGCGACAAGATGGAGAAGACCATCGTCGTCGAACTCGAGTCGCGTTCAAAGCACCCCAAGTACGGCAAGATCATCCGGACCACCACGAAGGTCAAGGCCCACGACGAGGCCGGCAGCGCCGGCATCGGCGACCGGGTTTCGCTGATGGAGACCAGGCCGCTGTCGGCCACCAAGCGCTGGCGCCTGGTCGAGGTCCTCGAGCGCGCCAAGTAGGTTCCGCTTCGAAAAAGCCCATCGTCGCTTCGACGGTGGGCTTTTTTGTTGACTTCAGTGGAACCGCAACTGGATCAGCGAGCAGTCGTCGGCGAACAACCCGCCGGTGGTCAGCGACTGCAATGTGCTGATGAGTTCGTCGACCGTCCAGTCCGGCGTTGCAGCGAATTCTGCGCACAGACCGATGAAGGCATCCAGCGATGCGTTGCCCTCCGGCATCGGCAACTCGAAGGCGCCGTCGCTGTAGAGCACCAACTGGCCGTCGGGCGGGACGATGTAATCGTCGCAGGTGAATTCGGTGTCGGAGAACATTCCCAGCGGCATGGACTGGGTGGCCAGTTTGGTCGTCGTCACGGCGCCGTCCTCGACGGTGAGCGCCAACGCGGGCGGGTGCCCGGCGCTGGCGTAACGCAGTGTGCGGGTGGAGGATTCGTAGACGCCGTACCACATGGTGAAGTAGTTTTCGCCATGCTGGTCCATCTGGAACTTCGCGTTGAGTTCAGCCAGCACCCGTTCCGGTGACAGCAGGGTGGCAAGCGGGATCGTCCCGGACCGCAGCAGATTGTGCACCGAGACCGACAACAACGCCGGGGCGATGCCGTGTCCCGAGACGTCGATCAGGTAGACGACCAGGTGTTCGTCATCGACCCAGGTGTGGTCGAAGCAGTCGCCGCCCAATTCCCGGGACGGCACATACCGTGACGAAACCCGGACGAGTCCGTTCATATCGCGAGGGAGGATCGAACGTACGTAATTCGCTGCGCTGTTCAGCTCGGACTTCAACCGGTCGGTCTGGGCCTGAAGTCGTTGGGCCAGAGCCCGATTCTGCTGATCGCGTTGGGTGATCTAGCGGCGTGCCTCGACCTCGGCGGTGATGTCGATGATCTGGGAGATGAAGTACTCGACCTGGCCGTCGGCGTCGCGCAGACAACTGGTCGACAGGTCGCCCCAGATCAGGTGGCCGTCGGCGTGAATGTACTGCTTGGTCACCCGGTATTTGTCGCGCCGGCCGGCCAGCACGTCCTCGGTCAGTCGCAGATCGCGCTCCAGCGTTTCGCCGTGGGTGAGTTCCTGCCAGGTGGTGTGTGTCAGTGTCTCGGCGTCCAGGCCGAAGAAGTCACACAGTGCCTGATTGACGGCCTCATAGCGGCCCTCCGGGGTCACCAGGCACATGCCGATGGCGGAGTTGTCCATCAGTCTGCGGTAACGGGCGTCCGCCTCCGCCTGCCGGCGGCGGGCCTCGTCGGCCGCGGTGACCGCGCGCACCTCGTCGTCGATGATCCGGAACGCCGCGGTGTAGCCGTCCGGGTTGCCATCGGCGTCGTAGAAGGTCTTCACGTGGACGTGAACCCAGTGTTCGGTGCCGTCCACGGCGATGAGCCGACCACGGGGGATGAATGCACGGTCGGGCGTCAGCCAGTTGATCTTGTCGTGCGCACCGTGATCCTCGGCAGGAATGAGATCGTTGAGTTTCCGGCCGATCCAGTATTCCGGCCCGGCGCCGAGCGCCTCCTCGATCGAGGGGGAGGCCCATACGATCCGGTCGTCGCGGACCTGGATCACCACGTCCCCGGCGTTCTCGGCCAGCAGCCGGTAACGCTCCTTGGCCTCCGAGATCCGTTGTGCCGCTTCGAAGCGCTCGGTGGTGTCACGCCAGGTCACGCAGATCGAATCGATTCCCGCGTAACTGCCGCGCAGATCGAAGGAGCGCGGGCCGGGCAGCAGCTGGCTCGGGTAGAGGAAATCGTCGAGGATCAGCGGCTCCCGGGTTTCGACGCAATGTGCGTACCGCTCCACCAGGCCGGTGGGTCCCATATTGGGCATGATCGTCAGCAGCGTGCGGCCGACCAGATCGTTCCGGTCTAGGCGGAGGTAGCCACAGGCCGCACGGTTGACGTCACGGAACACGAAATCCACGATCCGCCCGTCCGGACCGCGAGCAGCCTCCAACAGGGCCTGGGGGTCGAGCATGCCGTCGGCTGAGATCTGCAGGAGATCTCGAGTCCGTTCCGCGGACTCCAGGGCCTGGGACAGCGCCGATTCGTC
>NZ_JAFMJZ010000042.1 GCF_017853185.1 Mycolicibacterium sp.
CACCAGGTTGGGCGTGCGCTTGCGCCAGGCGTCTTTATCTTTGGCCTTGGCGCCGACGCGTTCCTTCCACCGCCACTTCAGCGCCAACCCGCCGAGCATCACCGCCTCCGATGAACCGATGGTCGAGGCGCCGATGGCGCTGGAGGCATCGTCATCACGCAGATTCTCGGCATGGAAGAGATCGGCAACCATTGCCACACAGCGGGATTCGATCGCAGCGGTCGCCGGGTACTCGTCCTTGTCGATCATGTTCTTGTCGAACGTCTCACTCATCAGACGCTCGGCTTCGGGGTCCATCCAGGTGGTGACGAAGGTGGCGAGGTTGAGCCGGGAACTCCCGTCGAGCATCAGTTCGTCATGGATGAACCGATAGGCGGCCGCCGGCTCCATCGCCTCGTCGGGAAGCCGCAGCGACGGGATCGGGTCGGTGGACAGCCGTCCGGTGTAGGCCGGCGCGATGGACGGGGACCGGTACTTGACGTGGGGCATGGAACATCCTTCCTAGGAGTTGCACTCAGGGTTCCGCGACGGGAGTCCTGCGACGGCCTGCCGGATGTGAGCCAGAATCCGGGAGGCCGACGTCGGGACGGATGCCGGTCCGGGATCGGCGGCCGAGGCGTTGGCGGCCCGGGCATGGACGAACGCCGCCGCCGCGGCGGCCTCGGTGGCGGCCACTCCGGACGCCAGCAGAGCGCCGATCATGCCGGAGAGCACGTCCCCGGAACCGGCGGTGGCGGCCCAGGACCCGCCGGCCGGGTTCAGGTAGGTGCGGTCCGGACCGGCGATGACGGTGACGTTGCCCTTGAGCAGGACGGTGGCGCCGAACTGCTCGGCCAGCCGGCGGGCGGCGCCCACCCGGTCCTCGCCCGGCGGCTGTCCGGCCAGCCGGGCATATTCCCCGGCGTGCGGGGTCAGCACGGTCGGCGCCCCCCGGCGGGTCACCAGGTGCGGATGATGGGCCAACAGGGTGAGTCCGTCGGCGTCGACGATGACCGGCACGTCACTGTTGAGCGCGAAGGTCAGTTCGGTCAGCGCAGACTCGTCGGTGCCGAGCCCCGGCCCCACCACCCAGGCCTGGACCCGGCCCGCAGCCGGCGCGCCAGGCGCGGCCACCACCTCCGGCCAATGCGAAACCACCTCGGCCGCAGCGCTTCCCGCATAACGGACCATCCCCGAGGTGGCGGCCACGGCAGCACCGGAGCACAGGACGGCCGCACCCGGGTAGCCGGCCGATCCGGCGAGAACGCCCACCACGCCCTGGGTGTACTTGTCGTCGCGCGGTCCGGGGACCGGCCAGAGCCGCCTGACGTCGGCGGCTTCCAGGACGGCCAGATCGGCGACGGGCAACTCCAGGCCGATGTCGACGAGTTCGACCCGGCCGCAGTCGGCGAGGGCGTGCACCGGCTTGAGCCCGCCGAAGGTGACGGTGAGCGCGGCCCGCACCGCCGGACCGCTGATCGCCCCGGTGTGCACGTCGATGCCGCTGGGGATGTCGACGGCCACCACCGGAACGTGAGCGGCGTCGACGGCGGCGAACACCGCGGCCGCCGCCGGCCGTAGCGGACCGGTGCCGGAGATTCCGACCACGCCGTCGATCACCAGATCGGCTGCATCGGGCAGGCCGGCCACCACGCGGCCGCCGGCGGCGCGGAACGCCGCAAGAGCCTGGCCGTGGGTGTGCTCCGGGCTGAGCAGAATGGCGCTGGCCGCCGCGCCCCGGCGGCGCAGCAAGGTTGCGGCCCACAGCGCATCACCGCCGTTGTCCCCGGATCCGACGACAGCACAGATCCGGCGGCCGGCCACCCCGCCGTTGCGGCGGCGCAGTTCGCCGGCGATCGCAGTCGCCAGACCGAAGGCGGCGCGGCGCATCAGCGCCCCGTCGGGCAGGGCGGCCAGAAGCGGCGCCTCAGCCGCCCGGATCTGCTCGGCGGTGTAGTAGTGCTTCATCTGCCCGATCTACCCGGAGCAGCTATTCGACCGTGACGGACTTGGCCAGGTTTCGCGGCTTGTCGACGTCGTAGCCACGGGCCCGGGCCACCGAGGCGGCGAACACCTGCAGCGGCACCGTCGAGAGCAGCGGCTGGAAAAGCGTTGACACCGCCGGGATTTCAAAGATGAAGTCGGCGTAGGGGCGAACCGTTTCGTCGCCCTCCTCGGCGATCACGATGGTGACCGCGCCGCGGGCCTGGATCTCGCGGATATTGCTCAGCAGCTTCGCGTGCAGCATGGCGGCGTTCTTCGGCGACGGCATGACGATGATGACGGGCATCCCGTCCTCGATCAGGGCGATCGGCCCGTGCTTGAGTTCACCGGCGGCGAAGCCCTCGGCGTGCATGTAGGCCAGTTCCTTGAGCTTCAGCGCGCCTTCCAGAGCCACCGGGTAACCGACGTGCCGGCCCAGGAACAGCACCGTCGACGACGACGCGAACCGGACACCGAGATCGGCGACGGCGTCGAGATGCCCGAGCACCTGCTGGACCAGATCGGGCATCGCCTCCAGTTCGCGGTACTCGCGAGCGACCTCGTCGGGATACTTGGTGCCGCGCGCCTGCGCCAGGGCCAGGCCCACCAGGTAGTTGGCCGCGACCTGGGCCAGGAAGGTCTTGGTCGCCGCCACGCCGATCTCCGGCCCGGCCCGGGTGTAGAGCACCGCGTCGGCCTCGCGGGGGATCTGGCTGCCGTTGGTGTTGCAGATGGCCAGCACCTTGGCCTTCTGCGTCTTGGCGTGCCGGACGGCCTCCAGGGTGTCGGCGGTCTCGCCGGACTGCGAGATCGCGATCACCAGGGTGCCGCGATCCAGAACCGGGTCCCGGTAGCGGAATTCGCTGGCGAGTTCCACCTCCACCGGAAGCCGGGTCCAGTGCTCGATGGCGTACTTGGCCAGCAGACCGGAGTGGTAGGCGGTGCCGCACGCGACGATGAAGACCTTGTCGATCTCGCGGAGTTCCTGATCGCTCAGGCGCTGCTCGTCGAGCACGATGCGGCCGTCGACGAAGTGGCCGAGCAGGGTGTCGGAGACCGCGGCGGGCTGCTCGGCGATCTCCTTGAGCATGAAGTACTCGTAGCCGCCCTTCTCGGCCGCCGACAGATCCCAGTCGATGTGGAAGGGCCGGGCTCCGGCCATGTCGTCATTGCCGTCGAAGTCGGTGATCCGGTATCCGTCGGCGGTGATCACCACCGCCTGGTCCTGGCCGAGTTCGACTGCCTCCCTGGTGAATTCGATGAACGCCGCCACGTCGGAGCCGAGGAACATCTCGCCGTCACCGACACCGACCACCAGCGGGGTGGACCGGCGCGCCGCAACGATGGTGCCGGGGTCGTCGGCGTGGGCGAACACCAGGGTGAAGTGGCCCTCAAGCCGGCGAAGCACGGCCAGCGCCGAGCCGACGAAATCTCCGGCGGCCTCGCCGTGGTGGTATTCGTGGGCCACCATATGCACCGCGACCTCGGAGTCGGTGTCACTGGCGAACTCCACACCTGCGAGCTCCAGTTCCTCGCGCAGCGGAGCGAAGTTCTCGATGATCCCGTTGTGCACGACGGCGAACCTGCCCGCCGCGTCGCGGTGCGGATGGGCGTTGCGGTCGGTGGGCCGGCCGTGGGTGGCCCACCGGGTGTGACCGAGCCCGGCGGTGCCGGACAGCTCGTCGGCGTCGGTCTCAGCCAGCGCGGCCTCGAGATTGGCCAGCCGGCCCGCGCGACGGCGGACCGTCAGCCCGCCCGCACCGTCCAGCACGGCCAGGCCCGAGGAGTCGTAGCCGCGGTATTCCATCCGCCGCAGTGCCTCGACCACGACGCCGCAGGCAGGACGATGCCCGACATACGCCACGATTCCGCACATGGGTATTCAGGGTAGTCGAGCGCCGGGGTACCCCCTGTCGGCTACGGTCGTGAGGTGGCCCGGACCCGCAAGATGTTCAGCGCTCTGACCCGGCGCGGACCACACAAGGTTCTGCGCGGCGACCTGGCCTTCGCCGGGATTGCGGGAGTCGTCCACACCCCGGCCACCGGTTACGGACTGCCGGCGGTGGCCTTCGGTCACGACTGGCTCTGCGACACCGACGACTACACCGAGACGTGCAGTCACCTGGCCAGCTGGGGCATCGTCGCGGCGGCGCCGAACACCCAGCGCGGGGTGGCCCCGTCGGTGCTCAACCTGGCGTACGACCTGGGCACCACCCTCGACGTCATCACCGGGGTACGGCTGGGTCCGGGGCAGATCAGCGTGTCCCCCGCCAAGCTCGGCCTCGCCGGACACGGTTTCGGCGCCTCCGCCGCGATCTTCGCCGCCGGAGCCCACGCGGCCAAAGCCGCCGTGACGGTGTTCCCGGCCGTCACCAAGCCCTCCGCCGAAGCCGCGGCGGCCGGCCTGACGATTCCCGGGTTGGTCCTCTCCACCCCGGACGACGGGAAGTCGATCCGCACCGACGCACTCGAGGTCGCCGACCGCTGGCCCGGATCGGTTCTGCGCATCGTCGACAAGGCCCAGGCGACCAGCCTGGCCGAAGAACACGGCCTGACCGGAATGCTCGGGATACCGCGGCGCAGCACCCGCGCACAGCAGACGGTGCGCGCGCTGATGACCGGATACCTGCTGTTCCAACTGACCGGGGACAAGTCCTACCGGGAGTTCGCCGATCCGGACGCCGCCTTCCCGCACACCAGCCGGCCCGACACCGAGGCGCCGGCGGCGACTCCGGAGGACCGGATCGTCTCGCTGTTCCGGTAGGACGTCAACCAACTGGTTGGGTGTATAACCAGAGCATGCGAACCGGCATCTTCCTGCCCTATTCGGGCGGCTTCAAGGAGTCCGTCGACCAGGTGGTCGCTCTCGAGAAAGCCGGCGTGGACCTCGTCCTGGTCCCCGAGGCCTACTCGTTCGACGCGGTCAGTCAGATGGGCTACCTGGCCGCCAAGACCTCGACGATCGAAATCGGCTCCGGCGTCGTCCCGGTCTACACCCGCACACCGACCCTGCTGGCGATGACGGCGGCGGGCATGGACTACGTCTCCGACGGCCGGTTCCGGCTGGGCATCGGCACCTCGGGCCCCCAGGTGATGGAGGGCTTCCACGGCGTCGCCTTCGACGCACCGCTGGGACGCACCCGCGAGGTGGTGGAAATCTGCCGCCAGGTGTGGCGCCGGGAACGGGTCACCTACGAGGGCAAGAGCTATCAGATACCGCTGCCCGCCGGCCGCGGCACCGGGTTGGGCAAGCCGTTGAAGATCATCAATGAGCCGGTGCGGGAACGGATTCCGATCCACATCGCCGCGCTGGGCCCCAAGAACGTCGAGCTCACCGCGGAGATCGCCGAGGGGTGGCAGCCCATCTTCTTCGATCCGGAACGGGCCGACAGCATCTGGGGCGATTCCCTGCGCGCCGGAAAGGCCAAGCGGGACAACGAACTCGGCGATCTCGACGTCATGGTCAGCGTGGCACTCGCCATCGGCGACGACGTCTCGGAACGGCTGGACTGGGCCAAACCCCAACTGGCGCTGTACATCGGCGGCATGGGAGCCAAGGGGCGAAACTTCTACCACAACATCGCGACCGGATACGGCTTCGGCGAGGCCGCAGATCGGATCCAGGAGCTCTATCTGTCCGGGAAGAAGGTCGAGGCGATCGCGGCGGTTCCTGACGAACTGGTGCGCAATGTCTCCCTGATCGGACCGAAAGGCTATGTGCGGGAGCGCATCGCGGCTTTCGCCGAAGCGGGGGTGACGACCTTGCTGACCACACCGGTGGCCGCCGACGGGCCCGAGTCGGTGCGTTTCGTCGAGGAACTCCAAGAGCTGCTGCCCTGATCCTCACTGTCCGATCTGCGGCAGTTCGTCAGCCGCGATCTCACACGGGGTACGGTCGGCCGTCTCGGCCTGCACCGGCGTCGGCGTCGGCACTGGTTCCGTGGTCATCGGCTCTGGCGGCGGAATCTCAGCGGCCAGCAGTGGTGTTGACGCATCGGGTTCCGCACTGACCGGTGGTGCGGCAACGGCATCCGTGACAGGCGCCGGCGGCGCAGGAACCGTCGGCTTCGCGGTCTCCGCGATCGCCTCCGGAATCGCGGCGCTGTCCTCGGCCGTGTCCGCGGCGTCGACGCCGATGGCATCGGCGGCCTGGGCGATCAGATTCGAGATCGCACCGCCGAGGTCGGGCAGCGACGGCATCGGCATGGCGGGCCAGTTCATGCCCGACGCGGCCGCCGGCGCCGACGGCGGCGCGGGCGATGCGAAGGCCGATGGTGGCCGGTCGGCCAACTCGGCCTGAGCCTGATCGTGGACCGCGATCGGATCATCCAATGTCGGATCGCCGAGGACTCCCCCGAGGTCGGCGAGCACCCCGGATGCGCGCCTCAACGCTGATATGACGGCTTCGCCTTCCCTGAGGTGGCTGTCGATGAATTCCGCTGCGGCCGAGGCGGAATCGCCGCTCCAGCCGTCGCGCAGCACCGACAGCGCCTCACGCTCGAGTTGCAGCGCCTCCTCGGCCGCTGCTGCCGCCGATGCCAGGGCCACGCTGTCGGCGGCCAGCGTGTCCAGATTCACCGGAGGGCCGCCACCGCCGCAGCCTCCCCCTCGCAGTACCGGTCGGCACCGCAGCGCAATCCCTCTGCCACTTCCCTCGCCGCGCGGGTCCACTGCCCGACTTCGGCGACGAGCAGGCCGGCGGCAGCACCGGACTGCAGACCGCGAAGGTGCGCGCCGACGGCGCAGGCAAGAATCTCGGCGGCGTCGTCCAGTCGTTGTGCGGCCATCCGCAGCGCCGCAGGATCAACGGAAACGGTTCCCATACAGGATTAGGACGCAGCGGGGCGCGCTGAGGTTCCCTAGCCCTCGGCGCTGACCGACTTCGCCACCCGGTGGGCGACCTGGCGGGCGGTGTCCTCGTCGGGCGCCTCCACCATCACCCGGACGATCTGCTCCGTTCCCGAGGGCCGCAACAGGATTCGGCCGGTATCACCCAGTTCGGCCTCGGCTTCGGCCACAGCGCTCTGCACCGCAGGAGCCTGCGCGACGGTGGCCTTGTCGGCCACAGCCACGTTGATGAGCACCTGGGGCATGGTCCGCATCGGCGCCGCGAGGTCAGCCAGAGAGGTGCGGGTCTGGGCCATCCGGGCCATCAGCCTCAGCCCGGTGAGGATCCCGTCGCCGGTGGTGCCGAACGCGGGCATCACGATGTGACCGGACTGTTCGCCGCCGAGGGTGTAGTCGCCGGCCCGCAACTCCTCGAGCACGTAGCGATCGCCGACTCCGGTGGTGCGCACCGCGATTCCGGCCTCGCGCATGGCCACGTGCAAGCCGAGATTGCTCATCACGGTGGTGACCAGGGTGCCCGAGGCCAGTTCGCCGGACTCCTGCATGGCCAGCGCCAGCACCATCATGATGGCGTCGCCGTCGATGATCCGACCGGCGCCGTCCACCGCCAGGCAGCGATCGGCATCGCCGTCGTGAGCCAGGCCCAGGTCGGCGCCGTGCGCGAGCACCGCGGCCTGCAACGGTTCCAGATGGGTCGAGCCGCAGCCGTCGTTGATGTTGAGCCCGTTCGGTTCGGCGTTGATCGCGATCACCCGGGCACCGGCCGCGGCGTAGGCCTGCGGCGCCGCAGCGAAGGCCGCCCCGTTGGCGCAGTCGACGACGACGGTCAGGCCCCCGAGTCCGCAGGCTGCCGCAGCCACGATGTGATCGAGATAGCGATCCAGCGCGTCGGTTGCCCGGCGCACCCGGCCGATGTCGGCGCCCACCGGCCGCAGACCCGGCCCCTGGGCCACCAGTTCCTCGATCCGGTCCTCGGCGTCGTCGTCGAGTTTGTGCCCGCCCGGTCCGAAGATCTTGATGCCGTTGTCGGGCATCGGGTTGTGCGACGCGGAGATCATCACGCCGAAGTCGGCGTCGTAGGCGGCGGTCAGATAGGCCACCGCCGGAGTCGGCAGCACACCGGCCTGAAGGACGTCGACTCCCTCGCTGGTGATGCCGGCGATCACCGCCGCCTCCAGCATCTCGCCACTGGCCCTCGGATCGCGGCCGACGACGGCCACCCGGCGCCGGGAGGCGGTGGGAACGGCCAGCCGGCGGGCAGCCGCCGCACTGAGCGCCATACCTAGCTCAGCGGTCAGTTCGCGATTGGCAACGCCTCGCACGCCGTCAGTCCCGAACAGTCGGCCCATGGGACAAATTTCTCACACCGCACGGCCCCGGACATAACCGGCGAGGTGCCGCACCCCACAACGCAATCGCCGGGTGCCCCCAGAACGGAGACACCCGGCGATTGCGTCGCGTGAGTGCGATCAGCGCTTGCTGTACTGCGGCGCCTTGCGGGCCTTCTTCAAGCCGTACTTCTTGCGCTCGATGGCACGCGGATCACGGGTCAGGAAGCCGGCCTTCTTCAGTGCCGGCCGGTCCTCCGGCTGAACCAGGATCAGGGCGCGGGCGATCGCCAGGCGCAGCGCGCCGGCCTGGCCCGACGGGCCACCGCCGTCGAGGTGGGCGTGGATGTCGAAGCTGTCCACCCGGTCGACGATCACCAGCGGCGCCTTGATGAGCTGCTGGTGAACCTTGTTCGGGAAGTACGCCTCCAGGCTGCGCCCGTCGAGGTTGAACTGCCCGGTGCCCGGCACCAGCCGAACACGCACCACGGCCTCCTTGCGGCGGCCCACGGTCTGGATCGGACGGTCGAGGATCACCGGCTCGCGCGGCGTGGCAACCACCTCGGCGGCCGCCTCGACGACGACGTCGGCGCCAGGCTCGAGCTCCAGCTCGGTGGCCTCGATCTCGGTCACGTTCTCTTCGCTCCCATTCACGTCGGTCACTGCGCCACCTGCTTGATCTCGTACGGAACCGGCTGCTGGGCGGTGTGCGGGTGCTCGGCGCCCGCGTAGACCTTCAGCTTCTTCTGGATCTGCCGGCTGAGCTTGTTGTGCGGCAGCATGCCGACGATCGCGTTCTCGACGACGCGGTCGGGGTGCTTGGCCATCAGCTCACCGATGGTGCGCGAGCTCAGACCGCCGGGGTAACCCGAATGGCGGTAGGCCAGCTTGCTGTTGAGTTTGTCGCCTCCGATGGCGACCTTGTCCGCGTTGATGACGATGACGAAATCGCCACCATCGACATTGGGCGTGAATGTCGGCTTGTGCTTGCCGCGCAGCAGATTGGCTGCTGCAACGGCGAGCCGGCCGAGCACCACGTCGGTGGCGTCGATGACGTACCACGAACGCGTGGTGTCACCCGCCTTCGGCGTGTATGTGGGCACAGCGCGTACCTCTCTTTTCGGGTCCCCTGTCGGGGGGCTGATCCCCGGCGAACCGGGTGCCGGTCTAAGCGTTGACGGTGGGATGACCTCGGCGACCAACAGTGACCCGAGAACCCGGCTTACCCCGCGAAGATCGCGACGTACCGAACGCCAGCGCATCAGAGTACCGGCGAATATCGCCGCAGGTCAAAACGCATGCGTGTGTGGTCCCGGCGGCTCTCCTCCGCCGGGACCACACAGCACAACCAATTCGACGCTCAGGACGGCGCTGCGGTTCCCTGCAATTCGCGCGCCGAGCGAATTGCCAGGTCACAGGCGGCGCGGATACCGTCCTCCGCACCCGTCCGGCTCTGACAACCGATGCTGATCCGGGTCGACCCGTCGAGCAGCACCACCCAGCGGACCACCCGCGGCGGCCGTTTCTCGCGGTAGGTGACCGCCGGTCGTCCGGCGACCTCGTCGCGCGGGCGGAAGTCGGCGAACGCGGACTGCGCGGCGGCCACCCGGCCCAGCACCTCGCCGGCATCGGCCAGTGTGGTGCCCGGCGCGTAGGACTGGGTGATGTGCAGGGCGTCGTCCGGATTCGTCGGCGAGCTGACCTGAACCCGCCGCGAACCGGGTCCGCGGGTGAGCCGTTCGACGGTCCAGCCGTCCGGCACGACCACCGCCATCCGCCCCTCGACGACGGTGGAGGTGATGACAACGGGGGCAGGCGCAACAGGACGGTGCGGCCGCATCGCGACAAGCCCGAGGACGACCAGAACGCAGAGAGCGGCGGCGCCGATCAGCCCGGGCCGCAATCGAATTGAGCCACGACCGGCCGTCGCGTGGATCCCGGCCGTGCGGATCCCGATTTCGGCATCGCCGGCGACCAGACCTCGGCGGGCCAGCGCCGCGCGGATGGCCGCCGCGGTGAGCGCCGCTCCGGGCAGTTCCGGCGGAAGGTCGAGCACGATCTCCCGGTCCTCGCCCGCGTACCGGGCGGCGGTGGCGGCGATCGCGGCGACGTCGTCGTGCCGCAGTGCGGTCACCGAGTCACCGGCGCGCACCATGACCACGAGGGTGTCGATCTCGACGGCGACCGCATCCGGCCCGGCCAGCTCCGACCGGGACACCGGCACCACCCGGTCGGCCGATCCCGCCGCGGCCCGGACCACCCGGGCCACCCGTGGAGCCGGCCAGCTCGACGGGTGCACCAGGAGAACGCGGCTGCAGCGTTCACCGAGTGTCTGCGCGAAAAGACTGCGCAGCAGGTCATCGACCCGGACCGGACGTTCGTCGAGCAGCACCAGCGGATCGTCGATCCCGTCGAGGGCGGTCGCCGCCGACGACGGACCGACACCGGCGCCCCAACGCCGGATCACGGCCGGCCCGACCTCCAGCACCACCGGCGAATCCATCGGTTCACGCTAGGCAGCCACCGCGCCGTGGGCTTTCAATCATTCACAGGATGAGATCCACCGGAGTCAGCCGTCCTTGGACCGGCGCTCCCGGTAGGCGGCCACATGCTGACGGTTACCGCAGTTTCCGGTGTCGCAGAACATCCGGGACCGGTTGCGGGACAGGTCGATCAGCACGGCATCACAATTCGGGGCGGCACAGATCTTGAGGCGGCGCAGTTCGCCGGAGCGGATCAGGTCGGCCAGTGCCATCGCCATCTCCGCACCCATCCGCTGGGCCAGTGGGTCACCGTTGGACGCCAGATGCAGATGCCAATCCGGCATCTCCGGATGCCGGGTCAGCCACGGCGCCGCATGGGTGTCCGACAGCAGCGCGTTGACCTCCTCGACGGTGCGCTCGTCGACCCCGGCCCCCTCGACCGCGTCCCCATCCCCGGAGGCAGCCGACCAGATGCGGCCCAGACGGGCCCGCAGGCGGTGGACCGCGGCCAGTTCGGCCGCGTCGTGGTCGCGCCGGCCGGTCCACCCGTGTCCGGAAAGATAGGCGTTCAGAGCAGCCTGGTCACCCAACTGTTCCCCGTCGACCCGGTCGCTGTTAACCAGGACACAGGCAGCCCGGAGTGTGGCCTCGGTGTCATGACTGAAAAGCATTTGACTCCTGAACCCCGCCGGACGTAGTGTCATGAGTGATCATCAGTTTACTCATGACGAGCGGAGGTTTCCAATGGCTGCAACCGCCCCTACGGCTGCCCGCCAGGACCATTTCCGCATCGGACTGATGTTCGCCATCGGCGCATCCCTGGCCTTCGGAATGTCGGGACCCATCGCGAAATCGCTGATGGAGGCCGGGTGGTCGCCCACTGCTGCGGTGACCGCCCGGCTGGCCGGTGGCGCCGCCATGCTGGCCACAGTCGCCACCTTCATCAAGCCGGACTGGGTCAGCGAGGCCCGCGCTCACGCCCGCACCGTGGTGCTCTACGGCCTGATCCCGGTCGGCGGGGCGCAGATCTGCTACTACAACGCCGTCGCCCACCTGCCCGTCGCGGTCGCCCTGCTGCTCGAGTACACCGCGCCGATCCTGGTCGTGGGCTGGATCTGGGCCACCACCAAGCGGGCGCCCAGCCGCCTCACCATGGCCGGAGTCGCACTCGCCATCATCGGCGTCACACTGGTCCTTGATGTCTTCTCCCCTGCCGGGGGCACCCACTTCGACCACGTCGGCGTGGCCTGGGGACTCGGCGCGGCGATCTGCGCGGCCTGCTATTTCATGATGTCCGACGAGGTGACCGCCGACGGATCCGGGCTCAATGCGATCACCCTGGCTGCCGGCGGACTCGTGGTCGCGGCCATCGCGGTCGGCGCCCTGGGACTGACCGGCCTGATGCCGATGACGTTCACCACCAACGACGCGGTGATCGCCGGGATGACGGTCCCCTGGCTGGTTCCGGTGATCCTGCTCGGCGTGGTTCCCACCGCACTGGCCTACACGTTGGGCATCAGCGGAGTGGCCCGGTTGCGGCCGAGTTTCGCCTCACTGGTCGGACTCAGCGAGGTGCTGTTCGCGGTGCTGGCGGCGGTTCTGCTGCTCGGTGAACGGGTCGGACCTGTCCAGGTCGTCGGGGGCATCGTGGTGCTGCTGGGCCTCGCCTTGGCCAGGTTGGGCGACCGCAACCCGGAGGTCGACGCGGCCGGGTGGCCTGATGCCGGGGCACTTGAGCACTCTGTTCACTCCAGCACCACCGGTAACATAACTGTGTGAGTTTCTCCGTTCGCCGCGCGGCCGCCGCTTCGGCGCTCGCAGGCGTAGTCGGTCTGGCCGCACCCCTGCTGCCGGTGCCCGCAGCCCAGGCCGCGGGCTGCAATGACGTCGAGGTGGTGTTCGCCCGCGGCACCTCCGAAGACCCCGGAATCGGTCGGGTCGGCCAGGCCTTCGTCGATGAGTTGCGCAGCCGGATCGTCGACCGGTCGGTGGGCGTGTACGCGGTGAACTACCCGGCCAGCCTGGACTTTCTGGCGGCGGCCGACGGCGCCAACGACGCCAGCTCCTTCATCCAGAACGTCGTCGCCAACTGTCCCGCCACCAGACTGGTCCTCGGCGGCTACTCCCAGGGCGCGGCGATCGTCGACGTGCTCGCCTCGGTGCCGTTCCCGGTCATCGGGTTCACCAATCCGCTGCCGATCGACGTGGCCAACCGGGTCGCCGCGCTTGCGGTGTTCGGCAATCCCGCCGCCAAGATCGGGCTGCCCCTGACCTCCAGCCCGTTCTACGGATCCAAGGCCATCGACCTGTGCAATGCCGGGGACCCGGTGTGCTCGGCCGGCAACAGCGTGCCCGCCCACCGCAGCTACGGGCCGGACGGCCAGACCGCCCAGGCTGCGGCGTTCGTCGCGGCGCGACTGTGAGGTTCGCATTTCCGCCGCCGAGCCGGATTATGTGAGTATGGGACCTATGCGCAGTGTCACGAAGACCTGGGCCCCGGCGATCTCCGTCTGCCTGCTGGCATCCGTAAGCACGCTGCTGGTCCAGGCCGCACCGGCCCAGTCCGCCCCCTGCCCCGACGTCGAGCTGATCTTCGCCCGCGGCACCAGCGAAGCCCCCGGAATCGGCCGGGTGGGTCAGGCGCTCAACGCCCAGTTGGCCGGCCAGTTGGGCGGCCGGTCCGTCGGTGTCTACGGGGTCAACTACCCGGCGACGTATGACTTCCTGGCCGCGGCCGACGGGGCCATCGACGCCACCAACCGCATCGCGTCGATGTCACAACAGTGCCCCGGCACCCGGTTCATCCTGGGCGGCTACTCGCAGGGCGCCGCGGTGGTCGACATGCTGATGGGGATCCCCCCGCTGGGCAACAAGGTCGGCGACGTCGGCTCAGCGCCGCCACTGCCGGCCGCACTGGCCGACAAGGTCGCCGCGGTCGCGGTGTTCGGCAACCCGTCAGCCAAGTTCGGCATTCCGGTCTCCGCGGCGCTGCCCCCGTTCGCCGGCAAGGGCATCGACATGTGCAACAACGGTGACCCGATCTGTTCGCAGGGCCGCAACCCGTTCGCGCACACCAGCTATGAGAACACCGACCTGGTCGGTCAGGCCGCGGGCTTCATCTCCCAACTCATGTAACGTGACGCCCATGAGGCGGATGAAGACCCTGCTCTCGGCGCTATTTGCGGTGACCGCCGTGGCCTTCGCCCCATTCCCCGCCGCCCTGTTCTCGGCCGCTCCGGCGAACGCCGCCAATTGCAGCGACGCCGAGGTGATCTTCGCCCGTGGCCGCGAGGAGCCGCCGGGTATGGGCCGGATCGGAGATACGTTCTTCAACGATCTGCGCTCGCTCACGCCGAGGAACGTCACCTTTTACGCCGTCCGCTACCCGGCGGACACCGAGATCGTGCAGGGCGCCGCCGACATGAGCCAGCGGGTCCAGTACATGGCGAACAACTGCCCCAACACCCGGCTGATCCTGGGCGGCTACTCGTTGGGCGCCACCGTCACCGACTTCGTCCTCGGCGTGCCCTCGCCGATGTACGGCTACTCCAATCCGCTGCCACTCGGGATGAGCGACAAGGTGGCCGCCGTCGTGCTGTTCGGCAACGTCACCCGAAAGGTCATGGGTCCGGTCTCCGCTCTCGGTCCGCCATGGGGCGAGAAGACCATCGACCTGTGCACCGACGGCGACCCGCTCTGCAACGGCAGCCAGGACCTCGGCGACATGATGATGAACTGGCCGTCGCACTGGCAGCCGGCCTACATCGACTCGGGCCTGGTCTATCAGGCCGCCGAGTTCGCCGCTTCCCGGATCTAACCGCCCTGGATCTCGCCGTCCTGGATCTCGCAGGCGCTGCGAACGTCGCGGGTGACCATCACCCGTTGCGCCAGCTGATCATCCGGCGGGTAGTCGACGCCGATCAATGTGAGCCCCCGCGCGGGGGCCGCAGCGAAATCGCTGGAACGCTGCGTCGCGGTCAAAAGCTCTGCGCACCAACGTGGTTCGCGTCGCCCCTCCCCGACCGCCAACAACGCTCCGACCACCGACCGGACCATGGACCAGCAGAATGCGTCGGCGCTGACGTAGGCAGTCAACAGATCGCCCTCGGCGACCCAGTCCAGGCGTTGCAGTTCACGGATGGTCGTGGCGCCGGGCCGATGCCGGCAGAAGGCGGCGAAATCATGCAATCCGAGTAGGTTGCGCGAAGCCTCCGCCATGGCCTCGACGTTCAGTCGGCGGGGCCAGGGCGTGACGAACCGGGACTGTTGCGGTTCCACCCCGTACGGCGCCAGTGACAGCCGGTAGGCGTAGTGGCGGCGCAGCGCGGAGAACCGGGCGTCGAAACCCTCAGCCGCCCTGGTGATGTCGCGGACCCGGACGTCCTCGGGCAGGAACCGCCCGAGCCGGCGGATCAGCGGCGCGAACTCCGGTTCCCCTTCGCGGCGCTGACGCGGATGGGCATGACCCAACGCCTCGGCGGGGATGTCGACATGGGCCACCTGAGCGGTCGCATGCACTCCGGCGTCGGTGCGACCGGCGGCGAATACCCGGACCGGAAGCCGGAAAACCGTCGACAGCGCATCTTCGATGACGCCGCCGACGGTCCGGTGACCTTCCTGTACCGCCCAGCCGGTGAAATCCGTACCGTCGTAGGCGATCTCGAGCCTGAGCCTTACGGCGTCAGGACTCGTCAGACTCAGCCTTCTCCTCGGCCACTTCCTCGGCAGCCTCAGCGGTCTGAGCGTCGGCGATCGCGCCGTCTTCAGCCTTGGTCTCCTCGACCGAGGCCTCGTCGGAAGCCTTGGTCTCCTCCAGCGGAGTCTCCTCCGCGGCGGGCTTGGCCGGCTTCGCAGCGGCCTCCTTCTCGGCGACCTTCTTGGCGGCCTTGTTCGCCGCGCGGCGAGCCCGGTCGGCCTCGGAGACGACGGTCTTCTCCCGAACCAGCTCGATGACGGCCATCGGGGCGTTGTCACCCTTGCGCGCCTCGGTCTTGATGATCCGGGTGTAGCCGCCCTCACGGTCGGCGAAGAACGGGCCGATCTCGGCGAACAGCACGTGCACGACGTCCTTGTCGCGGATCTTCTTCATCACCTCACGCCGGTTGTGCAGCGTGCCCTTCTTGGCATGGGTGATGAGCTTCTCGGCGTAGGGCCGCAGTGCCCGCGCCTTGGGCTCGGTGGTCCGGATCCGACCGTGCTCGAAGAGCGAGGTGGCCAGGTTGGCCAGCAGCGCCTTCTGGTGCGAGGAGGATCCGCCGAGGCGGGGTCCCTTAGTGGGCTTAGGCATTGCGACTGTCTCCTTTAGTGGGGCCGACCCCCGTATCAGGTAGGGCCGGGACGACTCTTGTTAGAGCTGTTCGGTTTCGGCGTAGTCCTGGTCGTTGTCCAGGTCATAGCCGCTGTCGTTGGTCCAGGTGCCGGTGGCCACGTCGTAGCCGGCGACCTCGGACGGATCGAAGCTGGCCGGCGAGTCCTTCAGGGACAGACCGAGCGAGTGCAGCTTGATCTTGACCTCGTCGATGGACTTCTGGCCGAAGTTGCGGATGTCCAGCAGATCGGACTCGGTCCGGGCCACCAGCTCGCCGACGGTGTGCACACCCTCGCGCTTGAGGCAGTTGTACGACCGCACCGTCAGGTCCAGGTCGTCGATCGGCAGCGCGAACGCGGCGATGTGATCGGCCTCCTGCGGCGACGGGCCGATCTCGATGCCCTCGGCCTCGAGGTTCAGCTCGCGGGCCAGTCCGAACAGCTCGACCAGGGTCTTGCCGGCCGAAGCCAGGGCGTCGCGCGGGCTGATGGAGTTCTTGGTCTCCACATCGAGGATCAGCTTGTCGAAGTCGGTGCGCTGCTCGACGCGGGTGGCCTCGACCTTGTAGGTCACCTTCAGCACCGGCGAGTAGATTGAATCGACCGGGATACGGCCGATCTCAGCGCCGGAGGCCTTGTTCATCACGGCCGGCACGTAACCGCGGCCGCGCTCGACGACCAGCTCGACCTCGAGCTTGCCCTTCTCGTTCAGCGTCGCGATGTGCATGTCGGGGTTGTGCACGCTCACGCCGGCCGGCGGGACGATGTCACCGGCGGTGACCGCACCCGGACCCTGCTTGCGCAGGTACATGGTGACCGGCTCGTCCTCGTCGGACGACACCACCAGCCCCTTGAGGTTCAGGATGATGTCGGTGACATCCTCCTTCACGCCCGGCACGGTGGTGAACTCGTGCAGCACGCCGTCGATGCGGATGCTGGTGACTGCAGCGCCGGGGATCGACGACAGCAGCGTGCGGCGAAGCGAATTGCCAAGGGTGTAACCGAATCCCGGCTCCAGCGGCTCGATGATGAACTGGGAGCGGTTCTCGGCGATGACGTCTTCGGACAGGGTGGGACGCTGAGAAATCAGCATTTTCTTCTCTATCTCCTTCTCGGCACCCGCTATTTGATGCCGTCGGGTTTATCAAAAAGTGGAGCGGTTACTTCGAGTAGAACTCGACGATCAGCTGTTCGGTCAGCGGGACCGTGATCTGCTCGCGAGTCGGCAACTGGTGCACCAGGATTCGCTGACGCTCGCCGACAACCTGCAGCCAGCCCGGGATCGGACGCTCGCCGGCGACCTCGCGGGAGATCTGGAACGGCAGGGTGTTGATCGACTTGTCCTTGACGTCGATGATGTCGTACTGCGACACCCGGTAGCTCGGGATGTTGACCTTCACACCGTTGACGGTGAAGTGGCCGTGGCTCACGAGCTGACGCGCCATCCGCCGGGTGCGGGCCAGGCCGGCACGGTAGACGACGTTGTCCAGACGGGTCTCGAGGATGCGCAGCAGGTTCTCGCCGGTCTTGCCGGTCTGACGGTTCGCCTCTTCGTAGTAGCGGCGGAACTGCTTCTCCATCACGCCGTAGGTGAAGCGGGCCTTCTGCTTCTCCTGCAGCTGAGTGCGGTACTCGCTCTCCTTGATCCGCGCGCGGCCGTGCTGGCCGGGCGGGTAGGGGCGCTTCTCGAACGACTGATCACCACCGATGAGGTCGACGCCCAGACGGCGCGACTTGCGGGTGGCAGGTCCGGTGTAACGAGCCATGATTCAGTTCCTCCCTAGACCCGGCGCCGCTTGGGCGGCCGGCAACCGTTGTGCGGCTGCGGAGTGACATCGGAAATGGCGCCGACCTCAAGGCCGGCAGCCTGCAGCGAACGGATCGCGGTCTCGCGGCCGGAGCCCGGACCCTTGACGAACACATCGACCTTCTTGACGCCGTGCTCCTGCGCCTTGCGAGCGGCGTTCTCGGCGGCGAGCTGGGCGGCGAACGGGGTCGACTTGCGCGAACCCTTGAAGCCGACGTGACCCGACGATGCCCAGGCGATCACGTTGCCCTGCGGGTCGGTGATCGACACGATCGTGTTGTTGAACGTGCTCTTGATGTGGGCGGCACCGTGCGGGACGTTCTTCTTTTCCCTGCGGCGGGTGGTCTTGCCCTTCTTGGCGCCGGACGCGGCCTTCTTCGGAGGTGCCATGGTTACTTAGCCTTCTTCTTACCGGCGATGGTGCGCTTCGGACCCTTGCGGGTACGGGCGTTGGTCTTGGTCCGCTGGCCACGCACCGGCAGGCCCTTGCGGTGCCGCAGGCCCTGGTAGCAGCCGATCTCGATCTTGCGACGGATGTCGGCCTGCACCTCGCGGCGCAGGTCACCCTCGACCTTGAGGCTGGCTTCGATGTAATCGCGCAGCTGGGTCAGCTGATCGTCGGTCAGGTCCTTGCTGCGCAGATCCCGGTCGATACCGGTCGCAGCCAGGATTTCCTGGGAGCGGGTACGGCCGATGCCGTAGATGTAGGTCAGCGCGATCTCCATGCGCTTATCGCGCGGGAGATCAACGCCCACTAGACGTGCCACAGGGCTGTATTCCTTCTTCTATGCGGAGGTGTCGTTCCCAGACCGTTCCCGTCGGACCCAAGAAATCTTCTGGGGACCTTCGGGGCCCGGCCTCCGTTCCGGACGTGGATGAGTCGCGTATCGACCCACTGGTGCTGGGAGGTCTGCATTCAGTTGTGGGTACTGCTCGGCGCCGGGGTTGCGTCAACCCCGCGGGTGATTAGCCCTGACGCTGCTTGTGGCGCGGATCAGAGCAGATCACCATGACCCGCCCATGCCGGCGGATCACCCTGCACTTGTCGCAGATCGGCTTGACGCTCGGGTTGACCTTCACGGCTGATTGATCCTGTTCTCGCTCTAACTAATGGTGATGTGGACTGCTACTTGTACCGGTACACGATGCGGCCCCGGGTCAGGTCGTAGGGAGAAAGCTCCACCACCACCCGATCCTCGGGGAGGATGCGGATGTAGTGCTGCCGCATCTTCCCGCTGATGTGAGCGAGCACCTTGTGACCGTTCTCCAGCTCAATGCGAAACATCGCATTGGGCAGGGGCTCGACCACGCGGCCCTCGACCTCGATGGCACCGTCTTTTTTGCCCATATCCTCACTAGATCCTGTTCGGGGTGGGCAGCGCTCGCCCCGACTTCAAAACGTGAGTCGCCAGTAAATCGAGGAATACTCCCAAGACTGGACACGCAAGAGCCGGCGCGTTCACCGCACCGTGGTCCTACGATACCCGCTTGTCAGCGGTACTCCAAAACGCTCGCTAAGGTTGCCCGATGCGGCTCTTGGTCACCGGTGGCGCCGGTTTCATCGGCGCCAACTTCGTCCGGCAGGTGGCCGCGGACCGACCCGGGGTGGCCGTCACCGTACTGGATGCGCTGACATACGCCGGCAGCCGGGAGTCCGTGTGTGACCTCCCCGACAGAACCCGTGTCGTGGAGGGCGATCTGGCCGACGAAGCGCTGGTAGACAGCCTGGTAGCCGAATCCGACGCCGTCGTCCACTTCGCCGCCGAGACCCACGTCGACAATTCGCTGGCCGACCCGGCCCCGTTTCTGCACAGCAATGTCGTCGGGACGTTCGCGGTCCTCGAGGCGGTCCGCCGGCACGGCGTGCGACTTCATCACATCTCCACCGACGAGGTCTACGGGGACCTGCCCCTTGATGAGACCGTGCGTTTCACCGAGGCCACGCCGTACAACCCGTCAAGCCCGTATTCGGCGACCAAGGCCGCAGCGGATCTGCTCGTCCGCGCCTGGGTCCGGTCCTTTCAGGTGCGGGCGACGATCTCGAACTGCTCGAACAACTACGGACCGTTCCAGCACGTCGAGAAGTTCATCCCCCGGCAGATCACCAATGTGCTGACCGGTAGGCGGCCGAAGCTGTACGGCTCCGGGGCCAATGTGCGGGACTGGATCCACGTGGACGACCACAACAGTGCGGTGTGGCGGATCCTCGAAAGCGGCGCCATCGGAGCGACCTATCTCATCGGAGCAGACGGCGAACGGGACAACCTGTCCGTGCTGCGGATGATCCTTGAATTGATGGGCCATGACCCCGACGACTTCGACCACGTCCCCGACCGGGCCGGTCATGACGTCCGGTATGCGATCGACGCGAGCACACTGCGCGGCGAACTCGGCTGGACGCCCCAACACACCGATTTCGCCGAGGGGCTGCGTTCCACCATCGACTGGTACCGCGCGAACCAGTGGTGGTGGGGTCCGTTGAAGGATCAGGTCGAGGCACGTTATGCGGAACGCGGCCAGTGATATGGCGCTGAAGAACATCGGGTGGCGGGAACTTTCGATCCCCGGAGCCTTCGAAATCACGCCGGAGTTGCACGACGACAGCCGCGGCACCTTCTTCGAGTGGTTCACCGAGCCGGCCTTCGAAGCCATGACCGGTCACCGATTCGACCTGAAGCAGGCCAACTGCTCGGTTTCCACCGCGGGGACGTTGCGCGGTCTGCATTTCGCGCAACTCCCGCCCGGGCAGGCCAAGTTCATCACCTGCGTGACGGGATCGGTATTCGACGTCTTCGTGGACATCCGCGTGGGTTCACCGACCTTCGGTCAGTGGGGCTCCGTGATTCTCGACGATTCCGCGAGGCGGTCGGTTTACCTCTCGGAGGGACTCGCCCACGGCTTCCTCGCTCTGCAGGACGACTCGGCCGTCATGTACCTGTGCTCGGCGCCGTACGCGCCCGAGCGGGAACACACCATCTGCCCCACAGATCCGGCGATCGGTATCGACTGGCCGCTCCCCGCAGCCGAGTGGTTGCTGTCCGATCGGGATGCGGCAGCGCCGATGCTCGACGAGGTCCGCGCGGCCGGGCTGTTGCCCGACTGGGAGCAGACCGAGGCCTTCATCCGGGCGTTGCCCAAGGGTTGAGCCGTCGTTGCGGATGCCTTGGCGCACTAACTAGCATCTGCAACTAATCCACTCTCGGTCCGAAGGACGTCTCTCATGACCACGCAGATCCCGCATTTCATCGACGGCCGTCGGAGCAATCTGGCCAGCACGCGCACCGCTGATGTGTTCAATCCCAGCACCGGAGCGGTTCAGGCGAAGGTGCTGTTGGCCTCGGCCGCCGATGTCGACGCCGCGGTGGCCTCGGCGGTCCAGGCGCAGAAGGAGTGGGCGTCCTGGAACCCGCAGAAGCGGGCCCGGGTGCTGATGAAGTTCGTCGACCTGGTCAACGCCAACATGACCGAGCTGGCCGAACTGCTCTCCATCGAGCACGGCAAGACCGTCGCTGATGCCCAGGGCGACATCCAGCGCGGCATCGAGGTCATCGAGTTCGCCACCGGCATCCCGCATCTGATGAAGGGCGAGTACACCGAGGGCGCCGGCCCGGGCATCGACGTGTACTCGATCCGCCAGCCCCTCGGTGTGGTGTGCGGCATCACCCCGTTCAACTTCCCGGCGATGATCCCGCTGTGGAAGGCCGGCCCGGCCCTGGCCTGCGGTAACGCCTTCGTGCTCAAGCCCTCCGAGCGGGATCCGTCGGTGCCGCTGCGACTGGCCGAGTTGTTCACCGAGGCAGGCCTGCCGCCGGGGGTGTTCCAGGTCGTCAACGGCGACAAGGAAGCCGTCGACGCACTGCTGGCCCACCCCGACATCAAGGCCTACGGCTTCGTCGGCTCCTCCGACATCGCCCAGTACATCTACTCCGGGGCCGCGGCGAACGGCAAGCGTGCCCAATGCTTCGGCGGGGCGAAGAACCACATGATCGTGATGCCGGATTCGGATCTGGATCAGGCCGTCGACGCCCTGGTCGGGGCCGGCTACGGCAGCGCCGGGGAACGCTGCATGGCCATCTCCGTCGCTGTCGCCGTGGGCGAGGAGGTCGGCAACCGGCTGCGTAACCGGCTGGCCGAGCGGGTCGAGCATCTGCGGGTCGGGCACAGCCTGGACCCCAAGGCCGACTACGGCCCACTGGTCACCGAGGCCGCCCTCGATCGGGTCCGCGGCTACATCGACGCCGGCGTCGCCGCCGGTGCGGACCTGGTGGTCGACGGCCGCGGAAAGGGCAGTGACGAACTGACCTTCGGCGACGAGAGCCTCGAGGGCGGCTTCTTCATCGGCCCCAGCCTCTTCGATCACGTCACCACCGACATGTCGATCTACACCGACGAGATCTTCGGCCCGGTGGTGTGCATCGTGCGCGTCAAGGACTACGAGGAAGCACTGCGCCTTCCCAACGAGCACGAGTACGGCAACGGGGTGTCGATCTTCACCCGCGACGGTGACACCGCCCGCGACTTCGTCTCCCGGGTCCAGGTCGGCATGGTCGGGGTCAACGTGCCGATCCCGGTACCGGTGGCCTACCACACCTTCGGCGGCTGGAAGCGCTCCGGATTCGGCGACCTCAACCAGCACGGCCCAGCCTCGATCCAGTTCTACACCAAGGTCAAAACCATCACCGAGCGCTGGCCGTCGGGCATCAAGGATGGGGCCGAGTTCGTCATCCCCACGATGAAGTAGCGCTGATGAATTTCATCTCCCTCGACGAAGACGAACGGGTGATCGTCGAGACGGCGGCGGCGTTCTCAGCCAAACGTCTTGCGCCGCATGCCTTGGAGTGGGATCACAGCAAGCACTTCCCCGTCGATGTGCTGCGCGAGGCGGCGCAACTGGGAATGGCGGCCATCTACTGCGGTGAGGACGTCGGCGGCAGCGGCCTGCGCCGGATCGACGCGGTCCGGATCTTCGAACAGCTCGCGATCGGCGATCCGGTGATCGCTGCCTTCATCTCGATCCACAACATGTGTGCCTGGATGATCGACACCTACGGCACACCCGAACAGCGCAAGTCCTGGATCCCCCGGCTGGCCTCGATGGAACTCATCGCCAGCTATTGCCTGACCGAACCGGGTGCCGGATCGGATGCGGCGGCCCTGCGGACCAAAGCAGTTCGCGACGGCGACTACTTTGTGCTCGACGGAGTCAAGCAGTTCATCTCCGGCGCGGGAGTGTCCGACGTCTACGTGGTGATGGCCCGCACCGGCGGTGAGGGGCCGCGGGGTATCTCGGCCTTCATCGTCGAAAAGGGAACTCCCGGACTGAGTTTCGGCGCCAACGAGGAGAAGATGGGCTGGAACGCCCAACCCACCGCGCAGGTGATCCTCGAAGGCGTCCGGGTGCCGGCAGAGGCCATGCTCGGCGGATCCGACGGCGAGGGCACCGGTTTCGGGATCGCGATGAACGGCCTCAACGGCGGCCGGCTCAACATCGCAGCCTGCTCACTCGGCGGCGCCCAGTCCGCCTACGACAAGACCACGGGCTATCTGGCCGACCGGCACGCCTTCGGCTCGGCCCTGCTTGATGAGCCGACCATCCGGTTCACGCTGGCCGATATGGCCACCGCGCTGGAGACCTCCCGGCTGATGCTGTGGCGCGCCGCCAGCGCCCT
>NZ_JAFMJZ010000043.1 GCF_017853185.1 Mycolicibacterium sp.
GTCACGTCCACGCTGCGATAGACGGCGAGGGCGACGGCAGTCAGGGTCACGGCACCGCCGGCGGCTGCCGGCCACAGCCTGCGCAGGACTTCGGCATCGACGATTCCGATCACGAGGAGCAGTTGGACGAAGGTTGCGACGCTGGCCAGCAGCGCACCCGCCAGTGGCGCTCGCACTCCTGCAGTTCGACTCAGCCTGCCCATTGATGCCGTCGTCGCTGAGGCCGAGACGAATCCGCCGGCCAGACCGGTGACGAGAAGGCCCCGCCGCGGTCCCAGGGCGCGCACCCCGATGTAACCGATCCAGCCGATCCCGGTGAGCAGGACGACCAGCAACCAGATCTTCGCGGGGTTGAGCACACCGTAGGGGCCGAACGGCCGGTCGGGGAGCAGTGGCAGAACGACGAATGCCACCACGAAGAACTTGATGGCATCTTCCAGTTCGATCGCACTGACGATTTCGCGGGCGAACCGGTGGATGCGGTCCTTGGAGACCAACAGCAGTGCAACGATCACCGCGAGCGCGCCCGCGGCCGCCGGCCGTGAAACCGCCAGTGCGCCAAGGAGATAGGCCACGATGGCGGCGATCTCGGTGGTGGTCCCGGGATCCTCGCCGCTGGTTCGGAAGTAGGCCACCGCCATGAGGACTGCGACCGCGCCGAGTCCCACCACCACGGCCCACATGCCGAAGGTGGCGGCGACCGCCCCGGCCAGCGACAGCAGCGCGAACGAGCGGGATCCGGCGGGGAGCTTTCCGGAGTGCCCGCGTTCGCGTTCCAGGCCCAGCAGCAGGCCGATAGCCAGCGCTACGAGGAACGGCTGGATCTGCTGCCAGGCCACTGAATCACTTTAGAGGGGTGGGTTCCACGACACCGATCTCAGCCGGGTTCACGACGGCGGCCGGCAGGAACCTCTCGATGAGGAAGACGAACAGACCGCCACCGATCAGGCCGCCGATGATCGGCGCGACGATCGGCACCCAGAAGTACAACTGCGGACCGTTCGCGGAGAACCAGGCGTCGTGGTAGCCGGTGATGAAGGAGGCCAGTCGCGGGCCGAAGTCGCGGGCCGGGTTGATGGCGTAGCCGGCGTTGGCGCCCCAGCCCAGACCGATGGCGACGACCAGGAAACCGATGACCAGCGGACCCATGTTGGCCAGGGGCGGGTTGTTGACCGCGCTGGTCAGCGCGAAGATGACAGCCACCAGGATCGCGGTGCCGATCATCTGGTCGGTGAACGCGGTGAACATCGACACGTTGGCGTCCGGCGAGGTGGAGAAGATCCCCTGGGTGGCCTTGGTGTGGTCCGGGTCGAGGTTGTGGATGAGGTCGCTGTAATTGAACCGGACCAACAGTGCGGCGACGAAGGCGCCGGCCACCTGGGCGGCGATGTAGGGCGCGATCTTGTGGGCCGGGAAGCCCTTGAAGGCCGCCAGCGCAACGGTCACCGCGGGATTGAGGTGCGCGCCGCTGAGGCGCCCCGCGACGTAGACCCCCATGGTCACGCCGAGGCCCCAGCCCCAGGCGATCGAGTTGTAATCGCCGGTGGCCCCGGGGTCTGTCCCAAGTTTGCTGCCGCCGGTGACAACCTGTGCGACCACCCCGCATCCGAACAGGATCAGGATCATCGTTCCGAAGAACTCGGCCGAGCATTCACCCACTAGCGGGGTTTTCTTCACCTCTGACATGCAGGGCAAACTAGCAATGACACCCGCGTGCCGTACGGCTTTTGCGGCAGCGAATCAGACGAAACCGCTGTCGACGAGCGTTGCGCCGTCAGCGGTGATCACGTGGGACTGCCCGGAGCCGCCGACGATCCGACACCAGCTGCGCACCTCGAGGTATCCCGCGTGCAGTGCGATGTCGAAGCCGCCGTGCATCTGCGGCACCGGAAACCACAGCCGGTTGCCGGGAACCTCGTGCAGGATGCCGACCGGCGGATAGCGCAGCACCGTGCGCGGATCCCGGCCGTTGTAGAGCACGCCCCGGATTCTGCCGTCGATCACTGCGTCGAGATTGCGCTGCAGAATCTGCAGGCGGCCGGGATCCAGCGGAGAAGGCGGCGGGGCGAGGAAGCTGCGCAGCGCCAGATGGCTTTCGGCAGAATGGTTTTTCGCCTTGCGTTCCTTGGCGTCCCGGGCCAGCCGCACATCGTGGGCGGTGCGCCCACGGGCGTCGGTCAGCGTGCGCAGAGCACCCCTCGCTACCAGCTCTGCGGCCACGCTGACCGGCGCACCGTGCCAGGCGGCTTGGTGCAACGGCGTGAACCAGGCGGTCCCCCCGGCCCGCCAGCTGTTCACGTCCACCATCGCGCCGGGCTCGTCGAGTAGCGCGAACACCGCCGGCCAGTCCCCGGCCCGCGCCGCATTCGCCAGCCGGTGACGGGCTTCGGCCACACCGCTGAACAACTGGAACGGATCGAGCACACCGTTGAAGGTGAACTCGGCGGTGCCCTCACGCATTCGCATGGTGACCGCCGTCCTGCAGACGCTTGAGTGCGGCTCGGAACGCCTTGTTCGGGTTGGTGCCCGGTAGCACCGCGCACACATCGCGAATGACTTCGTCGGCGCCCATCGCGCTGACATCCTCGGGCAGGTTGCGCAACACACCGACGGCTCCGAGGACCACCTTGTCGTCGTACGGATGGCGGACCATCGTGTCGACGGGGGAGTCCGGGTAGGTGTAGTCGAAGGTGTCCGGCGCGCCCTTGCGCTCGATGGCCGACGCCAGCTCAATCAGGTAGCGGGCGTTGGCATCCGGCCAGCCGTTGAGCTTCCGCTTCCAATCCAGCGGGACGGCCGACGCGCCGTAGGCCGCCCCGAGCAGACCGCCGGCGATCGCCGCCACGGTGTCGGTGTCCCGGCCACCTCGTACCGCCGCCTCCAGCGCGAGCCGCAGTCGGTCGGCCCTGAACCGTCCCGTCGAGGGATCGTCCACCGGTTCCGGGGTGTGGTGGATCGCCGACCAGGCGCCCTGCAGCGCCTGCACCACGAATCCGTTGTGCGGAAAGTCGGACGGCTGCAAGGCTTCGGCCAGATCGAGATGGCCCGCCCAGTCCGCACGGCGATCGGCCGGCAGGTGGCGCAGGCCGACGCGGACGTCGATCTGACCGGTGAGCACGGCATGCCGGATCGCGCTGCACCACAGCACGCAGGCGTCACCGGCCAGCGGATCCCAGTGGGTCAGCTCGCTGATCACCCGCGCGGCTTCGACCATGGCCGCCTCGTCATCGAGGTAGGCCAGCGCCACCGGCGCGGTGCGCATCAGCGAGCCGTTGCCCGCGGTGCGACCGGTGTTCCGGTGGAGTCGCTCCGACTGCGTCCGCGCCCGTGCCGCGGTGACCGTCCCGTCAGAGGTCGCGTTCCGGAGCACCTCGGACGTCTGGATGCCGATGTCCTTGGTGTTGCGCGACCACTGCCGCCAGCGCTCGACGATCCGATCCTGCGCAACCTGGCCCCGCAGATCGAGACCGTCGGCGGCCGCCTCCGCGATGGCGACCATCATCGCGGTGTCGTCCGTCCATTCACCGGGCCCCCACACTCCGCCGCCGCTCATCGAGACCTCGATCTCCGGGCCGAGTGGGCCGCCGAACTCGAACGGCGCCCCCAGCGCGTCGCCTGCCGCAGTGCCGAGAAGCACGCCTTCCTGCCTGTCGTGAATTGATCCCATCTGACTGACCCCCCTGTCGTCGTTTTTAAATTTGCGCGATTGCGCTCATATTCAGATACCGTACACTAATGCTCTGACATGGCGATTCTGTTCCGCGACAGCAAGGGCAAGACCCTTGGCGATTACAAGCGGCCGTCAGTCGCCGTCGACACCGCGGTCCTCGGCCTCGATCCGGACCTCGGGCTGGTGGTTCTCGAAGTCCGGCGTCCCAGCGGGAATCTGTGGGCCCTGCCCGGAACGTTCCTGCATGAAGGTGAAGTGCTGGCGGACGCGGTCGAACGATCCCTGCTTGAAAAGGCGAATGTGCGGGGCGTACACCCCCGGCAGCTCCATGTCTTCGACGGGCTGACGCGTGATGATCGCGGCTGGGTGCTGTCGGTCGCTCATGTCGCGGTGGTGACGGCAGAGCAGCTGAGCGAACGATTTCCGGGAGAAACCCGGTTGGTCCCGGCCAACCGCCCCGGTCGCCTCATCTACGACCACCGCAGGATCATCGAGCTCGCGGTTGCCGACGTCCGATCCGGCTACGACGTCAGGCCCGATCCGGACCATCTGCTGGGAGCGACATTCACCCTTCGTGAGCTCCGCCGGGTGCATGAGTCGATTGCAGGTCGCGAGATTCAGCGCGACAACTTCCGCCGTGCGATGGAAGCCCATCTGGAGCCGGTCGGATCGCCGGAACCGAGTGGCGGACGCGGACGACCCGCGCAGCGGTTCCGTCGTAGGTAGAACCGCCTGACCCCGTGCTAGAACCTTGGGGTGGCCAAAGCCAAGACCGCCCAACCCCGCTGGCGGCGCCGTGCCCTGGCAACCGTCTTGGCAGTTCTCGTCATCGGCGCGGTGGCCGGCGTCCTCATCTGGCAGGAGAAGGCCAACCACGTCGCCAGCCCATCGCCGACCTGGCGGGCTGAACCGGCCTCGATTGGACCCCCGGCGACCTCGCAGCAGCCGCCCCCACCGGGCGGACCCACCCCGCGGTACGACATCGCCCGCCAGCAACTCAAGGCGCTGCAGGTCCGCGGCTGGGATCGCACGTCGGACTTCCGTCGCTACCAGTTCGGCGAGGCCTGGAGTGACGACGTCAACGTCGAGTTCGGCCACAACGGCTGCAACACCCGCGACGACATCCTGCGCCGCGACCTGAAAGATCTTGTGGTGCGGCCCTTCACCTGCTTCGCGCAGAGTGGCACGCTGATCGACCCTTACACCGGCACCACCATCAACTTCGTTCGTGGGCCGGAGAGTTCGAACGCCATCGAGATCGACCACGTCGTCGCCCTGGCCGACGCCTGGTACAAGGGTGCCCGGGCCTGGGATCCGCAGCGTCGGCTCGACTTCGCCAACGATCCTCGCAATCTGCTGGCGGTAAGCCCGAAGGCCAACTTCGACAAGGCATTTCGCGATGCTGCGTCCTGGCTGCCGCCGAATGCGGCGTTCCGCTGCGACTTCGTCGCGCGCCAGATCGACGTGAAGAGCGCCTACGGGCTGTGGTTGTCAGCCAAGGAGAAGAAAGCGATGGCAGACGTCCTGGCGCACTGCTAGCCGGCGTGCGCCAGCTGCTGCAGTCGTTCGGAGATCCGGCTCAGCAGTTCCCCGTCGGACTTCACGCCGAGTTCGACGGCATCCAACTGGACGTCGCCGGTGGCATAGCGGGCCACGTCACCCATCTCGGCGACCCGTTCGGTGAAGTCCTCGATGAAGGTGCTGAAACCGTCGATCGGCAGCACGGTCAGCAACCCGAAGTCACGCTGAAGATCGCTGCACGCATGCGGCACCCGCACCCCGCGTGATCGTTCCGAGAGCGTCAGCAGGCTGTCGTGGTAGTCCATCAGCCGGTTGGCGGCGTGCACGATGCCGTCGGCGTCGGCGGAGTTCTCGTCATGCGGGTCGCCGAAGACCTGCTGGAACGCCGGGCTGAGCATGAAGCCGTCGACCTGGCCGATCAACTCCGAGAGATCCGAGAGCCGATCGGTGAAGAACAGGCCGGCCTCGAACTCGGTCCGTAGTGCCTCCCCGCTCGGGCGTGCGAAACCCATCCGCACGTCACGGACTCGGCCCGCCACCGCGGCGCGGCGCTGAACCAGCACCGAGACGAACGCGGCGTAACGCCAGCACGGCGGCTTCTTCTCCAGCATCGCGGCCAGTTCGCCGGCCGTGCGCACGACGGTGCCGACCTCGATCGTGTCGCCCGGTGGAAGGATCGTCGGCTTCGGTGCGACAGCGCGCATCAACTCCGCACCCTCGGCCCCGTACACGCCGCGCATGTCGCCCCGCGCGGCCCAGCTGTGCTGCTGGTCGGCACGCGATCGCAACTCACTGTCCCGCTCCTGCTGCTGTGCCGCGTCCTCGCGCATCCGCGACGACAGCGCCCAGCCGCCGAAGAACATGCCGGCCGCCAGCACGACGACCGCCAACATCCACCCCCCGGTACCCATGACGGCGATGCTATGGCCGGGCACCGACAAGTCCGGGCACAGACAAGACGGGGCACCGACAAGACGGGCCGAACCGGCTAGCGTCGCTGAGATGACGACACGCCCGCAACCACCGAAGCGACCCGTGGCGGTGGTGACCGGAGCCAGCCGGGGCGCCGGCCGCGGTATCGCGCAGGCCCTCGGCGCCGCCGGCTGGCGGGTGTACCTGACCGGCCGGACCGTCGGGGAACCCGACGCCGGCGAGGTGACCGCACTCGGTGGCGAGGGTGTCGCCGTGCCGACCGACCACTCCGACGACGGCGCCGTTGCAGCCCTGTTCGCCCGGGTGGCAGAGGAGAACGACGGGCGGCTTTCGCTGCTGGTCAACAACGCCGCCGTCATCAGCGACCGGCTGACCGATCCGGCGCCGTTCTGGGAGAAGCCCCTGGAGTTGGCCGATGTGCTCACGGTCGGACTGCGCTCGGCCTACGTGGCGTCCTGGTATGCCGCGCCGCTGCTGTTGCGTGCCGACCGCGGACTGATCGCGTTCACCTCGTCGCCGGGCTCGGTGTGTTACATGCACGGCGCCGCCTACGGGGCGCAGAAGGCCGGGGTGGACAAGATGGCCGCCGACATGGCCGTCGACTTCGGTGGCACCGCGGTGTCGACCGTCTCGATCTGGATGGGCATCCTGCTCACCGAACGGATGCGCCGCGCATTCGCCGGGAACGACGAAGCCCTGGCGTCCTTCGCCGAGCATGCCGAGACACCCCAGTTCACCGGGCGTCTGATCGACGCCCTGTACTGGGACCCCGAATTGGCCGAGTTGTCCGGCCGCACCGTGATCGGCGCGGAACTGGCACAGCGCTACGGGATCACCGACGACGGCGGACGCCGGCCGCCGTCACACCGCGACATGCTCGGTGCACCGAGGGAACCGAGCAGCGTCGTCGTGCGCTGAGGCGCTGGCCCCGCTAGTCCTCCTTGCGGATCAGACGCTGCAGGGCCGTGCGGTCCGCGCCGAGCAGTTCGGCGATGCGGTCCTGATTCACATCGGCCACGATGATCTCGCCGACGTCCTTGTTGACCCCGCTGAAGATGCCGTGTGCCTTCATCTTCTCGGTCTGGTACTTGTTGTCCTCGGTCGGCGTCACGTAGTACACCGCGTCGGCCTTGAACCGGTGCACCAGCCACAGATGGATGAGCGTCATGAGGCGCTTCTGGCGCATCTTGGCCGAGTAGGTGTTCTGGTCGCGCACCGTCAGGATGCTGCGGCCGTGACGGTCCTTGATCGGATCGAAGACCACGTCGGCCAGTTTCTCGCCGTCCTTGTCTCCGAAGATCGCCAGCTCCAGCAGATCCGAACCGGCCCGGTGCGGACGCAGCTGCGCGCGCAGCCGCTCGCCGAGCTGGTAGTGCTCGCTCCACAGCGCCAGCCAGTCCTCGAGCAGCTTCTTGGGCACCTCGGTCTGCACCAGGTGCTGGACCTGGGTGGAACCCTTGCCCATCGCCTTGGTGGTCGCGGTGCGTCCCGATGAGGCCGCCAGTGCGGCGTCGCTGCGCGGGCCACCGACCAGGGTCTGCGGCGTGCGGTACGGCGACTCGATGAGCCGCATCTTGCGCTGCAGCCGGGCCAGTGCCAGCATGCCGTCCTGGCGCAGCGCGGTGGCGAACTCCTCGGCGGCCACGCCGTCGATCTGGTGACCGCCGTAGGTCATGAAGTTGAAGACGAAGCCCATCTTGCCGATCTCCTCGGGGAAGGCTCGCATCTCGTCGTCGCTCATGCCGGTGGTGTCCCAGTTGAACGAGGGGGACAGGTTGTAGGCCATCATCTTGTCGGGGTACACCGCGTGGATGGCCTCGGCGAACTCGCGGGCCTCGGCGAGATCGGCGGTCTTGGTCTCCATCCACAGAATGTCGGCGAACGGCGCTGCGGCAAGGGATTTCGCGATCGCATAGGGGACGCCGCCGCGCACCTGGTAGTAGCCCTCGGATGTCTTGGCCCGCTCGCAGTCCCAGGAGACGTCGACGCCGAGTTCGCGCGCCTTGTTCTCGGCGGCGTACAGCGACGAGGTGGCGGCGAACTCCAGCCACTCGGCCGGCTTCATCGCCAGCGCTTCGCCTTCGCTCTCCTTGAACCGCAGCACCTCGGCGACGGCGTTGCCGTAGGTGTCCAGGCCGGCGTCCTCCTGCCAGGCGTCGACGAACTGCGACTCGACCCGGTCGAAGAGCGCATCGAGTGATCCGCTGCGGTCCCTCTTCCATGCTGCGGCGGCGTCGTCGATCGCCTTGGTGACGCCGTGGCTCGCCAGCCAGGCGTCGGCGACGGCGTATTCGCCCTCGGGCAGGGCGTAGAGCAGGTGTCCGTTGAGTTCGGTGACGCCCTGTTCGTAGAAGCGGCGCATCATCGCCAGGAAGCAGGACTTGTACGGCGGGACGTCGAGGTTGGTGACGCCGAGCAGGAACGGGTGGTCGCGTTCGTCAGCGCGGCCGTCGAGCAGGTTCGCAGCCTCCGCGTCGGTCCGGGCCACGATGATGCCCGGGACCTTCATGATGTCGAGTTGGAAGCGGGCGGCGTTGAGACGCTTGATCTGCTCATCGGAGGGGACCAGGACCTTGCCGCCCTGATGCCCGCACTTCTTGGTGCCGGGCCGCTGATCCTCGATGTGGTAACCGGTGACACCGGCCTCGACGAAACGACGGATCAGGTTGCGCACGTGCGCATCTCCGCCGTGGCCGGTATCGGCGTCGGCGATGATGAACGGCCGGTAGTCGACCGCGGGAGTCGCTGCGCGTTGCTCATCGGTCATCTGCAGGCGCAGGAAGTGCTGGTTGCGGTCGGCGGTCAGCAATGCCCGCACCAGGCCGGCGGCCTCGTCCGGAACCTGGCTCAGCGGGTAGCTGGCGAGGTCGGGACCCGGATCCTCGGCCAGCGACCCCTTGGCGGAGGTGGCCCAGCCGCCGAGGTAGATGCCCTCGATTCCGCATCGCTTCATGGTCACCGCCTGGCCGGGCGAGTACGGCCCGAAGGTGGTGATGGACTTCTTCTGCCCGAACAGTTCGCGCAGGCGGGTGAAGAAGGCGCCGGCGGCGTCGCGTGCCACGGTGTAGTCGACCGGGATCGTGCCGCGCTGCTCGACCACCTGACGTGCGGTGTAGAGCCGGGTGATGCCTTCGAACCGCGGGCTGTCGAGATACTTCTGAGTTTCTGCAACCTCGCGGTCGACTCCGGTGCTGGTCATGGTTTTACGCTCCTCATCGAGCCGGGATATCAGCAGTTCAGGGCTGCGGGCGTCGCCCTACCCCCAATGCTGTCATTATCCCGGGTGCACCGTGGCGCCGTGTCGGTTTTCACCGCACTGGTTACTGTGCGCATATCGTCGAACGATGGCGCGGGCGAAGGGGGCGCGGATGACCGCCCGTTGGCGTCTCAGCCCGTCGCGGGCCCCGAACTTCTACGACGACGAACCTCGCAAGAGGCTCGGATTGCTGCTCATCGCCATCACCGCGGTGCTCGCGGGGATCGTCTACATCGCCTTCCGCGGCGGGTTTTCCGACACCACCCGGCTGATTGTGATGTCGGGGCGATCCGGGCTGGTGCTCGATCGCGGGGCCAAGGTCACCTACAACGGTGTGGCCATCGGACGGGTCAGCGACATCCAGGTCAGCCACGACGGCGGGACGGCCCAGGCGCGGCTGACAGCCGAGGTCGGCTCGCGGTTTCTGCACACCATCCCCGCCAACGTGCGGGCCGACGTCAGCGCATCGACGATCTTCGGCAACAAATATCTGGCCTTCTCCTCGCCGGACAGCCCTTCGGCGCA
The DNA here is from genome assembly GCF_017853185.1 of Mycolicibacterium sp. Classification (GTDB taxonomy): domain Bacteria; phylum Actinomycetota; class Actinomycetes; order Mycobacteriales; family Mycobacteriaceae; genus Mycobacterium. The sequence goes on from NZ_JAFMJZ010000043.1 coordinate 9,906, forward strand.
ACGCATTTCGCGCGACGACGTCATCACCGCGGCGACTGTCACAACCGAGTTCCAGACGTTGTTCGAGACCATCACCGGGATCGCCGAGAAGGTCGACGCGGTCCAGCTCAACCTGACCCTCTCGGCGATGGCGGAGGCGCTGACCGGGTTGGGCACGAAATTCGGCCGCTCCCTGGCCGACGGAAACGACATCCTCGACGATGCCAACCGGCGACTCCCGAACCTGCGGCGGGACCTGCAGCGAGTGGCCGAGCTGGCCGAGATCTACACCGGGGCCGGCCCACAACTGCTGGATGCCGTCGACAACTCGCTGACCACCGTCGGCACCCTGAACGCGCAACGCAACGACCTCGACGCCGTTCTGCTGGCGTCGGCGGGCTTCGCGGGCTCCGCGGCGGATACGTTCGAGCGTGGCGCCCCGTACCTGATCCGGGCCATCGCCGACCTGCTGCCGACCTCGAAACTGCTCGACACCTACAGCCCGGCGATCACCTGTGCCATCCGGCAGACCGCCGAACTGGTCCCCGATGCGCTCGATGCGTTCGGGGGCAACGGGTACTCACTGCGCGATCACGCGCAGTTGATCGGGGCCCCGAACCCCTACGTCTACCCGGACAACCTGCCGCGGGTGAACGGTCGCGGCGGCCCCGGCGGTGCGCCCGGTTGCTGGCAGAAGGTGACCAGGGACTTCTGGCCGGCGCCGACCCTGGTGGTCGACGACGGGGCGTCTCTGGCTCCGTACAACCATTTCGAACTGGGTCAACCCATCCTGACCGAGTACGTGTGGGGCCGGCAGGTCGGCGAGAACACCATCAACCCGTAACCCTGTGTGGGGGAGACGGAAGTGGGAAAGGCGGGGCGGTGCGGGACGTCGATGGCGTGATGGCGGCGGCGTGACAGGGGCGGGGCCGCAACTGGCGCGGCGACTCACGGTCTGGTCCGCAGTGGGTGTGTCCATCGCGTTGATGGCGCCGTCAATGGCGATCAACATCAACCCGCAGGCCAGTTCGGCGGTGACCGGTCGTGCGGTGCCGGTGGCATTCCTGCTCGCGACCATCGGCGTTCTGCTGATCGCCCACACCTTCGTCCGGTTGTCGCAGCGATTCAGTCACTCCGGCAGCGTGTACGCCTTCGTCGGGGTGACGTTGGGGCCGCGCAGTGGCGTGGTGGCCGGCTGGCTCAACGCCTGCACCTACGTGCTGTTCGGTGTCGTGACATCGACGGCGGCGGCAATCTTCCTCACCGATCTAGCCCGAAAAGTTCTGGCGCCGAACGATTTACCGAATTGGGCTGCCTTCCCGCTGGCCTGGGTCGTGCTGTTCGGCATGTGGGCGCTGGCCACCCGCGACGTCCGCGGCGGCACCACGGTGCTGCTGGTGACCGAGGGCCTCACCATCCTGCTCATCCTGGTGGTCGCCGGCGTGACGCTGACCAAACTGATAGCCGGGACCGCAGGCCACCGATTCGACCTGTCTGTGTTCAGCGTCGCCCCGGGGACCAGCGTCTCCAACCTCTTCCTGGGCGTGGTCTTCGGCTTCCTGTCCTTCGCCGGCTTCGAGGCCGCGGCGACCCTCGGCGAGGAGACCGCCCACCCGCACCGCGACATCCCGCGCGCGATCCTGGCCACCGCGGTGCTCGGCGGGGTGTTCTTCGTCGCGGTGTCGGCGATCGCGATGATGGCATTCGGCAGCGATGCGGCCGGGGTGAGTGCGTTCACCCACTCCGAGGCGCTGATCGGTGACCTGGCCCAGCGTTACGTGGCCGCCTGGGTTGCGGACCTGATCGTGATCGGTGCGGCGTTCAGTGCGGCGGCCTGCTGCCTGGCCAGCCTGGTGGGCGCCAGCAGGCTGGTCTTCGCCCTCAGCCGGGACGGTATGGGTCCGGCGGCGTTGGCCGGGGTGCACCCGGTGCGCGCCGTCCCGCACGCCGCGGCCACCGCGTGCGCGGTGACGGTGGCGGTGGTGCAACTGCTCGGCTGGGCGGTGCTGCATGCCCGGCCGTTCGACGTGTTCACCATCGCCGGTGCGGCCGGAACCCTGATCCTGCTGGTGGCCTACGCCATGGCCTGTCTCGGGGCGCTGCGACTGTTCGTCCAGACCCAGGTATCAGCCCAGGGATCAGCCCTGTCCAAGTGGGAAGTGGCGATCCCGGTTCTCGGCCTGGCACTGCTGGGCTACACCGTGTTCCGCAACGTGGTGCCGTGGCCGCAGGGAACGGCACAGTGGGGTCCGGGTGTGGCGATCGCGGTGCTGGGGATTGTCGTGGCCGCCGCGCTCGCCCGTCCGGCGGCGGCACGGTCGGCCGGCGCCAAACTGCTTGCGCAGAGTGGACTACCGGCCGACCGCTGACCGTCGTCAGATTGCGGTGGAGGTGTCGCCGTCGGCGGCCGGTGCCGCGTCGGCGGGTCCGACTGCCGGGGCCCCGGCGCCGGCATGAACGGCGCCGATGTCGGCGATGTCGGCGTTGACGATGTCGGTGTTGGCGACATCGGTGTTGGTGGTGTTCGCGATCTCGGTGACGGTCACCTCGGTCGCGGTTGCGGTGCCGTCGGCACCGGAGGCCGACTGCGGGATCGTGTCGGTGCGCATGGTCTCTGCCTCCACCGGCAGATACATGTGGTGGTTGAACTGGGACTGATACGCCCCGCCGCCGCCGACCCGAACGCCCGAGTTGCTCTCGCCACTGGACACCGGGGTGCCGTCGGGGAGTGTGACTGCGGCGTGGCCGCCGTTCCAGCCGATGACCACCGAATTGGGGGCCGTCCCGTAATGGAATCCACGCGACAGCAACGCGCCTTCGATATTGCCGGTGTTGAAGCGGCTACCGAAAGCAGGTCTGCCGGAGGCCACATTGGCCACCCAGGAGGCCAAGCCCGAACAATCCGTTCCGGCCGGCGTATCGCCACCGGGGATGTAGGGCGTTCCTGATACCTGTCCGATAAGCGCCATCAAGGCCGCGATTGCATACATGAATTCGACGGTAACAACAGCCGTGTCATTAATTCAAAATCGCTGTGCTGTAGCGCGTTTCGAAATTGAACTGCATATTGCCTGTTCAACGTTGTTGTGTCTCAAGTGAATAAAGAACCGTGTACAACTCGAAATCTGGGAATACGTTGATTACCAGCGGAATTCCCGAAGTAATTTCCGACTTGTTATGCAAATCAACCACATTCGGTGATTCCCGGCACATCTCCACTGGGGTGTGACCAACGCAACGCCGGTTTTCGGCGGGTTGCGGAATTCCCCTTATCAATATCGCTCTGATCAGGCAGTATGAGGTCATGCGCGAATACCTCAAGTTTTTCATCGACGGCCAGTGGGTTGACCCGGCCGAACTGCGGATCCTGGATGTGGAGAACCCCGCCACCGAGGGGGTGTGCGGCCGGATCGCCATCGGCGCCTCAGCTGATGTGGACAACGCGGTCAAAGCCGCACAACGGGCCTTCGTCAGCTGGTCACAGACCAGTAAGGAGGAACGGCTGGATCTGCTCGGTGCCCTGCTCGCCGAGTACCAGCGCCGGGCGGACGACCTCGCCGAGGCGGTCACCGAGGAGATGGGCGCCCCGCCTGCGCTGGCGGCGGGCCCGCAGGTGCAGTTGGGGCTGGGGCACCTGATGACCGCCCTCGACGTCCTGAAGAACTTCTCCTTCGAGGAGCAGCGCGGAACCACCCTGGTGGTCCGCGAGCCGATCGGGGTCTGCGGGCTGATCACCCCATGGAACTGGCCGCTCAACCAGATCGCCTGCAAGGTGTTTCCGGCGCTGGCCGCTGGCTGCACCATGGTGCTCAAACCGTCGGAGGTGGCGCCCTTCTCCGGCCAGATCTTCACCGAGATCGTCGAGGCCGCGGGCACGCCGGCCGGCGTCTACAACATGGTGCACGGCGATGGTCCGGGTGTGGGCGCCGCGCTGTCGAGCCACCCGGGCATCGACATGATGTCGTTCACCGGATCGACCCGCGCCGGCATCGAGGTGGCGCGCAACGCCGCCCCCACCGTCAAACGGGTGACTCAGGAGCTGGGCGGCAAGAGTCCGAACATCGTGCTCGACGACGACGCCTTCGCGCAGAGCGTGGCCGGCGGTGTGACGGCGATGATGCTCAATTCCGGTCAGAGCTGCAACGCCCCGTCCAGGATGCTGGTCCCGCAGTCACGGATGGCCGAAGCCGTCGAGGTGGCCCGTGCGGCCGCGGAGAAGGTCACGGTGGGCGATCCCGATGACCAGACCGCCCTCGGGCCGGTGGCCTCGCGCGCCCAGTTCGACAAGATCCAGCGTCTCATCCAGACCGGTATCGACGAAGGGGCGCAGGTGATCGCGGGCGGTCCGGGCCGACCGGAGGGTCTCGACGTCGGTTACTACGTCAGGCCGACGGTGTTCGCCGACGTCGACAACGACATGACCATCGCCCGCGAGGAGATCTTCGGCCCGGTGCTGTGCATCCTGGGTTACAACGATCTCGAGCAGGCGGTGCAGATCGGCAACGACACCGAGTACGGGTTGTACGGATACGTCTCCGGCGCCGATCTCGACGAGGCCCGCGCGCTGGCCAGGCGGATCCGGGCTGGGACGGTGTCGATCAACCACGCACTCGACATCGCCGCCCCGTTCGGCGGTTACAAGCAGAGCGGAAACGGCCGGGAATGGGGCGAATTCGGCTTCCACGAGTTCCTCGAGACCAAGGGCATCGTTGGTTACGGGGCCGGCGACGCCGGCTGATCGGCGATCGATGCGCGTTCTGGTGCAACGGGTCACCTCGGCATCGGTGTCGGTCGGCGGTGACGTGGTCGGCTTGATCGAGCCGACTGGGCAGGGCTTGCTGGCCCTGGTGGGCGTCACTCATTCCGACGATCCGGCCATCGCCACCCGGATGGCCGAAAAGCTTTGGCAGCTGAGGATTCTCGATGACGAGCAGTCGGCCTCCGATGTCGGCGCCCCGATCCTGGTGATCAGTCAGTTCACCCTCTATGCCAATACGGTCAAGGGGCGCCGGCCGTCGTGGAACTCCGCGGCCCCCGCCACGGTCGCCGAACCGCTGGTGGGTGTGTTCACCGAGGCCCTCACGGCACTCGGTGCAGAGGTGGCGACCGGCGTTTTCGGGGCCGACATGCAAGTGAGCCTGGTCAACGACGGGCCGGTGACGGTGCTGCTGGAGTTGTGAGCAGTCCCGATTCGTTACCGCACCGCGCCCAGCCGTCCACCTCGAAGCGTCAGACTGTAGAGCCTTATGCACGAACACAACTTCGTCACCTACGAGGAATTCGGTCGCCGGTTCTTCGAGTTCGCGGTGACCGAAGAACGTGTCGCGGCGGCGTTCGCCGACATCGCCGGCGACTCCTTCGAGATGGGACCGATGTCCCAGGGGCCGGGCGGGCTGGCCAAGGTCAGCGCCCGGGTGCAGGTCCAGCAACCCACCGCCCGCCGGACGCTGGGGGAGGCCATCACCTTCGCCGTGCGGATACCACTGGTCATCGAATTGACCATCGACCTCTGGCTGGACAAGCCCCGTTTCGTGGTCGACGGTGAAATCGCATTGCGGGCCACCGCCCGGGCTGCCGACCCACTGATGATCGTCATCGACATCGCGCGGCCACGGCCCTCGGATATCGCCGTGCACGTGACGTCGAACTCGCTGCGCGGTGAGATCGTCAGGATCATCGGCAATGTCGACGGGGAGATCCGCCGCTTTGTCGCGGCCCATGTGGCTGCTGAGATCGACAGCCCGGACTCGCAGCAGGCCAAGATCATCGACGTCGCGGGTCAGATCTCCGCAGCGTGGGACCAGGACAACTAGCGACTAGAGATCCAGTCGCAGATTTTGTCCGGCGCCCGCCCGCGAAACACAGGTCAGCATCATGCCGCAATCCCGCTCAGGGTCGGTGAGCAGCGTATCCCGATGCTGCACAACGCCTTCCAGCACGCGGGTGCGGCAGGTTCCGCAGAAGCCCTGTTGGCAGGAGTAGACGGTATCGACACCGGCATTACGCAACGCGGAGAGCAGGGTCTGCTCGGCGTCGACGGCGATCTGCTGCCCGGTTGAACCGACGGTGACGGTGAACGCCTCGCCGTTGAGCACGGGTGCGGCGGCGAACCGTTCGAAGTGCAATTCGACGTCGTCGCGGCCGGCCAAGCGCCGGCGGATCACGGTCAGCATCTCGGCCGGACCGCAGGCGTAAACCGTTGTCCCGTCCGGGCATTCGCCGAGCAATTCGTCAGCCGTCGGCAGACCGTCGACGTCGTCGGTGCGGATCTCGACCCGGTCGCCGAACACCCGGACCTCGTCGAGGAATGGGATGCTGTCGACGCTGCGGCCGACGTAGATCATCGACCAGTCCACCCCGAGACGGTCGGCCAGGGCCAACATCGGCAGGATTGGAGTGATGCCGATGCCTCCGGCGACGAACCGAATCCGCCGGGCCGGCGATCCGTAGCCCGGGACGCTGAACGGGAAGGCGTTTCGCGGCCCGCCGGTGGTCACCGTCGCACCGACCGCGAGGGCGTCGTGGATTTCGGTGGAACCACCGCCGCCGTCGGGGATGCGGCGTACCGCCACCCGGTAGGTGCTCCGCTGCCCCGGATCGCCGCACAGCGAGTACTGCCGCACCCGGCCGCTGGGCAGTCCGATGTCGAGGTGAGCGCCGGGATGCCAGGACGGCAGCACAGATCCGTCGGGGGCCGCCAGGGTGAGCGCGACGACATGCTGATCGTGGGCGACGATCCGCCGGTCGGTGACAGTCAGGGTGAAGGTGCGCTCGCGCGGTTCCGGGCTGACCGGGCGGCGCAGTCGCCCGGTGGCGGCCCACAGTCCGGTGACCGCCAGATCGGCGAGCCCGAGCAGGCCGGAATAGCGGATACGCCCGAATCCCTTGCCAGGCAGTTCATTACGCAGGCGGTGCAGCAGCATTGGTCAGAGGTGTGCGGCCCGCGCGGCGGGGGAAGTGGCCAGATAGGCGACCGCCTGTGCGGTGGAGCCGAATCCCGCCGGCGAGTAGCCGGGGCGGAAGTAGGCCAGGGTGTTGCCGCCGAACATCCTGGTGTAGGTCGGAAGCAGCCGGAGTCCGGAATCGGTGACCCGCATCCGCTGCATCTGCGGCCAGGTCAGGTCCAGTTCGGGATCGGTGCGGCACAGGTACCACAGGCCGCGCTCGAAGAAGGTGAACATCGCGGTCGCCGCCACGGTCATCGCGCGGATCCTGGCGAGGTAGCTGTCGTGGAAGTAGGTGGCCACATCGTGTGCCACGCACCTGTGCTCGACCTCCTCGCTGCCATGCCAGCGGAACAGGTCGACCATCGTCGGGTCGGCGCCGAAATCGTCCCAGGCCGAGTTGAGGGCGAAATCGCCGAGCACGGCGGTGTAGTGCTCGATGGCGGCGATCAGCCAGAGTCGTTCGCACAGGTGATTGAACCGGCGCCGGGGGTCTGCCGAGGTGCTGGGAGCGAGCATCTTGGTGAACATGTACTCGACCTGGCCGAGGATCGGCTGCGGGTCCACACCGCGCTCGATCATGAACTCGTTGAGCATCATGTCGTGGGTGCCCGCGTGGACCGCTTCCTGGCCGATGAAGCCGCGCATGTCCTCGGCCAGTCGGACGTCGTGCACCTGCGGGAGGGCTTCGTTGAAGGTCTCGACGAACCAGCGTTCGGCGGACGGCAGTACGACATTGAGCAGGCTGGCCATATGCGAGGCGACCGGATGGCCAGGAATCCAGTGCAGCGGGGTGTCGGAAGCGTCGAAGCTCACCTTCCGGGCCTGGATCTGGACGGGCCCGGGGTCGATCTCAGGTGAGCGACGCAAGCGCATCAGCCCACCCGGGTCGGGACGACCGTGACGACGCCGGGGGCACCGGGGGTCGGACGGCCGCCGCCGTCGGTGGCCGTACTGGGCGCACCCGAGGTGCCGGAGGCGCCCGACGAGCCCGAGGTGCCCGACGAGGTGGACGGACCCGACGGCGCCTGCGGCTGGGCGGCCGCGGTGCAGTCGAGCATCAGCTGCATCTTGCGGGTGCTGAGCACCTTCTGGCTGGCGACGATGCACTGCGCCTGCGGGACGTCGCTGCCCACCGAACCGCCGAAGGAACTCGGCACGCCCTGGGCACGGAGGATGGCCACCGCCTTGGCGTAGGGCTCGCCGACCACGTTGAGAAGGTTGCCGTCCCCCGGATCGGCGTTACCGGACACCATCGCGCCGGGCACCATCGACAGGGCGGCCAGGGCCGAACCCGACGCCACCGTGCCCGCGATCGCGAGGATGAGCTTTCTCAAGGCGAGACCCTTCTGTCAGTTCGAAGATAGCGCAGCACGGCCCGGGGAGCCCTTCCACTGCTCTATCGCCGCAGGGGGGCTCCGGCGTTTCAGGGGCGGTTCAAGGGACGGTTCAGGGGCGGTTCAGAAGGTGTCGCGGTGCCGCTCCTGCTCGATCACGGCGTCGAGGTCTGCCAGGCGTTTCATTGACGACACGGCCCTGGCTGTCCGCATGTTGGCGGCCAGCAGATCCTGGTGGCGGTCGACGAAGGCCCAGTACCCGGCGGTGAACGGGCAGGCGTCGTCGCCGAGGCGTTTCTTGGGGTCGAACCGGCAGCTGCGGCAGTGGTCGCTCATCTTGGAGATGTAGGCGCCGCCGGACGTGTAGGGCTTGGTGGCCATCCGCCCGCCGTCGGCGTGCTGGCTCATCCCGATCACGTTGGCCGGCATCACCCAGGCGAAACCGTCGACGAAGGCGCTGGCGAACCAGTCGTTGAGGTCATCCGGCCGGTAGCCGCGCTGCAGGGCATGGTTGCCCAGCACCATCAGCCGTTGGATGTGGTGGACCCAGCCCCGGTCACGGACCCCGGCCAGGGCCTGGCGCAGGCATTCGGCGTCGACCGCCCCGGCGTCCAGGTCGCTCCACCAGTCCGGCAGCGGGGTGTGCGCCTCCAGCGCATTGTTGTCCCGGTAATGCGGCCCGAAGTGCCAGTACAGCTGCCAGACGTACTCGCGCCAGCCCAGGATCTGGCGGATGAACCCCTCCACGGCGGCCAGCGGAGCCGAACCGTCCCGATAGGCCCGTTCGGCGGCGTGCACGGCGGCAAGCGGGTGCAGCACACCGAGATTCAGTGGGACGGACAGCAGCGAGTGCGCCATCGCCCAGTCGCCGCTCATCATGGCGTCCTCGTACCGGCCGAAGAGCGTCAGCCGATGGTCGATGAACTGGCGCAGGACGGCATCGGCCTCGGCCGGTGTCACCGCGAACAGCCGGGGGCCGTCGGCGCCCACGGTGTCGAGGTTCATGGCGTCCAGGTCGCGGCGCACCTGGGCGTCGATGTCGTCCTCGATCGGCAGATGTGGCGGCACGACGTCGAGGTGCGGCACGCCCTTCGGTGGGGACTCCCGGTTATCGGCGTCGTAGTTCCACTTGCCGCCCACCGGCTGGTCCCCATCCATGAGCACGCCGAACCGGCGGCGCTGTTCGCGGTAGAAGTCCTCCAGCCGGAACCGGGTCCGGGCCTTCCCATCCTTGAGGGCCCACGCCTGGAACTCGGAACGGGGTAGTGCGAAGGCCGGGGTGGGCAGAACGTCGGCCACCAGTCCGTCGGCGCGCAGCCGGTGCACGAACCGTTCGGCAGCGAAGGACGTCGGCTCATGCACCAGCACCGGCCGCCCGTAGGCGCGCAGGGCTTCGATGTAGGTGCCGGTCCGGATCAAGGTGGCCCGGTCGCCGAGGTCGTGCTCGGCGTGACGCAGCGCGGAGAGGACCAGGTGCAGTTTCTGCCGGTGGAACCGACGACGTCGCAGTGCCGAGTCGGCCTCGACGAGCAGCACCGGACGCCGGGAATGCTCTCCGCCGTGGAAGTGTGGGCCGAGCTGATCGGCGAACAGCCACAGCGGGGTGTCGTCATCCGTACGGGAAGCCGTCACGGAACTGATGGTAGTGGTCTCGGGCTGCGCTACGATCCGGCCGATCAGCAACGACCTGACCGATGAGATTTGGGGGGACACCCGTGGCCCGATTCGCCGCGCCGCGCGGCCCGCGCTCGCTGGGCTTTCAGTCCAAGCTGCTGATCATGCTGCTGGCGGTCAGCGTGCTGTCGGTGCTCATCGCCGGCCTGATCGGCTACCTCTCCGGCACCAAGTCGCTGCGCGACGCCGAATACCAACGGCTGTCCCAACTGCGTGACTCCCGCGCCCGGGAGATCACCGCGTTCTACAACGGCATCGACAATGCGGCCACCGTGCTCACCCATTCGACGGCGACCGTCACCGCGATGAAGGATTTCACCGGCGCCTTCGCTGCTCTGCAGAAGACGCCACTGCCGCCGGGAGCGCCGGAGGCGGTCGACAACTACTACCGGACGGTGTTCGACCCGGCCCTGGAGAAGGGCAGCGGGGAGAAGGTCGATCCCGGTCTGTTCCGGCCCAAGTCCAACGCCGAGACCTATCTGCAGAGCCTCTACACGGTGCCGGCCAAGGGGGACTTCAAGGCCTCGGTCAAGGTCCAGACCGCCGGCGATCCGAGCGAGTGGTCGAAGTTCAATCAGCGTTATCAGCCGTTCTTCAGCGACTTCGCCGAGCGGTTCGGCTTCGACGACGCGATGATGATCGACCCGGACGGCAACATCGTGTATTCCGCGTACAAGCAGACCGACCTGGGCGCCAATGTTCTTGCGCCGCCGTTCGCGACCACCAAACTGGCCGACGCCTTCCGTAAGGCCATGCGGGCTTCATCGGTCGACGAGGTGATCCTCAGTGACTTCGAAGACTACGCACCCGCCTACGGCAAGCCGACGTTGTGGATTCTCACGCCGATCGGCGACGGCGGCGGTATCTATGGCGTTCTGGCGCTGCAGATCTCGGTCGACGGCATCAACAATGTGATGACCGGAAACCGGAGCTGGGACTCCGACGGTCTGGGCCGGACGGGGGAGACCTATCTGGCCGGCCCGGACCGGTTGATGCGTTCGGTCTCCCGTGAACTGCTTGTCGATCCGGAGAAGTTCGTCACCGACGTCGTCGACAACGGCACGCCCGAGGACGTCGCCAAGCGGCAGGTCGAGGTCGGCGACAGTGTGCTGTTGCAACCGGTGAACACCGCGGCGGTCAACCTGGCGCTCAGCGGCAAGTCCGGGGTGGCCACCGCCAAGAGCTACCTGGGCCCGGAATCACTGCTGGCCTACGCGCCGCTGAAACTGCCCGGTCTGAACTGGGGGATCGTCGCGAAGATCGACAAGTCCGAAGCCTTCGCGCCGGTCAACGCCTTTGCCCGCAACATCGCACTGTCCACCGGGGCCATCGTGCTGGCGGTCTGTCTGCTGGCCCTGCTGTTCAGTAGGATTCTGACCCGACCGGTCAAGGACCTGGTCGCAGCCGTGCAACGGGTCAGCGGCGGTGAACTGGGGATCACGGTGCCGGTGACCTCGCGCGACGAATTCGGCGAGCTGGCTTCGTCGTTCAACGAGATGAGCACCAGCCTTCAGACCAAGCAGCAGCTGATCGAGGAGCAGCGCCGGGAGAACGACGAGTTGCTCACCAGCCTGATGCCCGAGCCGGTGGCCCGCCGTTACCGCGACGGCGAGGAGAAGATCAGCACCGAGCACCGGGACGTGTCGGTGATCTACGCGCAGTTGGTGGGATTCGACGACATCGCGCGGACGCTGAGCACCGACGAGTCGGTGACGGTGCTCAACTCACTGGTCGAAGCCTTCGACGGGGCGGCCGAACGGCACGGTGTCGAACGGGTCCGCAGCATGCAGGACAACGGCCTGCTGGCCACCTGCGGTCTGGTGGTCCCCAGGGTGGACCACGCCAGCCGCACCATCGCCTTCGCCAAGGAGCTGACCGAGATCCTGGAACGCTTCAACGATCAGCACGGTGCGCAGTTGTCCATGCGTGTCGGTATCGACAGCGGTCCGGTCACCAGCGGTCTGGTCGGCGAGCGTTCCACGGTCTACGCGCTGTGGGGCGAGGCCGTCGATCTGGCCCACCGGGTACGCGAGGCGACCCGCGCGCCGGGCATCTTCGTCAGCGACCGGGTGCACGACTCGGTGGTCGGCATCTACCCGTTCAGTGAGGCCGGCACCATCACCGGCGCCGCCGGCACCGAGAAGGTGTGGCGGCTCGACGTCGGAACGCGGCAGGCGGTATGACCACCCTGACGGGCCAGCCGTGGTTCTGGCCTGCGCTCGCGGTGGTCCTCGGACTGCCGCTGGCTCTGCTGGTCCTCAACGAGGTGCAGGGCGTGCTGGCCCGTCGCAATAGCGCCTACGCCAAACCGATTGGGCTGCTGCGTAACTGGCTGCTCCCGGCCGGCGCGGTGTATCTGCTGATCGACCAGTTCAACCACGGCGAACAGATCGACGGCCACGCCACCTGGACGAAGATCGCCGCCACCGTATTCGGCTTCCTCATCATGCTGGTGCTGCTGTCCGGTGCCAACGCCGCACTGTTCGGCGAGGCCCGCGCCGGCAGTTGGCGTGACCGGCTGCCCGGCATCTTCGTCGACCTCGGCCGGCTCATCCTCATCATCATCGGGATCGCGCTGCTGCTGTCCTGGGTGTGGGGCGCCAACATCGGTGGCCTGATCACGGCCGTCGGCGTGACCTCGATTGTCATCGGCCTGGCCGTGCAGAACGCGGTGGGTCCGGTGATCTCCGGTCTGCTGCTGCTCTTCGAGCAGCCGTTCCGGATCGGGGACTGGCTCGACACGAAATTCGGCAAGGGCCGCGTGGTCGAGGTGAACTGGCGCGCGGTGCACATCGACACCGACAACGGCCTGCAGATCGTGCCGAACGCCGCCCTGGCCGGCGACTCCTTCGTCAACCTCAGCCGGACCACCGCGCCGTACTTCAAGGCCAAGGCCACCCTGACGTTCGCGCCCGACGATCCACCCGGTCAGGTGAAGGCGACGCTGTTGTCGGTGGCGGAATCGCTGCCGGCCAAGCTCTCCGGTGTGCCGGCCGCGGTGACGGCAGTCGGGGCCGGCGCCTACCGGGTCACGGTGCCGATCGCCTCGCCGGGTGACGACGGCGGCACCGCCAACCTGCTCGCGCATCGGGCCTGGTACGCCGCCCAGCGGGCCGGTCTGCACCTGGACGCGGTCAAGTCCCGCCGCAAGGAGAAAGGGGCCTACATCGCCGAGCGGATCCAGAGCATCGCCGCGACCATGGGCCTGGGACCGGAAGCCGCCGCGACCATGCTCGCCGGAGCCCGGCTGCTGCCCTTCGCCGAGGGCGAGATCATTCAGCCGGTCAACAGCGTTCCGAAGGCGGTCGGTTTCATCACCGAGGGCGAGGTCGGAACCTTCGTCACCGCTGCGGACGGCCGGCGCCTCTCGCTGGGCGAGTTGGAGGTCGGCGACTACATCGGCGCCACCTCGCTGACCCGTCAGCGGATGATCACCGGGGTGATAGCCCTGGCCGACACCACCATCGTGGCGGTGTCGCGTGAAGCGATGAATACCGTTGTCCAACAGGA
>NZ_JAFMJZ010000044.1 GCF_017853185.1 Mycolicibacterium sp.
CGGCGGCGGCGGCGCGATCGTGAACACGAGTTCGTTCGCCTTCCTCGGCGACTACGGCGGCACCGGGTACCCGGCCGGCAAGGGCGCGGTCAACGGACTGACGGCGGCGATCGCCGCCGAACTCGCCGAACACGGCGTGCGCGCCAACGTGGTGTGCCCGGGCGCCAGGACGCGGCTTTCCACCGGAATCGAATACCAGGAGCACATCGAGTCACTGCACCGCCGCGGCATGCTCGACGAAGTGAGTGCCAACGCCGCTCTCGACGCCGCTCCACCGGAATACGCCGCTCCGATGTACGCCTATCTGGTCAGTGACCTGTCCCGGCGGATCACCGGCCAGATGTTCATCGCCGCAGGAGGATTCGTCGGCCGGTTCACCCGGCCCTCGCCGGAGTTCCTCGGCTACCGCGACCACCACGACTGCCCGCCGTGGTCACTCGGCGAGATCGACGCCATGCTGCCCTAAGCTCAGTCCCATGCCGTCCGTGTTCACCATGATCATCAACCGGGACATCCCGGGCCGCTTCGTCTACGAAGACGACGACGTCGTCGCCTTCCTGACCATCGAGCCGATGACCCAGGGACACACCCTGGTGATCCCGCGCGCCGAGGTGGACAACTGGCAGAACGTCGAACCGGCATTGTTCGACAAGGTGATGGCAGTGTCGCAGCGCATCGGGCGGGCCGTGTGCGCGGCGTTCGGCGCCGAACGCGCCGGACTGATCATCGCGGGCCTCGAGGTGCCGCACCTGCACGTGCACGTCTTCCCGGCCTACAAAATCACCGACTTCGGCTTCGCGCACGTCGATCGCAACCCGTCACCGGAATCTCTCGATGAGGCTCAGGAGAAGATCATCGCGGCGCTGGCCGCACTGGACTGACGTCCTCGATCTGATCGGCGTCGACCACGCGCGGCATGCTGACCCGGAAGCGGCAGCCCTGTCCCGGCGCGGTGGTCAGCGAAACCCGGCCGCCGTGCGCACGCACCAGCGAATCGACGATGGACAGCCCCAGCCCGGTGCCGCCGGTGGCCCGGGTCCGCGAGGTGTCGGCGCGGTAGAAGCGCTCGAAAACCCTTTGGGCGTCAGACTCTTCCATGCCGGGGCCGGTGTCCTGGACTTCCAACACCGCGTCCTGCCCGACCGTGCCGACCCGCACCGTCACCGCTGCGCCGTCGGGAGTATGGCGCAGCGCGTTGGCCACCAGATTGCCCAGCACCTGACGCAGCCGGGCCTCGTCGCCGGTCACCTCGGGGGTGCCCGGACCGTCGAGGACTTCCAGGGTGATCGGGCGATCCGGCGCGATGGACCGGGCGTCGTGCACGGCGTCGCTGGCCAGCGCCAGCAGATCGACGCGGCTGCGCTCCAACGGCCGCTGCGCGTCGAGTTGGGCCAGCAGCAGCAGATCCTCGACCAGTACGCCCATCCGCCGCGACTCGGCTTCGATGCGCGACATGAGCATCTCCACATCGCCGGCCGCGCCCTGGCGATAGAGCTCCGCAAACCCGCGGATGGTGGTCAGCGGGGTGCGAAGTTCATGGCTGGCGTCGGTGATGAACCGACGCATCCGGTCCTCTGAGGTGCGGGCCTTCTCGGCCGCGGCATCCGAGGAGGCGACGGCACGCTGAATCTGGGCGAGCATGCCGTTGAGCGCGAGCGCCAGCTGACCCACCTCGGTGCCCGGGTCGCCCTGTGGCACACGACTTTCCAATTGTCCGTCGGCGATGGCCGCCGCGGTCTCCTCGATCTCCACCAGTGGCTGCAGGCTGCGGTGAACCACCCAGTACCCGGCGACGCCGAGCCCCGCCAGCACCGCGGCGCCGATGGCCAGTTGCAGCCAGATCAGTGCACGGACTGTGGACTGCACGTCGGAGAGATCGACGGCGACGGTGATCAGCTCGCCGTTGGATCCCCGCGTCGACACCGCACGCCACTGGGCCCCGGAGTCGCCGACGGAACCGATGGTGACCGGAACCGGGCCCACGTCATTGCTGTCCGGCAGGTCCGGCTGGGCCTGCCGGTCGTTGATGGCCATCCACACGTCCCCGCTCTCGGCGACGCCCTGCACATAGAAGTTCGACGGCGGGCGGGACGGGTTCGGCCCGGCAACCGACGGGAGTTCCTGGCGGGGTTCCTGGGCCCAGGTCTCGGACGCGTCGATCAGCGACTCGTCGAGCCGGCCGATCAGGGTGTGGCGCAGGATCGAGGTCACCGCGACGCCGGAGGCCAGCAGACCACAGGCCGCCAGCACCAGCATGGCGGCGACAAGGCCGACCCGCAGTGGCAGGGCGCGATAACGGGCCATCACGCCGCCATCCATGAGTCCATTGTCCCCGGTTACCGCGGCTCCCTGAGCACGTAGCCCACCCCGCGCAGCGTGTGCAGCAGCCGTTTCTCCCCGGTGTCGATCTTGCGGCGCAGGTAGGAGACATACGACTCGACGACGTTGACGTCACCGCCGAAGTCGTAGCGCCAGACGTGGTCGAGGATCTTCGGCTTGCTCAGCACGGTGCCGGCGTTGATCACGAAGTAACGCAGCAGGGTGAATTCGGTCGGCGACAGCGACACCGGCTGACCGGCCTTCCAGACCTCGTGGGTGTCGTCGTCGAGTTCGATGTCGGCGAACTTCAGCCGCGAATTTCGTTGCTCCTCAACACCTTTTCCGGTCCGGCGCAGGATCACCCGCAACCGGGCAACCACCTCTTCCAGACTGAAGGGCTTGGTGACGTAGTCGTCGCCGCCGAGGGTCAGGCCGGTGATCTTGTCCTGCACGCTGTCCCGGGCGGTGAGGAACAGCGCGGGGGCGTCGATACCGTCGGCGCGCAGGCGGCGCAGCACCCCGAAGCCATCCATGCCGGGCATCATCACGTCGAGGATCACCGCATCCGGTCGCACCTCACGGGCCCGGTCGAGCGCAGCGGTGCCGCTGGTGGCGGTGAAGACCTCGAAGCCCTGGAACTTCAGGCTGACGGACAACAGCTCGAGGATGTTGGTCTCGTCATCGACCACCAGGATCCTCGCTTCGGGCGCGGATTGTGGCGGGGACTGGGGCTGGGGCTGGGACTGGGGCTGGGACTGGGGCTGCCGGATTGCTGCGGACATACTTCCAATCTCCCCCCATTTCGGTGAACGGACCCTGGACGGCGGCTGTGAGGTTGCTGTGAGCACGATCGGGCCGGCCGATCGGGCCGCACTCCTACACTGGGGGAATGGACTTGGCCAAGGCCTTGATGAGTGTTGCCGCCGTTCCGGTCAAGGTGGGCCTGGTGCTGGCTGACGCCGGGCTGGCACTCGCCGTCGATCTGACCAAGGTCACCCTGGGTGACGACGCGGTGCCGGCGGCCCGTGACGCGATGATCAGCCTGCTGGGCCTCGACGAGACGGTCGAGCGGGCGAACCGGCTGACCGCCATGATGGACGAGGATGCACCGCTGGGCCGGGCGATGGCGCCGGGCGGTCCGGTGGACCGTCTGATGGCTCCCGGCGGGCTGATCGACCGGCTGACCGCCGAAGGCGGGGCGCTGGAACGGATGACTGCCGAGGGCGGCGGGCTGGAACGGGCCCTGGCGCCCGGCGGGCTGATCGAGCAGATGCTCGCCGAGGACGGCCTGGTCGAACGGGTGCTGTCGGAGGACGGCCTGGCCGACCGGCTCCTCGCCGAGGACGGTCTGATCGACCGGCTCACCGCCCGCAACGGGCCACTCGAACAACTGGCCGCCGTGGCCGACACCCTCAACAAGCTGAGCCCCGGCCTGGAGGCTCTGGAGCCGACCATCGAAACGCTGCGTGAGGCGGTCACCATGCTGGCCGCAGTGGTCAACCCGCTGAGCGCGGTCGTCGAACGCCTCCCGCTGCCCGGCCGCCGGCTGTTCCCGTTCCTGCCGGAGCGGATCGAAGACGCCGACGACTGACCCGATAGGCTTTCGGCGGTCACCGCGTCAGCGGCGGCCAGGCCTCCTTAGCTCAGTGGTAGAGCACTCGCCTTGTAAGCGAAAGGTCGTCAGTTCAATCCTGACAGGGGGCTCCGCGCCTCACCCCGCCACGACCCGGTCGACCAACTCCCGGGCCAAGGCGAACGCCGACGTCGCCGCCGGGGACGGCGCGTTGCGCACATGCGAGACGTGGTTGTCGCCGGAGATCACGAAGTCGTCGACCAGTGCTCCGTCCCGGCCGACGGCCTGGGCCCGAACCCCGGCGTGCGAGCTGCCGTCGAGATCGGCCGTCGTGAGTCCGGGCATGTACCGGGCGGCGGCGTCGACGAAGGCCTTCCGGCTGGCCGCCATCCGCATCTCGTCGATCCCCACCCGCCAGTAGCGGCGGGCCACCCGCCAGGTGCCCGGCCAGGTGAGCGTTTCCCAGCTGTCGCGCACGCTGACCCGGCGCAACGAGTAGGCGTCGCGCGCGGCGACCATCATCGCGGTCGGCCCCAGCGTCACCTCGCCGTGGATGTGTTTGGTGATGTGCACGCCGAGGAACGGCAAGTCCGGGTCGGGCACCGGGTAGATCATCCCTCGCAACCTCGGTTCGGCGGTCGGCCGCAGACCCAGGTAGCCGCCGCGGAACGGCACGATCTGCGGATCGCGGGACGCGCCGGCCCGGCGGGCCAACCGGTCGGCCCACAGGCCTGCGCAGACGATCACCCGCCGGCCCCGCACCGATCCGTAGGCGGTCTGCACGACGGCAGGATCGCCGCCGTCGATCGCGGTCACCTCGGTGTCGAAGCGCACCGAGACGCCTCGGGCGACCAGTTCGTCGACCAGTGAGCGGGCGACGGCGCCGTAATCCACGATTCCGGTGTTCGGAGCGTGAAGTGCCTGCAGGCCAACGGCATTGGGCTCGATATCGGTGATCTCGGAGCCACCGATGCGGCGCAACCCGGGAACCGCGTTGGCGACGCCGCGCGCCTCGAGATCGTCGAGACGGCCCAGTTCGCTCCTGTCGACCGCGACGATCAGCTTGCCGCAGCGTTCATGGGCGATCGCATTTTCTTCGCAGTACTCGTACATCAACCGGGCGCCCTCGACGCACAACCGGGCCTTCAGCGATCCAGGCACGTAGTAGATCCCGCCGTGGACCACCCCGGAGTTGTGCCCGGTCTGATGCTGGGCGGGCCCGGGCTCGCGTTCCAGGACCACCACCGAATCCTGGGGATGCCGTGCCATCCATTCCCGGGCTACGGCGAGGCCGACGATGCCGGCGCCCACCACCACCAGGTCATGAACCGTCACCGGTCTACGGTATCGCCGTCAGCGGAGGCGATGGTCGTCACGGTGCGCGGCGACGCCGTTGAGAACGGTGTCGACGACGAACTCGCAGTCCTCGTCGGTGATCGGCCGGTCGTAGAGCATCACCGGCAGGCACAACGCTGCGCCGATGAGGTCCGCCGCCCGCACCGGGTCGGTGCCGGGCACACATTCACCCCGATCGATACCGCGGCGAATGATCGCGATCGCCCGGTCGTTGCGGCCGTCGACGTAGTTGGCCCGCGATCCCGCCACGTCCCAGTCCGTGGGCCGCACGATCAGGGAGTCCAGCAGCCGCCGGCCCAGTGGTGAGTTCATGGTTTCCGCATAGGACCTCGCGAAAGCGAGCAGATCACCGCGCAGGGTGCCGGTGTCCGGCATCGGCACGTTCCGCTCGCCGAACTCCATCAAGGCGGCGGCGAACAGCTCAGGGGTGTTGGGCCACAGCTGTTTGATGGCGACGGCATCGACACCCGCCCTGGCCGCGACACCGTCCAAGGTGAACGCCGCGAGATTCCTGGCGGCCAACTCCGCCACTGCGGCATCAAGAATCAGCTGACGACTGCGTTCGTCGTGCTGAGCTTGACGCATCTCAGCCATGACATCACCTGTCCAATGCAGATCAGACCCGCAGTTTTCTATACGGGACAACGCAAATTGTAGGTGCGGGACGCGGTCGTCGCATGACGATAAAGTCAATAATTTCGCAGATTGCTGACCCTGCTGCTAGCTTACGATCCGGACCATCTCGACTACATCCGGAACCGCGCCAGACAGGAGCCTGTGAACATGCCTCTTACAGCATCGTTCCGGCCGATCCTGGGGCATTTACCGCACGGCGCGGACGCAGAATTGCGCACGCCGGTGCAATACGAGCAATCAACGCTGATCTTGCGGGATCGCGCCACTGATCTGAACCCGGCCGCGCGGGTGGGAATCTGCCCGGATTGCGGTTACCCGAGCCTGGAGTCGATTCTGTGCGCCTTCTGCAGGCCCCGGCTCGCGCTCTGAGGCCGGACCTCAGGCCGGGCCGATCCGTTCGGAGTCGTAGATCAGCAACCGGCCGTTCTCTGCCACCACGCTCAGCCACCGGTTCTCGGTATCGACGCGGCCGTCGGTGAGCACATAACGCAGCGTCGCAACCACGCTGTTCGCGTCACGAGGGGCGATGGCGAGCACCGACACCGATTGGATCGTCGACCAGAAGCCCAGGTAGTCGCCCAGGCCGTTGCGCTGCTGATAGTGCGGGTCGAGGCGGTCCCAGGCGGCGCGGGCGTTGGCGGGCAGTTCGGCGTAGAAGCCGTTGACCACATCCCGCATGCTCTCGAAGGTGATGGCCGAGGCGGCAACCGAACTCGTGGCCGGACTACTCGTCGCCGGACTACTCGTGGCCGGCCGGCTTGTCGCCGGTGTCCGCGAGGTGGACGTCACCGTGGCGGCGGACCCCGAACCGCTCTGCTGCCGGGGCCAGACGGCGACCACGAGTGCGGCAAGGATCAGGGCCAGGGCCAGGCCCGCCAGTGCCCACGGCCACCTCGAACGGGGCGCCGGAACCGGCACCGGGGTTTCCTCGGCCCGGTAGTCCCTCGGCAGGATCGCGGTGTGCTGCTCAGGTGGCCGCACGGCCGGCGTCGCCGGCGGCTGGGGAAGCCGCTGGGGCCGGCCGGTCTCGACGGCGGCCCGCAACGCGTCGGCGAACTCCGTGCAGGTGCGGTAGCGATCGGCGGGATTCTTCGAAAGCGCCTTGGCCAGAACGGGATCCAGGGCCGCCAGTTCGGGCCGGCGCTCAGCCAGCCGCGGCGGTACGGCGTTGAGATGGCGCCCGATGACCACCGC
Organism: Mycolicibacterium sp.; assembly: GCF_017853185.1. GTDB lineage: Bacteria > Actinomycetota > Actinomycetes > Mycobacteriales > Mycobacteriaceae > Mycobacterium. The sequence continues at coordinate 7,079 of NZ_JAFMJZ010000044.1, forward strand.
CGGATTGGAGTCGGCGAACAGCGGCGAGCCGGTCAGCAGGGTGTAGGCGGTCCCGGCCAGGCCGTACTGATCGGCGCGCCCGTCGACCGCGGAGCCCATGAGCTGTTCCGGCGCAGCGTAATTGACCGTCCCGAGCGTCACATTGGTGTCGGTCAGGCCGCTGTTCTCGGCGGTGTTGCGGGCGATGCCGAAGTCCGCCAACAGGATCCGTCGCCGGCCACGCTCCGGGTTGGTCAGCAGGATGTTGGGCGGCTTGATATCGCGGTGCAGCAACCCGCGGGCGTGCGCGTAGTCCAGGGCGTCGGCCACCGCGGTGACGATCTCGGAGACCTCCCACGGCGGCATGCCGGCGGGATAGCGCTCGCGCAACAATCGGCCTGCGTCGGGGCCGTCGATGAAGTCCATCGAGATCCACAGTTGCCCGGCGAACTCACCGCGATCGTGGATGCCGACGATGTGCGGGTGATAGAGCGCCGAGACCAGTTCCGCCTCGCGGTTGAACCGGCCGCGGAACTCGGCGTCCGCCGACATCTCGGCGGGCAGGATCTTCAGCGCGTCGTGGCGCGGCAGTCGCGGGTGCGCCACGAGGTACACCTCGCCCATCCCGCCGAACCCCAGCGGGCGCAGGATCTGGTACCCCGCGAAGAGGTCACCCTGAGCCAACGGCATGGCGGAATGGTACCGGCGGCCCAGCCTCAGTCCTCGGCGTCGGGATCGGGCCGGCGGAATGCCTCCCGATCGCCGAACAACGGGCGACGCACCTGCTGATGGCCGTGCACACCCTCGGCGTAGGCGGTCTCCGCGTGCTGGGTGAAGTCCACCCCGCTGTTCTCGTCCTCCTGGCTGAGCCGGAAGCCCATCGTCTTGTCGATCGCCTTGCCCAGGGCGAAGGTGACGGTGAAGGCGTAGAGCGCCACGGCCGCCATGGCCAGCAGCTGCTTGCCCAACTGGGTCAGACCGCCGCCGTAGAACAATCCCTGCGCACCGCCGGTCATCACCTCGGTGGCCAACAGGCCGATCAGCGCCACGCCGACCACGCCGCCGACGAAGTGCACGCCCACCACGTCCAGCGAGTCGTCGTAGTTCCACTTGAACTTCAGCGAGACGGCGAACGAACAGACGACGCCCGCGGCGAGTCCCACCACCGCGGCGCCCAGGGTGTTGACCGTGCCGCAGGACGGTGTGATGGCCACCAGACCGGCCACCACACCGGAGGCCGCACCGAAGGTGGTCGGTTTGCCGTCGCGAACCTGCTCGACCGTCAACCACCCCAGCATGCCCAGGCAACCGGCCACCAAGGTGTTGAGGAAGATCGCCGACGCCAGGCCGTTGGCCGCCAATGCCGAGCCCGCGTTGAAGCCGAACCAGCCGAACCACAGCAGGCCGACACCGAGCAGGACGAAGGGCAGGTTGTGCGGACGCATCGCGTCCACCTTGAAGCCGATCCGCGGACCCAGCACCAGTGCCAGCGCCAGCGCCGATGAGCCCGAGACGATCTCGACGACCAGTCCGCCCGCGTAGTCCAGCGCGCCGAGCTTGAACAACCAGCCATCCGGACCCCAGACCCAGTGCGCCACAACGCAATACACCACCAGAGCCCAGATCGGCACGAACACCATCCAGGCCGCGAACTTGGCCCGGTCGGCGATCGCCCCGCTGATCAGTGCGGCAGTGATGATCGCGAAGGTGAGCTGGAAGGTCGCGAAGAGCAGTTCGGGAACCGATCCGTGCGCGGTGTCCGGCCCGATGCCGGCCATCCCGAGGTAGGACAAACCTCCGACGAAACCGTTACCGGTCGTGAACGCCAGGCTGTAGCCGGCCAGCAGCCACACCACCGTCACCAGGGGGATGGAGATGAAGCTCATCATGATCATGTTGAGCACGCCGGTGGCGCGAACCATGCCGCCGTAGAAAATCGCCAGCCCGGGCGTCATCAGCAACACCAGTGCGGTACTGGCGAGCAGCCACGCGGTGGCGGCGGGATCGATCGACTCCACTGTGCTCCAATCCTTCGAGGCTCGAGGATGGAACCACGGTGTTTCTGATGCGGGGCGGTCGTGTTTCAGCCATGTTTCGCCGAACCGGCGGACTCACCAAACCAGGACATTCACCAACCCAGGGAGCCGGGGCCGCCCTTGAACGGCCCGACCACCGCGCTGGTGATCCAGCCGCCGTAGAAACCGCCGGGTTGGGGCAGCACGGTCTCACCGTTGACGGTGCAGCGATCCACCTGGCCGGCCATCACCGCGACGGCACCGGCGATCGGCTCGAATCCGGGCGTCGGGTCGGGGTAGTTCCAGGCCGCCTTCTCAGCGATCCGGGCGGCGGTGACGAGGTCGAAGTAGCGCGCCCGCCCCTTCCACTCGCACCAGGACTCACCGCGCGCGTCACGCAACACGCCCTCGGCGAAGGCGGCGCGCGGCAGGTAGTAGGTGGGCGGATGGCTGGTTTCCAGCACCCGCCAGGCCTTACCCGTGGACGCGATCACCTCGCCGTCGAGTTCGACCGTGATGTCGGCGGTGATCGTCTCCAGTCGCGGCGGCCTGGGATAGTCCCAGACCGATTCCTGACCGGGTCCCGGGATTTCAGGCCGGGGGGTTTCACGTCGTGGATGCATGCCCTCCGACGATACTTACCCTCATGCGCGCGCTACGGATCCTCGGCCGGACCGTGCTCGCACTGCTGGCGACGGCCGTTCTCACGGTGACCGGCGTGAGCTACTGGGAGGCCAACGGACTGCTGGGCGGCATCACCGTCTCCCGGGCCCTGGGCCTGGACGCGCCACGGTCGGCCGGCGGGGAGGCCAACATCCTGCTCATCGGGCTGGACTCGCGGCGGGACCAGGAGGGCAACGACCTGCCCGACTACATCCTCGACAAACTGCATGCCGGCGACTCGAGTTCGGGCGGGTACAACACCAACACCCTGATACTCGTCCACATCGGTGCGGACAACCGGGTGGTGGCGTTCTCGATCCCGCGCGACGACTATGTCGCCGTCTCCGGCATCAACGGTTATGACCACATCAAGATCAAAGAGGCCTACGGGCTGACCAAAGGACAGACCGAGGACGAACTGCTCGAGCAGGGCGTCACGGACAAGGCCGAGTTGGAGCGCGCGGGCCGTGAGGCCGGCCGGGAGGCCACCCTGCGGGCCGTGCGCAACCTGACCGGCCAGCCCATCGACTACTTCGCCGAGGTGAATCTCGCCGGTTTCTACGACCTCGCCGAGAGCCTCGGCGGCGTGGATGTGTGCCTCAACCATGCGGTGTACGACGAGTACTCCGGGGCGGACTTCCCGGCCGGCCCGCAGCGCCTGGACGCCACCCAGGCTTTGGCGTTCGTCCGGCAGCGGCACGGTCTGGAGAACGGCGATCTGGACCGCACCCACCGTCAGCAGGCGTTCCTCCTGTCGGTGATGCATGACCTGCAGGACTCCGGCGCTTTCAGCAACCTCGACGACTTCCGATCGCTGATGGCGGTGGCGCGCAAGGACATCGTGCTGTCCCAGGGTTGGGGCGAGGAGCAGTTCCGCCGGATGGCGTCGCTGGCCGGGGGCGACGTGGAATTCCGGACCCTGCCGGTGGTGCGCTACGAGAACATCGACGGTCAGGACGTCAACATCGTCGACCCGGCCGCGATCCGCGCCGAGATCTCCGCGGCGATAGCGGGTTCGACGGCCAGCACCACCACCGCGGCGACCAGTGGGCCGGATCCGGACACCGTCGTCGCCGTCGTCAACGCCACCGAGACCTACGGACTGGCCGCCCGGGCCGCAGATGTGCTGGGCCGCAAGGGATACACCGTCGAGGAGATCCGCGACCGCAAGGACGGCGAACCGCTGGCGACCGTCATCGACTACGGACCGGGAGCCGACGCGGATGCCGCCGCCCTGGCCGACATACTCGGCATCGCCGCGCCCCCGAAGGCCAATCCCAACCTTCCGGACGGGAAGATCCGGGTGATCCTGAGTCCCGGCTACGAGATCCCAGGTGACGTAAACACTTTGGAGACAACAGATTCCACGTCCACCGAAGATCCTGCGCCGACCGGGACGCCCAGCACCGTCATACCGGACGCCGGCACCCCGATCGACGGCGGCAGTGGCGTGCCCTGCGTCAATTGACCGGGGTTAATTGACCGGGGTCAACCAACCGGGGTCAGTTGACGACGCCGCGCAATCCGTCCTCGCCGAAGACCGGAGCCAGCATGGCCGACATGTCCGGACCGCGGCGCAGACCGTGGCCGCCATCGACGTTGATCAGCTGTCCGGTGATCCAGCCGGCCGCGTCGCTGAGCAGGAACAGCGCCAGGTTGGCCACATCGGTGACCTCGCCGACCCGGGGCAGCGGGGTGCACTGTCGGTAGTCCTCGGCCACCTCCGGGGAGTTGATGATCACCTCGACCAGGTCGGTCCGGATCAGGCCGGGCCGGATGCCGTTGACCCGCACCCAGGACGGCCCCAACTCGTCGGCGGCCAGCAGCATCAGATGGTCCAGCGCGGACTTGCTCACCCCGTACGCGCCGAACCAGCGGTGGACGTTGCTCGCGGCGATCGAGGAGATGCCGACGAAAGATCCGCCCCCGGCGCGCACCATCTCCCGGGCCGAGTGCTTGAGCACGAACATCGTGCCGTTGACGTTGAGGTTGACCGTGCGCTTCCAGGCCTCGGAATCCATCTGGGTGATCGGGCCGATGGTCTCCGAACCGCCGGCGCAGTGCACCACGCCGTGCAACCGGCCGTTCCAGGCGGTGACCTTCTGCACCACCCGGGCGACCTGATCCTCGTCGGTGACGTCGGCCGGTTCGGCCACGACGTCACCGGTTCCCAGGCCGTTGAGTTCCGCGGCCGCGGCCGCCAGCCGGTCCGCGGTGCGCCCGACGATCATCACGTTGGCGCCCGAACGGGCCAGTTCAGCGGCCACGCCCTTGCCGATTCCACTGCCGCCGCCGGTGACCAGGTAGGTCCGGTCGGTGAGCGAGAGGTCCATGTGGTTCTCCATTCTTCTTCTAAAAGCGGAAAACGCCGAGGTGAGGCCGGTGAAGAATCACACTAGTATCGGATGTAACGCCCCGGCCGGCGTCAGCGAAAGATCAGGCAGACCTACCCGGACCGGCGCAACTTGAGAGAGAGCACCTCCATGGCAACTTTGACGTCCTTCACCCAGCGCGTGCTGATCGCGGGCGGTTTCGCGCTCGCCGTCACCGCCGCCCCCCTGGTGGCCGTGGCGACCAGCCACGGGACCGGAACCCCCCTGGCGGCCTGCCCGGCCGGCGAGGTCCAGGATCAGGCCTCCGGGGCCTGCAAGCCGGTGACCGACAAGCCCTCCGAGCAGGGCGTCAGCCCGATCAACCCGGAGCAGGTGCCACTGCAGCCCAACGAGGTCACCTCCTCGCGTCAGGGTGACGTCGGCTCGCTGCCCGAGGTCGACGGCATCCCGTGCAATGCCAACCACGGCGGTGGCGGCAGCACCGGCCAGTGCATCGGCCTGTCGGAGAACCAGAACGAGTTCAAGCAGCCCAAGACGTCGATCTCGTCGAGCCCGTAGGTAAGGAAGACACAATGTCCATTTTTTCCAAGAAATTGCTGGCCGCAGGCCTGCTGACGGCCGGTGCGACGCTGTTCGTCGGCGCCCCCGCCGCGTTCGCCGCACCGCTGCCCGAACCGGAGCCCGTTCCGGTCGGCCCGGTCGACGGTGTGTCCGAGGCTCCGGTCCCCGGTAGCGACGGCCAGATCCGCGTCTCGGCACCCGAGGTGGGCGTGACGGGCGGCGAGTCCGAGGCCACCGGGGCGCCGGTTGAGGCGGTGCCCAACATCAACGGCGATTCGTGCACCGGCGGCTGGGAATCGACGGTCTGCTACGCCGAGCAGCAGGGCGACAGCCCGCCCGAGGTGCAGCCGCGTACCTCGATCTCCAGCAGCCCCTAACCCGCGATCGCATAGAGTTAGACCATGCCTGCGAAAACTGAGCCGGAGATCGACGAAGTCGAACCGTTAGCCGACACCACGGCCCGCCAGGCGCGCCGGGTGGTCGCCGCCTACGCCACCGATGCCGACGAGTGCCGGGTGTTCCTGTCGATGCTCGGCATCGGGCCCAAGGTCGAGGCCTAGGACAACCGGGTGACATCCGGAGAGACCGGGGCCGGCGGCTCCGGAACCTCCGACTTCCCGGGCACGTCCGACTTCGTCGTGGTGGCCAACCGGCTGCCCATCGACATGGAACGGCTCCCGGACGGGACGGTCACCTGGAAGCGCAGCCCGGGCGGTCTGGTCACCGCCCTGGAGCCGCTGCTGCGTAAGCAACGCGGCGCCTGGATCGGCTGGCCCGGCGTGGTCGACGGCCCCGAAGAACCGATGGTTCAGGACGGCCTGCAACTGTTCCCGGTCCGGCTGTCGGCCGAGGACGTCGCGGAGTACTACGAGGGCTTCTCCAACGCCACGTTGTGGCCGCTCTATCACGACGTGATCGCCAAGCCGATCTACCACCGCGAGTGGTGGGACCGCTACGTCGACGTCAACCGCCGCTTCGCCGAGGCCACCTCGCGCGCGGCAGCTGAGGGCGCCACCGTCTGGGTTCAGGACTATCAGTTGCAACTGGTTCCGAAGATGCTGCGGAATCTGCGCCCGGACCTCACCATCGGGTTCTTCCTGCACATCCCGTTCCCACCCGTCGAGTTGTTCATGCAACTGCCGTGGCGGGCCGAGATCATCGACGGTCTGCTCGGCGCCGACCTGGTCGGCTTCCACCTGGCCCAGGGCGCGGAGAACTTCCTGTTCCTGGCCCGGCGGCTCGCCGGAGCCGAGACCACCCGTGCCTCGATCGGCGTGCGGTCCCGCTTCGGCGAGGTCCAACTCGGGTCACGAACGGTCAAGGTGGGTGCGTTCCCCATCTCCATCGACTCCGCGGAACTCGACGAGAAGGCGCGCAACCGCAGCATTCGCAAGCGCGCCAAGGAGATTCGCGCCGAGCTGGGCAACCCTCGCAAGGTCATGCTGGGGGTGGACCGGCTGGACTACACCAAGGGCATCGAAGTCCGGCTCCGGGCATTCTCCGAACTACTGGAAGAGGGCCGGGCCAAGGGTGACGACACCGTGCTGGTGCAGCTGGCCACCCCGAGCCGTGAACGCGTCGAGAGTTACCGCGTGCTCCGCGGCGAGATCGAGCAGCAGGTCGGCCGCATCAACGGTGAGTACGGCGAGGTCGGTCATCCGGTGGTGTCGTATCTGCACCGCCCGGTACCCCGCGACGAACTGATCGCCTTCTTCGTGGCCGCCGATGTCATGCTCGTCACCGCATTGCGCGACGGGATGAACCTGGTCGCCAAGGAGTACGTCGCCTGCCGCAGTGACCTGGGCGGCGCGTTGGTGCTCAGCGAGTTCACCGGCGCCGCAGCCGAATTGCGGCAGGCCTACCTGACCAACCCGCACGATCTGGACGACGTCAAGAACGCCATCGAGTCCGCCCTCAACCAGACCCCGGAAGAGGGCCGGCGGCGGATGCGGGCGATGCGCCGTCAGGTCCTGGCCCACAACGTGGACCGGTGGGCGCGGGCCTTCCTCGACGCACTGGCCGACACCAAATCCGGCTAGCCGGTTTCTAGTCTGGGTCCATCGAGATCATCGCGCCGAAGGTGCGCTGCGGATCGCGGTCTGCGAAGTAGTCCCGCATCGAGGCGCTCAGACCCTCCGGATCCCACGCGGTGCCGTCGGCGTGGAAGCGGTGCTCGGCGGTGGGCGCGGCGACCAGTGTGACCGTCGGCCCGTAGACCACGAACACCTGCCCGTTGACGTGATCGGAGGCCGGTGCGGCCAGGAACCGCACCAGGGTGACGACGTGTTCGGGCGACAGTGGGTCGATCTCGCCGTCGGCCAGTTCCGGGACCGGGCCGAAGACATCGGCGGTCATCGCGGTGCGGGCCCGCGGGCAGATGGCGTTGGCGCGCACGCCGTAGCGCTCGAGTCCGCGGGCGGCGGTCACTGTCAGCGCGGAGATGGCGGCCTTGGCGGCGCCGTAGTTGGCCTGGCCGACCGGACCGGACAGCCCGGCCTCCGATGAGGTGTTGATGATGCGCCCGAACACCGTGCCGCCGGTGTCCTTGGCCTGTTGGCGCCAGTAGACCGCGGCATTGCGGGTCAGCAGGAAGTGGCCGCGCAGATGCACGGCGATTACGAGATCCCAGTCCTCGTCGGACATGTTGAACAACATCCGGTCCCGGGTGATGCCGGCGTTGTTCACGACGATGTTGAGCCCGCCCAGGCGTTCGGCGGTGGCGATGAGTTCGTCGGCGGTCTCGCGCCGGCTGATGTCGCCGGACACCGCGACGGCCTTGGAGCCGACGGCGCTGATCTCGGCGAACACATCGGAGGCATCCAGTGCCTGCGCCATGTCGTTGACGACGACGGTGGCACCGGATCGGGCCAGGCCGATGGCCTCGGCGCGGCCCAGGCCCGCGGCGGCACCGGTCACCACCGCGACCCGGCCGCTCAGGTCCAGCGAGGTGTCAGTCAACCTGAATGCCTCTAGTCGCGACGGGTCAGGGCGGCACGCGGGCACTCGGCGATCGCCCGCTCGGCGAGGGCCTCCTCGGCGGCCGGAACCGGGTCCTTCGTCACCATGACGTAATCGTCATCGTCGAGTTCGAAAAGGTCCGGAGCGATGCCCACACAGATGGCATTGCCCTCACAGCGGTCACGGTCAACAACGACGCGCATGACTCCTCCTAAGCACCCCTACAACGTCACGATACGACCATTATCGCAGGGTGGATTGCAAGACTAGAACGTGTTACAAAAATAGGATGCGGATCGCCTACACCCCCGAACAGGAGGAGTTACGCCGCGAACTGCGGTCGTACTTCTCCCAGTTGATCACCCCGGAGCGCCGCGAGGCGCTGATGGCGACCACCGGCGAGTACGGCAGCGGCAACGTCTACCGCGACACCGTCGCGCAGATGGGCCGCGACGGCTGGCTGGCGCTGGGCTGGCCCACCGAGTACGGCGGGCAGGCCCGCTCGGCGATGGACCAGTTGATCTTCACCGACGAGGCGGCCGTCGCCGGCGCCCCGGTGCCGTTCCTCACCATCAACAGCGTCGCGCCGACGATCATGGCGTACGGCACCGAGGAGCAGAAGAAGTTCTACCTGCCCAGGATCGCCGCGGGCGAGATCCACTTCGCCATCGGCTATTCCGAGCCGGAGGCCGGCACCGACCTGGCCAACCTGCGCACCTCGGCGGTCCGCGACGGCTCCGAGTTCGTCATCAACGGCCAGAAGATGTGGACCAGCCTGATCCAGTACGCCGACTACGTCTGGCTGGCGGTGCGCACCAACACCGAAGCGAAGAAACACCGTGGCATCTCGGTGCTGATCGTGCCGACCACCGCCGACGGCTTCTCCTGGACCCCGGTCCACACCATGGCGGGCCCTGGAACCAGTGCGACCTACTACTCCGATGTGCGGGTGCCGGCCGGCAATCTGGTCGGCGAGGAGAACGGCGGCTGGAAACTGGTGACCAACCAGCTCAATCACGAGCGGGTCGCACTGGTGTCGGCCCAGCCGATCTTCACCGCGCTCAACCAGGTTCGGGAGTGGGCGCAGAACACCAAGGATTCCCACGGCCGCCGGCTGATCGACTCGGAATGGGTGCAGCTCAACCTCGCCCGCGTGCACGCCAAGGCCGAGTACCTCAAGCTGATCAACTGGGAGCTGGCCTCCGCGCAGGCTGTTGCGCCGTCACCGGCCGACGCGTCGGCAGCCAAGGTGTTCGGCACCGAACTGGCTACCGAGGCCTACCGGCTGCTGATGGAGATCCTCGGGCCGTCGGCGACGTTGCGTCAGGAATCCCCCGGCGCGCTGCTGCGCGGGCGGGTGGAACGAATGCACCGCGCCGCGCTGATCCTCACCTTCGGCGGTGGCACCAACGAGGTGCAGCGCGACATCATCGGCATGGTTGCTCTCGGCCTGCCCAGAAACCGTTGACCGGGAAACCGTTGAGAGGCGTCTGATGGATTTCAGCAAAACCGAAGCGGCCCAGGATCTTTCCGGACTGGTCCGGACCATCGTCGATTCGGTGTGCACGCCCGCACACCAGCGGATGCTCGACGGACTCGATCAGCGTTTCGACGAAGCGCTGTGGGAGAAGCTGATCCACGCCGACATCCTCAACACCGCGGCGCCCGAGAACACCGGCGGCGGCGGGTTCGGGGTACTGGAGCAGACGGCGATCCTGACCGGCCTGGGCCGGCAGCTGGCGGCCGTCCCCTATCTGGAATCGGTGGTGCTTGGCGCCGGGGCGATCGCCCGGTTCGGTTCCGAGGATCTGCGCCGCGACTGGGCGGCCCCGGCCGTCGCCGGCCTTCGGGTGCTGACCGTCGCCCTCGACGGCGAACTGGGCCAGGGTCCGGTGATGGCGGCCGCATCCGGAGACGGTTTCCGGCTGACCGGGACACGCACCCAGGTGTCGTTCGGTCCGGTTGCCGACGCATATCTGGTTCCGGCCGAAACCGACTCGGGTGTCAAGGTTTTCCTGGTCGCCGGCGATGATCCCGGAGTGTCGGTGACGGCATTGGACACCACCGGCGCCAACAGCGCAGCCGAACTGGACCTGGCCGGTGTCGAACTTCCGCGCGATCGCGTGGTGGGCGGCGCCGACGTGCTGGCCTGGCTGAGCATCCATCGCGCGTTGGGACTGACCGCCTTCCAACTCGGTGTGCTGGAGCGCGCGCTGGAACTGACCGCCGAGTACGCCCGTACCCGCGAACAGTTCGACCGGCCGATCGGCAGCTTCCAGGCGGTGGCGCAACGGCTTGCCGACGGGTACATCGACATCCAGGGTCTGCGGCTGACCCTGCAGCAGGCAGCATGGCGGCTGTCGGAAGACCTGCCCGCCGAGGTCGAGGTGGCGACCGCCGCGTTCTGGGCGGCTGAGGCCGGCCACCGGGTGGCACACACGGCCGTGCATGTGCACGGCGGCGTCGGCATCGACATGGACCATCAGGTGCACCGCTACTTCGTGACCGCCAAGCAGACCGAGTTCGGCCTCGGCGGGGCGACTGCGGCGTTGCGGGTTATCGGCCGGGATCTGGCCGACACGCCGGCCTGACGGTGCTGCCCACCGTCACCCGCCTGCTGGAACCGCTGGCCGCGGTCGACGACCGCGGGGTTCATGGCGATGACGGGTCGTATTCGCCGTGGCGCCAACACATTCAGGCCGGAGCCGACCTCGCCGCGCTGCTGCGGTCACGCCTCGACCCGGACAGGCCGCCGCATGTGGGCGTGCTGCTCGGCAACACCCCGCAGTTCTGCGAATTCCTGGTGGCCGCCGGGTTGGGCGGCATCGTGCTGGTCGGGCTCAACCCCACCCGTCGCGGGGCGGCGCTGCGCCGCGACGTCGAACATGCCGACTGCCAACTGGTGCTCGTCGACGATCGGGACCTCTCCCCGGAGTCCTTCGCCCCGGCCGGGATGGACGTCCTCGACGTCACATCGCCGGAGTGGTCCGACGAGCGGGCCGGATTCACCGGCTCGCCGGTTCGCTTCGCCGACAGCACGCCCGAGGACCTGTTCATGCTGATCTTCACCTCGGGCACCAGCGGCGAACCCAAGGCGGTGCGGTGCACGCACGAGAAGGTCGCCGGGCCGGGTGTGATGCTGTCCGAACGCCTCGGGCTGGGCCCGACCGACATCTGCTATCTGTCGATGCCGCTGTTCCACTCCAATGCCGTCATGGCCGGCTGGTCCCCCGCGGTGGCCGCCCGTGCGTCAATCGCATTGCGCCGCAGGTTCTCCGCATCGGAGTTCATCCCGGACGTGCGCCGGTTCGGCGCCACCTACGCCAATTACGTCGGCAAGCCGATGTCCTACATCCTGGCCACCCCGCCACTGCCGGACGACACCGACAACCCACTGCGCATCATGTACGGCAACGAAGCCGCCCCCCGTGACATCACGCGATTCGCCGAACGGTTCGGGGTGACGGTGATCGACGGGTTCGGTTCCACCGAAGGTGGTATCGCGATCGGTCGCACACCTGAGACCCCGGAGGGTTCGTTGGGCCCACTGCCCCCTGATCTCGAGATCCTCGACGTGGACACCGGCCGGCCGTGCCCACCCGGGGTGATCGGCGAACTGGTCAACATCAGCGGCGCCGGCCAGTTCCGCGGTTACTACAAGGATCCCGACGCCGAATCGCAGCGAATGTCCGGCGGCAACTATCACAGCGGCGACCTCGCCTACCGCGACGAGAACGGCTACGTCTTCTTCGCCGGCCGACTCGGCGACTGGATGCGGGTGGACGGCGAGAACCTCGGCACGGCGCCGATCGAACGGGTGCTGATGCGCTATCCGGGCGTGACCGAGGTTGCGGTGTACGGGATCCCGGACGAGGTGGGCGACCGGGTGATGGCCGCACTGGTGCTTGGCGACGGCGCCGCTTTCGACGCCGCCACGTTCGACGCCGCCGATTTCCGGCGCTTCCTGGCCGGCCAGGACGACCTCGGGCCCAAGCAGTGGCCGTCGTTCGTCCGGGTGTCATCGGCGTTGCCCCGGACCGAGACCTTCAAGGTGATCAAGCGGCAGCTTTCCGCGCAGGGACTGCGTTGCGACGATCCGGTTTTCGAGGTCCCGCGTTAGAGTCCCGGCTGTGAAACTCATGGCGGTCCTCGCGATCGGCGCTTCGATCTTCAGCACCCCGATGCTCAGCGCCCCGGTCGCCGCAGCGGACGGATGCCCCGACGTCGACGTGGTGTTCGCCCGCGGCACCGACGAGCCGCCGGGGGTCGGAGTGATCGGCGGGGCCTTCATCGACGCACTGCGCGCCGACACATCCAGGACCCTGACCGTCTACGCGGTGAACTACCCGGCCAGCCGCGACTATGCGACCGGTGTCGCCGGCGTGGTCGATGCCGGTAACCACGTCCGCGACATGGCGGCGAGTTGCCCGGCCACCCGGATGGTGCTGGGCGGCTACTCGCAGGGCGCCGGGGTGATGGCCCTGCTGACATCGGATGGCAGTTCCGCCGGATCGGCCGCGCTCCCGGGACTGCCCGGTGCGCTGCCGCCGGCGATCGCCGATCACGTTGCGGCGGTGGCGCTGTTCGGCAAGCCCTCGGCCGAACTGGTGAACTCGCTCGGCATGCCGCCGATCGCGGTCGGACCGCTCTACGCGGGCAGGACCATCGACCTGTGCGTCACCGGCGACCCGATCTGCACGGTCGACCAGGGCAACAGCATCGTGCCGCACCTTTTGTACGGGGTGAACGGGATGGCCGCGCAGGCAGCGGATTTCGCCGCCCGGCGGCTCTAGCCCCGGGTCGCCAACGTGGTGAAGACCCGTTCGGCGTTGCCGCCCAGATAGGCGGCGCGGGTTTCGTCGGACAGCCCTAGGTCGTCCAGTCCGTCGAGGGCGTGCGAATGCCCGATCATCGGGAAGTTGCTCCCGAAGAGCACCTTCCGACCGCCGGTTCGGGTCTTCATGAACTCGACGAGTTCGCGGGGCAGGCGCTTGGTGGTGTAGGCCGAGGTGTCGATGTAGACGTTCTCGTGCTTGCGGGCGACGGCGATCATCTCCTCGGTCCACGGGTAGCCGATGTGACCGCAGACGATCGTCAGTTCCGGGAAGTCGATGGCGATCTGATCGATGTACGGGATGGGACGGCCGGTCTCCGACGGCATCAGCGGACCGGTGTGTCCGACCTGGGTGCAGAACGGGACACCGAGTTCGACGCATTCGGCATAGAGCGGGTAGTAGCGGCGGTCGGTCGGCGGGGCGCCCCACAGCCAGGGCAGCATCCGCAGTCCGGCGAAACCGTCGTCGCGCACCCGCCTTCGCAGTTCGCGTACCGCCTCCATCGGGCGGTCCAGGTCCACTGCGGCCATCCCGGCGAATCGCCCGGGGTGGCGCCGAACCCATTCGGCCACTTGATCATTGGAGATCAGATCTCCGCGCGGCCCGCGCCAGGCTGTCAACAGGGCGAAGTCGACACCCGCGGCGTCCATCGAGTCGATCGTCATCTCGATCGGCAGGTCACCCTCGGGGATCTGCCCACCGGTCCACCGGCGCAGCGAGGCGAACATGTCCGATTCCAGGAACGGCCGGGTCGGGTGCTGGACCCAGGCGTCGATGATCATCTGCTGGTTTCGTCTGCGGGTCCGGACTCGGTGTGCTCCTTGGCCCACTTGTAATCGGGCTTGCCGGCCGGGGAACGTTTGACCTCGTCGACCAGCCACAGGCTGCGCGGCACCTTGTAACCGGCGATCTCCTTGCGCACGAACGCATCCAGATCCGCAAGCGTCGGGCGGCGACCCTTCCTCGGTGCCACGACGGCGGCGACATGCTGGCCGAAGCGTGGGTCCGGAACGCCGACCACGAGTGCGTCGAACACATCCGGATGGCCCTTGAGTGCGGCCTCGACCTCTTCGGGGTACACCTTCTCCCCGCCGGTGTTGATCGACACCGACCCGCGGCCGAGCATGGTGACGGTGCCGTCGGCCTCGACGGTGGCGTAGTCGCCGGGGATCGCGTAACGCACGCCGTTGATGGTGCGGAACGTCTCGGCGGTCTTCTTCTCATCCTTGTAGTAGCCGACCGGGATGTTGCCGCGCTTGGCGATGATGCCGCGCACGCCGGAACCGGGTTGCACCTCGTTGCCGTCGTCGTCGAGCACGGTGGTTCTCTTGTCGATCATCACCCGTGGTCCGCCGGCCTGGGTGGCCCCCTTGGCCACGATGCTGGTGCCGCCGAAGCCGGTCTCCGACGAGCCGATCGAGTCGGTGATCACCCGGTTGGGCAGCAACTCCAGGAAGCGTTCCTTGAGGCTGGGCGAGAACAACGCCGCGGTGGAGGACAACAGGAACAGTTGGGAGAGATCGGCGGAGATGTCGACGGCGCCGGACTCCAGCGCGTCCAGCAGTGGGCGGCCCATCGCGTCGCCGGTGAAGAACAGCAGGTTCACCTTGTGTTTGGCGACCGTGCGCCACACCTCTTCGGCGTCGAACTCCGGGGCGAGCACGCTGGTGTGCCCGGCGAACAACGCCATCCAGGTGGCCGATTGGGTGGCGCCGTGGATCATCGGCGGAATCGCGAACCGGGTCATCGGCGGGGCGGCGGTCGCCTGGCGGGCATGCTCGTACTCATCCTTGACGAATTCGCCTGTGGCGAAGTCGGTTCCGCCGAGCAGCACCCGGTAGATGTCCTCGTGCCGCCACATCACACCCTTGGGGAACCCGGTGGTGCCGCCGGTGTAGAGCAGGTAGATGTCGTCGGCGCTGCGCTCTCCGAAATCGCGGACCGGCGACCCCTGGGCGATCGCCTCGTAGAACTCCACGCCGCCGTAGCGTCGATAGTCCTTGTCGCTGCCGTCCTCCACGACGAGGACCGTCTTGACGTTCGGCACCTCCGGCAACACGTTGGCGACCTTGTCGGCGTACTGCCGTTCGTGCACCAGGGCCACCATGTCGGAGTTGTCGAACAGGTAGCGCAGTTCGCCCTCGACGTAGCGGTAGTTGACGTTGACCAGAATGGCGCCGGCTTTGACGATCCCGAGCATCGCGATCACGATCTCGATGCGGTTGCGGCAGTAAAGGCCGACCTTGTCGTCCTTCTTGACGCCATGGTCGATGAGGTAGTGCGCCAACCGGTTGGCCTTCTCCTCGAGTTCGGCGAAGGTGATCTGCTCGTCGCCGCAGATGACGGCGATGCGGTCGGGCACCGCGTCGATGGTGTGCTCGGCGAGATCGGCGATGTTGAGGGCCACGAACCCAAACTAGAACGTGTTACATTTTTTCTCAACGAAAGGCGGGGAAATATGGCAGACGCCCTGATCGAGCAGCGCGGTCACGTCCTGATCGTGACGCTGAACCGCCCGGAATCCCGTAACGCACTCTCCGGCGAAATGATGGCGATCATGGTCGAGGCGTGGGACCGCGTCGACAACGATCCCGACATCCGGGTCTGCATTCTCACCGGCGCGGGCGGCTACTTCTGCGCCGGCATGGACCTCAAAGCCGCCACCAAGGCCCCGCCCGGGGACTCGTTCAAGAGCGGCGGCTACGACCCGACCCGGATCGATGCACTCCTCAAGGGGCGCCGGCTGACCAAGCCGCTGATCGCCGCCGTCGAAGGTCCCGCCATCGCCGGCGGCACCGAAATCCTGCAGGGCACCGACATCCGGGTGGCCGGCGAGAGCGCCAAGTTCGGCATCTCCGAGGCG
>NZ_JAFMJZ010000184.1 GCF_017853185.1 Mycolicibacterium sp.
CCCGAAGCTCACCGACTAAACATGTGATGCGCGTCCCCGTCCGACGCCGAGACGATTGGCGACCGGCGATGAGGGCAAGCGGATGGCATGTGGCGTCACCGCCACACCGCGCACCTTATTTCTTGCGCTTCTTCGGGGGATCTTCGTCTGACGAACGACCTGCGAACCGACCCAGTGCGGACACCCCGGGAATGCGGGACAGGGCCCCGTAGATCTCGTCGCCGGTGGCGACCAGTGCTTCAAGCTGTGGCAGCAGACGGTCCGTGGCCCGGAGCGTCGGTTCGGCGAGCGCCAGATACCTGTCGAGACGGTCCATCGCAGCGTTGAGACGCTCAGTGGCCGTGACCATGTTGTCCAGTAACTCCGGCATCTGCGCGATAAGGCGAGCCGACGCGGGTGGAATGCGCAGGGCGCCGGTAGCCGCCGCTTGCGCGGCGTCGACTGCCGCTTGGGTAGCCGAGATGACATCGCCCGGCGAGGGCACCTTGAGTTTTGAGGACTTTGACGACGCGCCCTTTGACGCCTTTGGTGACATGGCCACCACGATGCCGTACGCCGCACCCCGCTGTCACGTCTTTCAGGTCCTCGCTCAGCGACCACTACTGCTGACACGATGGGGACCATGTCGACTCTCACATGGCTAGGCGTACCCGGCGATGAGCGGGCGTGGACGGCGCTCGGCTTCGTGGTCGACGGGGGCGGATTCACCGTAGGCCGGGTCCGTTGCAGCATCGGCGGCAAAGGCTGGGGATTCGACGAGATCCATTCCGATCCTGCCGATCTCGGCGTGCGGACCGTCACAAGTCCCGCGGCCGCGCCGACCGAGCACCCCTGCGGGGTCACCGCCGTCGACCACATCGTCTACACGGTGCCGGATCTGGACCCGGCGGTCGACGCACTCAACGCGGTGCTGGGCTCTGCGCCGCGCAGGCGCTTCCATCCACGAGGGCCGGAGGGTCCGGAGATGGCCTTCTATCGCGTCGGCGAGGGCTTCATCGAGGCCGTCGAGAGTGGCCTGGAACCCGCACTCATTGGCCTGGCACTGAAGACGCCGGATCTGGACGCGACGGTGGCACAGATGCGCCTCTGCGGTGGGCCGGTGTCGGACGCCAAGCCGGCTGTGCAGGGCGGGCGGATCGCATCGGTTCCGAGCGACCATCTCAACTGGGGCCTCGCAATCATGGGCGCCTAGCGCCATCGCCACCCGCCGTCAATGCTCGCGAATCACGTTGGAAAACTTGACGTAATTGCGACGGGGCTCGGCTGGCGGCCGTCCTGCTCCACGTGGGCAGACCATGGAGCTGTTGAGTGCCTGCGTGCCGCTTACGACCCCGCCCCTAGACTCACGGAGCCAGCCTCGAGGAGTTCCGATGAATCAGCGTCTCAGTGATCCGCCACTCGACGCCGACGGTCTCAGCACCTGGGTGACGCGGAACCTCGGGGACCTCTGCGTGTCGTCGGCCATCGGCGCACCGATCGCCGGTGGCCAGCGCGCCGCCGACGCCGCCCTCCGGGCCTTCGACGTCAGCGGCTACGCCCGGCGGCGCAACAACGTCTGGCCGGCTCCCACCCGGGGTGCGTCACGGCTGTCGCCCTACATCCGGCACGGGCTGCTCACGCTGCGCGAGGTGTGGAACCACGTCGGCGACGGACCACCTGCGGACGTTGGCAAGTTCCGCGACGAGCTGCTGTGGCAGGAATATGCGCGACATCTCTACGCCCGCTTGGGAACTGGGACACGCGAGTCACTGCGGTTCACCGTCGCGGAGCGCACTGACGGGGTGACCGAGGAGGGCAATCCGTGGTCGGGGTCGGCCCGGTGTCTGGAGTCGTCGTGGTCGGAGCTCGTGAACAACGGTTGGTTGACCAACCAGACCCGGATGTGGCTGGCCTCGCACTGGAGCGTCCGCTCGGGGCTGGGCTGGCGCGACGGCGAGGACCTGATGTATCGGCATCTGCTGGACGGCTCGCGCGCGGCGAACCGGCTCGGCTGGCAGTGGACAGCCGGCGCGCTCACCGGAAAGGCCTACGGGTTCTCCCGGTGGCAGGTGGAGAAGCGGGCACCGGGATTGTGTGCGTCCTGTTCGTTGAATCAGCGTTGCCCGATCGCTGACTGGCCGCCCACCAGTGAGCGTGAGCCGCGGATACTGACCGATCCGCGCATCCGGCGCGACGAAGACCCTGAGACCACCAGTGGTCCGGCAGTCGCCAGGCTGTCGGTGCCGCCCGAGAAGGTCTGGATCACCGCCGAGAGCCTGAGTGACCGGGACCCGGCCTGCGCCGCGCACCCGGAACTGCCGGTGATCTTCGTGTTCGACGAGCCGCTGTTGCGACGACTCAGGCTCTCCGCGCACCGATTGGTGTTCCTCGCTTCGAGCCTTGCCGATCTGTCGACCCGTCGGGAGGTGCAGGTGTTCCGCGGGGATCCCGTCGATGTGTTGGCCGGCCAACGCCTGGCGGCCACCTTTGCGCCCGTGCCCGGCTGGCGGACACGGGCGGGGCGCCTCGATATCGCCGCTCTATATCCATGGCCCTGGCTGCGGCGGCCGCGGTCCGGCTCGGTCGCGTCGTATTCGGCGTGGGTCAGGAATCACCGGTAGGGCACGGGGACTCCGCAGCCGTCGTTGACACAGCGACCCACGCCCCTACATTGAGTGGATGTGGAGTGACAAACGTCGTTGGCGGGCGCGAACAGGTCTGGCGATCACGTGCTTGGCGGCCCTGATCGTGTCGGGCGGGGGCACCGGTCGGATCGCGTGGGCAGACGAACCGCTGACGCCGCCTCGCCCGTCCGCCCCGGCGGCCGGGCCGGCTGTTCTCGTCGACCTCGCTGATCCCGCGGCGGTAGCCGCCTGGACAACGGTCAACGATCCCGTCATGGGCGGCCGGTCGACCTCGACGGTCACGTTCGGCGACGGTGGCCTGGAGTTCTCGGGCGACATCTCGCTGGAGAACAACGGAGGATTCGCCTCGGCCCGCGGTCCGATCGACCCCGAACTCGGGCGCCGGGCGACCGGTGCGACGTCGCTGCGGGTGCGAGCGCTTGGCGACGGCAAGACCTACGTGTTGAAGGTGGAGACGGGTCAGCCCTGGTCCTATATCCAGCGCTTCTCCACCGAGGCCGGCGTCCGGCAAACCTACGACCTGCCGGTGGGCGGCTTCCAGCCGGTGGGAAGGTTCCTCGATCCCGTACCAATCGCGCCGTCTCTGGACCCGTCAATCATCAGCAGGGTCTCGATCTACATCCTCGACAAACAGGAAGGCCCGTTCCGAATCGTTGTCAGTGCCATCGACACCTCAAGCTGAGGATTCCGCAGGGCACCTAATATCTCTTTATGCCAGGCAAATTCACTGACGAACAAATTGAGGCCTACCTCGATAGCCGCCCGGGCTGGGCGATACTGAGCACCATCGACAAGGACGGCTTCCCGCACTCCGTTCCCCTTGGATACTTCCGTTTCGGCCGCGACATCGTCATGGGTGTCCGGGACGGGACACGAAAAGTGGCCAACGTCGAAAGCAACCCGCACGTGAGTGTCCTGCTCGAAGACGGCTCGAGCATGGCAGACATCCGGGGCGTGATGGTGCAAGGTCACGCCCGCATCGTTCGCGAACCAGGCGAAGCACTCCAGCTCGCGAGGGAAGGTGCCCTGGCACGGGGCGTGCCAGAGGCCGAATGGCCCAGTGCGCCTCGACCGGGCGCCGCCTATATCCGCGTGACGCCCGTTCGGACACTGTCGTGGGATTACTCGAATTCGGCATCGGACCAGGCTTAGCTTCGTCAACCTTCTCGGGAGGCACGCGGCTGTTCACAGGCGCATCCCGGCAAGCGCCAGTTGGGCGATTTCCCCCACGATGATGAGCACCAGGAGCCGATAGATCCAGCGCGCTGCGGAGGGGTTCAGTGCCAATCGCGCGGCGACGAGTCCGCCGAGCACGGCGCCGATCGCCAGCGGTGTGGCCGCGGTCCAGTCGACATTCCCGCCGGCGGCGAGAACCGCGAGCGACACCGAGGCGATGGCGACGGCGATCGCCGATTTGGCCGCATTGGCTGAGATCACATCGAACCCGACCGAAAGCACCAGGGCCATCAGCAGATACGTCATGCCGTCGAGCACGATGAACCCGGCCCAGACGCTGATCGCAAAAATCAGCAGAAGCTGAATCGCGCCGACACGGGGTTGCGATGCGGAGTCGGTCAGCCATCGCGAAGGCTTGATGGCGAGGAGCGCCAACGCCACCAGCAGCGCACCCATGATCGCCAGATGCAGGGTGGTCGCCGGGATCGCTTCGGAGATCGCTGCGCCGACGACAGCCCCGATGGCCGCGACGGCCATCAGCGGCCGGACGATCGGCCATTGGATCCGGCCGGCCCGGACGAAGGAGGCCATGGCGGCCACCGCGCCGGCCAGCACCGCGACGCGGTTGGTCCCATTGGCCAATTCGGGACCCAGGCCGACCGCCAGCAGCACGGGCAGCGACAGCGCCGACCCTGAGGACGCCAGCGTGTTCGCGAACGCCAACCCTCCGCCCGTCAGCAGCAGAAGGAGCAGTTCTGCAGTCGGTGGCATCGCGCCAGGGTATTCGAGGCGGGTCGACGCGCAGCACAATCGGCGATGGTTGCTGCTGGCGCGCTTTCGTCCTTTTTCTCATGTGGTGGCCCGCGCGCAGCTAGCGTCTGAGGCCGAGTCAGTGGGCCGCATCAGCGGAGCAACTTACGGAGGTAGCGTGCGCTACGTAGCTGTCACGGCGTGCCCGACGGGCATCGCCCACACATACATGGCGGCAGAGAAACTGCAGACCGCCGCGGCCGCTGCCGGCCACCAGATCAAAGTCGAGACCCAGGGCTCGATCGGTGCGGAGAACGTCTTGACCGCCGCGGACATCGCCGCGGCCGATGCGGTCATCATCGCGGCGGACAAGAACGTCGAACTCGATCGCTTCGCCGGCAAGAAGGTGCTCAAGGTGGGGGTCGCCGACGGAGTCCACAAACCCGCCGAACTCCTTGACCGCGCGATCAACGCGCCCGTTCAAGGCGGAACCGTCGTTGCCGCGACGGAGGAGAAGGTCGGCGTGGGCCAGACGCTCTACCGCGCCCTGATGGCCGGCGTCTCGCCGATGATCCCCTTCGTGGTCGTCGGTGGCCTTCTCATCGCCGTCAGCCTGTCGCTGGGTGGGAGTCCGGATCCCTCCGGTGGCCTGGTCGTGCCGGAGGGCAGTTTCTGGTGGAAGATGCTGCAGATCGGGACCATCGCTTTCAAGATGATGATCCCGATTCTGGCCGGTTTCATCGCGATGTCGATCGCTGACCGGCCCGGTTTGGTCCCCGGCATGATCACCGGTCTCGTGGCCAACACCGGAGAGCTGTACGGCTCGGAGGCGGGTTCGGGATTCCTCGGCGCGATTGTGGCCGGCTTCCTGGCCGGGTATGTGACCTTGACGGTCAAGCGCGTGAAAGTGCCCAAGTTCATGGCCGGCATCATGCCGATCATCGTCATCCCATTGGTCGCCACCGTCGTTTCTTCGCTGGCTTTCATCTACGTCCTGGGCGCACCCATCGCCGGCGTGTTCAGCGGTCTGACGAATTGGCTGTCGGGGCTGACGGGCGCCAACGCCGTCGTGTTGGGCGTCATCCTGGGCTTGATGATCGCCTTCGATATGGGCGGTCCGGTCAACAAGGTGGCGTTCCTGTTCGGTGTCGGCTTGATCGCCACCGGCCAG
>NZ_JAFMJZ010000045.1 GCF_017853185.1 Mycolicibacterium sp.
CGGCGTCAAGAACGCCGCCGACGCCCGCGCGGTGGTGGGCAACTCCCACGTCGGCGGCATCATGATCGGCAGCTGGACCGACCTGTCCATGCTGACCGACGGCACGCTGGCCGACATCTCCAATATCGGCCCGCTGCCGCTGGCGGTGAGCACCGACGAGGAGGGCGGTCGGGTCTCCCGGCTGTCCTCGTTGATCGGTGCGCAGCCCGCGGCCCGCACCCTGGCCGCGACCCAGACCCCCGATCAGGTCTACGCGATCGCGCTGGCCCGCGGCCGGCAGATGCGCGGTCTCGGGATCACCGTCGACTTCGCCCCTGTCGTCGACGTCTCCGATCAGGGCGCCAACACCGTCATCGGCGACCGCTCGTTCTCCAACGACCCCGCCACCGTCACCGCATACGCCGGCGCCTACGCCCGCGGCCTGCGCGACGCCGGTGTGCTTCCGGTGCTCAAGCACTTCCCCGGCCACGGCCACGGCTCGGGAGATTCGCACACCGCCGGCGCGGTGAGCACCCCGCCGTTGTCGGCGTTGATGACCAGCGACCTGGTGCCGTATCGCACGCTGACCGCCGAGGCGCCCGTCGCGGTGATGCTCGGCCACCTGGAGGTCCCCGGTCTGACCGGTGACACCCCGGCCAGCCTGAGCCCGGCCGCGGTGAACCTGCTCCGCAGCGGCGGCTACGGCGGACCTGCCTTCAACGGACCGATCTTCTCCGACGATCTGTCCAGCATGGCCGCCATCTCGTCGCGCTACGGCGTCGCCGAGGCCGTGCTGCGCACGCTGCAGGCCGGCGTCGACGAGGCGCTGTGGATCACCACCGACGAGGTGCCCGCCGTGCTGGACCGGCTCGAGAAGGCCGTCAGCAGTGGCGAATTGTCGATGGCGGCCGTCGAGGGCTCGGTACTGCGACTGGCGGGGATCAAGGGCACCAGCGCGCGCTGCGGCGGCTAGCCCGTCATGGTCGGCGGGGCGGGGGGCACCAAGCGGCTGCCGCGTGCGGTCCGTGAGCAGCAGATGCTGGACGCCGCCGTGCAGATGTTCTCGGTCAACGGCTATCACGAGACGTCGATGGACGCCATCGCCGCGCAGGCCCGGATCTCCAAGCCGATGCTGTACCTGTACTACGGCTCCAAGGAGGAGTTGTTCGCCGCCTGCCTCAGCCGCGAGCTGAGCCGGTTCATCGACGCGGTGCGCGCCGATATCGACTTGAAGCTCAGTCCGCGGGAGCTGCTGCGCCGCACCATCGTTTCAGTGCTGCAGTACATCGACGCCAACCGGGCGTCGTGGATCGTGCTCTACGCCCAGGCCACCAGTTCGCAGGCCTTCGCCCACACCGTCCGCGAGGGCCGCGAGAGGATCATCGACATGGTCGCCCGACTGCTGGAGTCGGGCACCCGGGATCCCCAGCCCGACAGCGACTTCCACATGATGTCGGTGGCCCTGGTGGGCGCCGGCGAGGCGGTCGCGGCCCGGGTCAGCGTCGGTGACGCCGATGTCAGTGAGGCGTCCGAACTCCTGATCAACCTGTTCTGGCGGGGCCTCAAGGGCGGGCCCGCACCGACCCGGTGAGATGTGGGTAACCCTTCGTCATGTTGCGCACGGCGATGTCCCAGCCGCCGGCCGTCCGGTCGGTGTAGACGCCGAGGGCGGCCGGCAGCAGAACCGGCTTGCCGAACTTGACGGCGTAGCTCACCGCGTCGGGGAGTTGTCCCTCGATATTGGCCAGAACCGCGGCCGCGCTGAACATTCCGTGTGCGATCACGGTCGGGAACCCGAACAGCTTGGCGCCGACGACGCTGGTATGAATCGGGTTGTGATCACCGCCGATCGAGGCGTAGCGGCGGATCTGCTTCGGTGTGATGCGCAGGATCGAATTGGGCGGCGGCAGCTTCGGCGCCTTGGGTGGCTCCGGCTTGGGCTCGTCGGACAGACTCGTGCGTTGCTGATGCAGGAATGTGGTGACCTGTTCCCAGGCCGGGTCGGTGCCGATGGTCAGCGCGGTCACGACGTCGACGAGCAGTCCCTTGCGATGCTCACGCAGGTTCTCGGCGTGCACCGTCGCGCGCACGGTGTCGGTCACCGCGATCGGCCGGTGCCGGGTGATCAGATTCTGCACATGCACCGCACCCATTGCGGCGAAGGGAAAGTCGAACCCGGTGATCAACTCCATCACCGTCGGGAAGGTCAGCGCGAACGGGTAGGTCAGCGGCACCGCGTCGGCGAACCGCAGTCCGGTGACCGCGGCGTAGGCCGCGACGTTCGACGCGTCGATCGGCAGTTCGTCGATGACCAGGGTGCGATCGGGGATTCGGTCGCCGCGGGGGATGAGCGGAAGCGAACCGAGGGCCGCGCGCAACAGATTACTCAGCGCCATGGTTCACGCCCCCAGCATCGCCTGGCCGCAGACCCGGATCACGTTGCCGGTCAACGCATTCGAGGCCGGGCTGGCGAAGTACGCGATGGTCTCTGCGACATCGACCGGTTGGCCGCCCTGATACAGCGAGTTCAGCCGACGGCCGACCTCCCGGGTGGCCAGTGGGATGGCCGCGGTCATCGCCGTCTCGATGAAACCGGGCGCCACCGCGTTGATGGTGATGCCGCGCTCACCCAGCGATGGGGCCAGTGCCTCGGTGATGCCGATCATCCCGGCCTTGGTTGCCGCGTAGTTGGTCTGGCCTCGGTTGCCGGCGATACCGGCCATCGACGACAGGCCGATGATGCGGCCACCCTCGCCGATCGTGCCGTTGGCCACCAACCCTTCGGTGAGCCGAAGCGGCGCAAGCAGATTCACCGCGATCACCGCGTCCCAGCGCGCGTCGTCCATGTTGGCCAGCAGCTTGTCCCGGGTGATGCCGGCGTTGTTGACCAGGATGTCGGCCCGGCCCCCGTGCTGCGCGGCCAGATGTGCGGTGATGCGCTCGACGGCATCGGGGGCGGTGACGTCCAGGGGCAGGGCGCTGCCGCCGACCCGGGCGGCCGTCTCGGCAAGGGCCTGCGCCGAATCCTCGATGTCGATCGCGACCACGGCTGCGCCGTCGCGGGCGAAGACCTCGGCGATGGTGGCGCCGATCCCGCGGGCGGCGCCGGTGACGATGCCGACCTTGCCGGCCAACGGCTTGTTCCAGTCCGCCGGCGGCACCGAATCCGCTGCGCCCACCCGGAAGACCTGGCCGTCGACGTAGGCCGACTTCCCGGACAGGAGGAACCGCAGCGTGGACTCCAAACCGCTCGCGTTCGGCGCGGCATCGGGGGAGACGTAGACCAGCGCCACGGTGGCGCCGCGGCGCAGTTCTTTGCCGAGCGAGCGGGTGAACCCCTCCAGTGCGCGCTGGCTGATGTGCTCATCGGTGCTTGCGGCCGCGTCCGGGTTGGTGCCCAGCACGACCACCCGGCCGGACGGTCCGAGGTTGCGCAGCAGTGGCGTGAAGAACTCGTAGAGCGCGCGCAGTCCCGCCGGTTCGGTGATTCCGGTGGCGTCGAAGACCAGACCGCCGAAGATGTCCGCCCACCGGCCGCCGAGGTTGTTGCCGACGACGTCGTAGTCGTCTGCCAGTGCGGCCCGCATCGGTTCGACGAGACGCCCTTCGCCACCGATCAGCAGCGCGCCTGCCAGGGCAGTTTCACCCGGGCGGTAGCGGCGCAACGTCTCGGCCTGGGGAAGGCCGAACTGCTTGGCGACGAACGATCCCGGGGCGGAATTGAGGACTTGGGACAACAGATCGGAGGCCATGGACCTAACTTACTCCAGAGTAAGGTGGGTGCGTAGGATGGGCGCATGACTACTGGTCGCAGGGTCGCTGTGTTGGGCGGCAACCGGATTCCGTTCGCCCGCTCGGACACCGCCTACGCCGAGGCGAGCAACCAGGACATGTTCACCGCGGTTCTCAACGGTCTGGCGGACCGGTTCGGACTGGCCGGCGAACGCCTGGACATGGTGATCGGCGGCGCGGTGCTCAAGCACAGCCGCGACTTCAACCTGATGCGCGAATGCGTTCTGGGCAGTTCGCTGTCCCCGTACACCCCGGCCTTCGATCTGCAGCAGGCCTGCGGGACGGGTCTGCAGTCCGCGATCGCCGCGGCCGACGGGATCGCACGCGGACGCTACGAGGTGGCCGCGGCGGGCGGGGTGGACACCACCTCCGACGCTCCGATCGGCTTGGGGGACAACCTTCGTCGGGCACTGCTGGCGGTGCGCCGATCGAAGTCGAACATCGAACGGCTCAAGCTGGCGGGCCGGTTGCCGGCCGCGGTCGGCGTGGAGATTCCCACCAACGGCGAGCCGCGCACCGGCCTGTCGATGGGTGACCATGCTGCGGTCACCGCCCGGCAGATGGGTATCAAACGGGTCGATCAGGATGAGTTGGCCGTCGCCAGCCACCGCAACATGGCGGCCGCCTACGACCGCGGTTTCTTCGACGATCTGGTGACACCCTTCCTGGGCCTCTACCGCGACAACAACCTTCGGCCGGATTCCAGTGCCGGGAAACTCGCCACCCTCAAGCCGGTGTTCGGCGTCAAGGGCGGCGACGCCACCATGACTGCCGGCAATTCGACGCCGCTGACCGATGGCGCCTCGGTGGCGTTGCTGGCCTCCGAGGAGTGGGCCGAACGCCACGCGCTGAACCCGCTGGCCTGGTTCGTCGACTCCGAGACCGCCGCGGTGGACTACGTGAACGGCACCGACGGACTGCTGATGGCGCCCACGTATGCGGTCCCGCGCCTGCTCGCGCGGAACGGACTCACCTTGCAGGACTTCGACTTCTACGAGATCCACGAGGCGTTCGCCTCGGTCGTGCTGGCGCATCTGCAGGCCTGGGAGTCCGACGAGTACTGCCGGCAACGGCTGGGTCTGGACGCTGCGCTGGGTCCCATCGACCGGACCCGGCTCAACGTCAACGGTTCCTCACTGGCCGCCGGACACCCGTTCGCGGCGACCGGTGGACGGATCGTCGCCCAGTTGGCGAAGCAACTCGCCGAGAAGAAGGCGCAAACGGGCCGGCCGGTGCGCGGGCTGATCTCCATCTGTGCGGCCGGCGGACAGGGTGTCACCGCAATTCTGGAAGCCTGACGGGTTTGGTGAACGGCCGGCCCGGGTAAACCTGCCCCGGATAGCTCCGTATCGGCGTCTAATCCCCCCGACCCGGCGGCGGTACGGAGCCATCCTCGTATCAGAGGCCGTCGCTGGGAAAGAGGGGATTCCAGCGGCGGCCTTCGGGGCCTACCTGCTGTCCGGGTCCGCGATGAGACCGGACTGCACCAGCGCGGCGTCGACGTAGCGTTGTACCGGCCGGGCCTCGAAGAATCCGGTGTGACCGCCGCGGTACCAGCCGATGTCCGGCCGTCCCCAGTGCTCCCACAACTGCATCACCTGCTGACGCGGGTGCACGATGCGGTCGGCCACCCCGGCGTAAATGAATCTGCCGCCCGCCGGCACCTTGGGCTCAAGTCCCAGCGGCGACACCATCCGGCCGATCGGCTTGGCGAGGTCAAGGGTCTGCTGACGCGGATCGTCCTTGGCAAGACCGGAGTGCCGGCCGAGCAACTCGACCAGGTTGGCCGGCGGAACGCCGAGAATGGCGCAGGTCAGGTCGTCCTCGAGGCTGGCGACCAGGGCTGCGATGTAGCCGCCCAGCGAGATGCTGTTCAGGCCGATCCTGGCGCCGGGTTGCTGGGATCGGATCCAGCCGATGACCCGGCGGACGTCCCACACCGCCTGGGCGGTGCCGTGGACGTCGTCCATCACGTCCTCGCCGGGGAACACCGCACCCTTCGGCAGGCCCTTCGCCCGAGGCCCGTGCATCGGCAGTACCGGCAGGATCACGTTGAGGCCGAGTTTCTCGTGGAGATGCCAGGCCCGGAACAGGGTCATGTCGAGTCCGGCGCGACCCATCTCGGTGCCGTGCACGCATACCAGCCAAGGGCGCGGTCCCTGTGGCCCGTCCTCCCGGTGCCGCAGCATGAGCGCGTACTCGCGCATGTTCCCGGTATAGCCCATCCAGCGCTGCGCCCCCGGCTCGCCGGGGTGTGGTGCGTAGCCGCTGTCGAAGGACAGCCGTTCATGGGTTCGGTTGCGGCTGCTGAACTTTCGGACCGAAACCTCGGTCGGCACCGGCGGAGCCGAGAAGAACCCCTGGGGCTTCTCCAGCCAGCCGTTGCGGCTGTAGAGGTCGATCGCCGCTTCGACCTCGCCGTTGATCCGCTGGTAGGCCGCCGGGTCACTCAGCGGCCGCTTCCACAGCAGGCCGACGAGGACGAGTTCGTCCCGCAGTGCGTGGGTGGCCAGCGACAGGGTCGGCCGGGCCACCGGCAGTTCGTTGCGGGTGCCGCCCAGATAGGCCCCCCAGGACCGGGCGTAGTAGCCGCCGGCCTTGGTGAACGGTTCCACGATGTTGGCCAGCGGATTGCGCTGGCTGTCGGCCTTCTTGCTCGGGGGCCCGGTCACCTCTGAAAACTAGCAAAACCACGCTCAGGGAGAAGAGTCGAAGGTCATCGGCGGGTAGGTCCTTTTCACATGCGGTGATGACCCGCCCGATGTCTGAATCGGGGCCAATCCAGCTAACCGTCTAAAAGACGACGGCCCCGAGACCGAAGTCCCGGGGCCATCGTTTCGTCCGTATTTAGAAGGCGGCTTCGTCGAGTTCCATGACCTCGTTGTCGATCGTCTCGAGCACCTGACGCGTGCCGGTAAGCAGCGGCAGGTAGTTCTTGGCGAAGAACGACGCGGCGGCCATCTTGCCCTCGTAGAAGGAGCGGTCAGCCCCGGCGGCGCCGGCGTCGAGCGCCGCCATCGCGACGGTGGCCTGGCGCAGCAGCAACCAACCCATCACCAGATCGCCGACGCTCATCAGGAACCGCACCGAACCCAGGCCCACCTTGTAGATGCTCTTGGGGTCCTCCTGCGCGGCCATCAGGTAGCCGGTCAGCGTGGCGGCCATCGCCTGGACGTCCTCCAGAGCCTTGGCCAGCAGAGCGCGCTCGGTCTTGAGCCGGCCGTTGCCGGACTCATTGGTGACGAACTCCTGGATCTGGCCGGCGACATGGGCCAGCGCCTGGCCCTTGTCACGGATGATCTTGCGGAAGAAGAAGTCCTGCGCCTGGATGGCCGTGGTGCCCTCGTAGAGCGAGTCGATCTTGGCGTCACGGATGTACTGCTCGATCGGGTAGTCCTGCAGGAAGCCGGAACCACCGAAGGTCTGCAGGCTCTCGGTCAGCTTCGCGTACGCCTGCTCCGAACCCACGCCCTTGACGATCGGCAACATCAGGTCGTTGACCTTCATCGCCAGCTCGGCGTCGACACCGTGCAGCTTCTTGGCCACCTCGGCGTCCTGGTAGGTGGAGGTGAACATGTACAGCGCACGCAGACCCTCGGCGTAAGCCTTCTGGGTCATCAGGGAACGCCGGACATCCGGGTGGTGGGTGATGGTGACGCGCGGTGCGGCCTTGTCCATCATCTGGGTCAGATCGGCACCCTGGACGCGCGACTTGGCGTACTCCAGCGCGTTGAGGTAGCCGGTCGACAGCGTCGCAATAGCCTTGGTGCCCACCATCATTCGAGCCTGCTCGATGACGTCGAACATCTGGGCGATGCCCTCGTGCACCTCGCCGACCAGCCAGCCCTTGGCCGGAACGCCGTGCTGGCCGAAGGTCAGCTCACAGGTGGTCGAGATCTTCAGGCCCATCTTGTGCTCGACGTTGGTGACGAAGGCGCCGTTGCGCTCACCGGGAGCGCCGGTCTCGGGATCGAAGAGGAACTTCGGCACGATGAACAGCGACAGACCCTTGGTGCCCGGTCCGGCGCCCTCGGGGCGCGCGAGAACCAGATGCATGATGTTCTCGAACATGTCATCGGAGTCGGCCGAGGTGATGAACCGCTTGACGCCGTCGATGTGCCAGGTGCCGTCGGGCTGCTGGACGGCCTTGGTGCGGCCGGCGCCGACATCGGAGCCGGCGTCCGGCTCGGTCAGCACCATGGTGGAGCCCCAGCCGCGTTCGGCGGCCAGCACGGCCCACTTCTTCTGCTCCTCGGTGCCGAGGTGGTAGACGATCGAGGCGAAGCCGGCACCGCCGCCGTACATCCACACCGCCGGGTTGGCACCCAGCACATGCTCATGCAGAGCCCACAGCAGCGCCTTGGGTGCGGGCACGCCGCCGAGCAACTCGATCAGACCGACCTTGTCCCAGCCGCCCTCGATGAAGGCCTTGACCGACTTCTTGAAGGCTGCGGGGATCTTCACCGAGTGGGTCGCCGGATCGAACACCGGCGGGTTGCGGTCGCCCTCGACGAAGGAGTCCGCGAGCGGACCCTCGGCCAGGCGCGCCATCTCGGCGAGCATCTCGGTGGCCGTGTCGACGTCGAGGTCGGCGAAGGTGCCTTCACCGAGGGCCTGGTCCAGGCCGAACACCTCGAACAGGTTGAAAACCTGGTCGCGAACATTGCTCTTGTAGTGGCCCACAGTTCCTCCTCGATGGAAACGCCACATTCAGGGTTGGGTACTCGGATCTAAGTTACCCACCAGTAACCTGGCCAACTATACTCGTCGGTAACACGAACGCAACAAAGTGTGATCTAGGTCAATCTTCCCTGGCCAGCAGAGGCGAGGTCACTGCCCTGAGGGCGCCGGATCCGCAGTCCCGGCGGGCGCCGTCTCATCCGATTCGGGCAGCTGCGAGACCAGATGCTCGGCTAGTTCCCCGATCGTCGGATAGTCGAACACCGCCGTCGGGCTGATGTCGAACTTGCCCCCGAACTGTCCGAACAACCGGTTGCGGAGTTCGACCGCCATCAGCGAGTCGGTGCCCAGGTCGAGGAACCTGCTGGTGGCCGCCGGCGGCTGCGCCAGCCGCAGGAAACCCTGCACCTCGCGCTGGAGGAACTCGGTGATGAAGCCGGCGCGCGCGGCCACCGGGATCTCCTGCAGTTGGCGCAGCAACTCGCTGTCGCCGGTTCCCTCCGCGTCCCCGGTGGGCAACACGTTGTCCAGAAGCGGCGGCCGGACACCGCCGAACATCTTGGCGGCCCGTTGCCAGTTCGCCTTGAGGACCGTCGCCTGCCCGGTGCCGTGCCGGACGACCTCGCCGAGGGCGGCCAGCGCCGCCGCCGGCTCCAGCGGCATCATGCCCTGAGCGCCGAGATTGGCGATCACGACCTGCGAGCTGGCCATGCCGCCGCGGCCCCACGGGCCGAAGTTGACCGCGGTGGCCGGCAGGCCGTGCGCCCGGCGCGCCGCGGTGAGCCCGTCGAGGAAGGCATTGGCGCATGCGTAGTTGGCCTGGGCCGGTGAACCCAGCACGGCCGAGGCCGACGAGTACAGGATGAAGAAGTCCAGCTCGTCGTCCTTGGTCAGCTCATGCAACCGCTGTGCGGCGAAGGCCTTGGGGCGCAGCGTGGTCCGGAAATGCTCGAGATCCTGTTGCGGCAGCAGGGCATCGTCGAGAACACCGGCGAGGTGTGCCACACCGCCGAGCGGAGGCAGTTCCGCGCGGATCCTGGTCAGCAGTCCGGCGAGCTCGTCTGCGTCACCGACGTCGGCGGAGAAGACGTGCACGCGGCAGTGGAATCGTTCGGTGATCGCGGCGATGGCGCGTTCGGCTTCGGCGTCGGCGCTTCGGCGGCTGGTCAGAACGATGTCGCCGGCGCCCAGTTGGGCCAGATACGCCGCGGTGTGCAGACCCAGCGCGCCGAGGCCACCGGTGACCAGGTAGCTCCGATCGCCCCGCGGCGCAAGCGGTTTGGGCATCTGCAGCACGATCTTGCCGATGTGCCGGGCCTGCTGCATGCGGCGGAACGCGGACTTGGCCTCGGTCAGCGGGTAGACCTCGGCGGGCACCGGCTCCCACTCGCCGTCGGCCAATCCCTGCGACACCTCGTTCATCAGCCGCTGGATGTGGTGCGGGTCGTTCACGGTCGTCGCGTCGAGAGCGATGATCCCGTAGTCGATGTCGGGGCGCACCGCGGCCATCTGCTCAGGACTCCAGATGTCGCGCTTGGCGATCTCCGCGAACCGTCCGCCCTTGGCGGTCGCCCGGACGGTCGCCTCCACGAAGCCTTCGTTGGTCAGGCTGTTGAGCACCACATCGACGCCCTCGCCGTCGGTGTCGGCGAGGATCTGGTCAGCGAAATCGGTTGTGCGGGAGTCGTAGACGTACTCCACGCCCATCTCCCGCAG
The DNA here is from genome assembly GCF_017853185.1 of Mycolicibacterium sp. GTDB lineage: Bacteria > Actinomycetota > Actinomycetes > Mycobacteriales > Mycobacteriaceae > Mycobacterium. The sequence continues at coordinate 10,168 of NZ_JAFMJZ010000045.1, forward strand.
GGTGGCCCGCTTGTAGGCACTCGCCGTGGCGAAGACCGTCGCGCCGCAGTGCCGGGCCAACTGGATCGCCGCCAGGCCCACGCCGCCACTGGCGGCATGGATGAGCACCCGGTCCCCGGGGCGCAGCTTGGCCCAGTCGAAGGAGAGCCTTGCGGTCAGGGCGGCAGCCGGGATGGTCGCTGCGCCGACCGGGTCGATACCGGCGGGCACCGGGGCCAGCAGCAGGGCCGGCACGTTGATCCGGCTGGCGAACGCCCCCTGCATGAAGCCCATGACGCGCTGGCCGACCTCGAAACCGGCCACCTCTGAGCCGATTTCGGTGACGACGCCGCAGAGGTCACCACCGATCGGTCCGGGATCGCCCGGGTACAGGCCGAGCACATTGAGCACGTCGCGGAAGTTCAGCCCGGCCGCCTCCATCCGGACCTGCACCTCGTGGGCGGCCGGCGGACCGACCTCCGCCTCGGTCAGGCGCAGGTTGTCGATCGCGCCACGTTCGGTCGGGGCCAGCACGTAGTCATCTGTGCGCGGCATCGCAAGCTGACCGCTGCGAGCCCAGTGCAGCAGCCGCGGCACCAGGAACTTGCCCTGCCGCACCGCGAGTTCGGGTTCGACGACCGCGGTGCCCAGGGCGCCGGCGATCCAACTCGTCGACTCCTCGAAGGAGTCGCAGTCCACCAGCCGGCAGCGCAGCGTGGGCTGCTCGGCGATGATGGTCCGCCCCAGTCCCCACAGTGCGGCCCGCACCGGATCGACCGGTTCGCCGGGTTCGGTCGCCACCGCGCGTTCGGTGACGATCCACAAACCGCCGGTGAGGTTCAGTTTCTCCTCGGCCAGTGCGGCGTGCACCGCGGCGAGCAGGGAGCTGACCTCGCTCTCCAGTCGTGCCTCGAGTTCGGCGGCCGACTCCTCGGTTCCCGGTGTGGCGCCGCTGCGCCAGACGATTCCGCTGACCGGGGCGCCCCGTTCGGCGACGTCGGCGAAGGCCTGCGGCCAGCCGTGCGGATCCACCTCGTCGGACGTCAGCCAGGTGCCGGTCCGGTCGCCGTCGTTGCGCATCGGCGCCGCAGCCTCGTGCCAGCCGACGGTGTAAAGCAGTCGGGTGGTGTCGCCACCGAGGCCGCGCAGCAATGCCTCGCGCGGTGCGCGCTTGACGGTGAACTCACTGATTCCGCCGAGCCGATGTCCGTCGCGATCCACGAAGTCGATGTCGAAGACCTGGGTCTCGCCCTCGAGGCTGCTGGCGTGCCAACGTGCCCGGCACCAGAAGCGCTTCGGCATCTGCTCGCGCAACTCGACCTGTCCGTACCGCAACGGCAGGAACAGATCGGCCACTCCGTGCTCGGCGGCGAGCAATGCCGGGAAGGCCGGGAACGCCACGCCGGTGCACAGGTCGAGCAGCACCGGATGCACGGGTTCGCTGCCGAGATGCTCGGCCAGTTCGTCGCCGACCGAGACGTCGCCGATCGCCTCACCTTCACCGACCCACAACGACTTCAGCGAGGTGGCCCAGGTCGGACCCCAGGCCAGTTCCATGTCGTTGAAGGTGTCGAACAGTTGCTGCGGGTTGATCCGGTTCAGCTTCTCGACAGCCTCGTCGACCGCCTCGCCGCCGGTCTCGACGGTGTCGTCGGCGCCGGTGACGACCTGGCCGTCGGCGTTCAGCGACCATTCGGCATCGCGGACCCCGAACGGACGGCTGTGCACCTGGAACTTCCAGCCGCCTCCAGCCTCGAGGGGATGCATGGTGAGCTGAACCTCGCGAGAGGCCTTCTCCGGCAGGATGATCGGCTCGTAGAAGAAGACTTCCTTCACCCGGGCCGGCGCTCCGGCGGCGGCCAGCGCCATCGTGGCGTAAGTCGCTCCCGGAACGACCACCGTGCCGTAGATGACGTGGTGGGACAGCCATGGCTGCGTCTTGACCGACAGCACGTTGGTGTACACGGTGTCGCCGGAGGCGAGATCTTTGGCGCTGCCGAGGATTCCGGACACCCGGACGCCGTCGCCGCCCGTGCTGGTGAGCACCGAGGCCTTCGGCCAGTAGCGGCGGCGCTGGAACGGATAGGTCGGCAGTTCCAGCCGATGCCCCGGATGCATGGCCGAGAAGTCGGGCCGGTGGCCGCTGACGTATGCCGCAGCGAGTGCCTCGGTGATCTGACGCTGGGAGTCGGTGCCCTTGCGCAGCGACACGATCGCACGCGGGGTGGCCGAGGACTCCGGCCAGGACTGCAGCGCGGCCGCGGTCAGGACCGGCTGCGGGCCGATCTCCATCAGAACCGAGCAGCCCAGGGCCGCAACGGTTCGCACGCTCTCGGTGAACTGCACCGGCTGACGTGAATGCCGCCGCCAGTACTGCGCGTCGATCGGGGTCTCACCGGTGAGCACCGCGCCGGTCCGGTTGCAGACCAGCGGCATCGTCGGAACGGCGTAGTCGAATTGTCTGGCGAAAGACTCGAACTCGTCGAGCACCGGGTCGAGCAGTTCGGAGTGGAAGGCGTGCGAGGTTTCCAGCCAGGTGCAGCGGGTCCCCTCCGCGCTGCAGGCGGCGACGATCTGATCCAGATCCTCGGCAGGCCCGGACAGCACGGTGTTGCGTCCGTTGTAGGCGCCGACCGAAACCCGCGGGAATCCCTCTGCGGCCCGCTCCACGTCTTCGGGGTCGGCGAACACCGCGACCATCCGGCCGCCCGCCGGCAGGCTGCCGAACAGCCGGCCGCGCTCGGCGATGAGCCGCGCGCCGTCCTCGAGACTGAACACTCCGGCGACGCAGGCCGCCGCGTACTGGCCGACGCTGTGGCCCAACACCACGTCCGGTTCGATGCCCCAGGACTGCCACAACCGGGCCAGGCCCATCTCGACTGCGAAGATCGCCGGTTGGGCGAAGGCCGTGTTGCGCAACGTCTCTGCCGCTTCGCGATCGGTCGAGAACATGACGTCCAGCAGTGGCTGCGGGAGCATCGGATCCACGGCCTGCGCGCACCGCCGAACGGTGTCGGCGAACACCGCTTCCGCCTCGAACAACTCGCGTGCCATACCGGGGTACTGGCTGCCCTGCCCGGGGAAGAACCATGCGGTGGTCGGGGGATCGGTGCACTCGCCGCGAACGACGCCCGGCCGCTGCCGGTTCTCCACCAGATCGTCGAGCAGGAGTTTGGCCTCGTGCACCGAATCGGCGACCACGGCCGCGCGGTGCTCGAAGTGTGACCGTCCGGCGCCGGCGGTGAAGCATGCGTCGGCCAATGACACGTCGGGATGTTCGGTGAGCCACGCGGAGTAGCGCTGTGCCAATGCCATCAGGCCCGGGGCGGACCGTGCCGACAGCGGCAGGAGCCGGAACTGCTCAGGCTCGGTTCCGGACGCCGGTAGATCGTCGGCGGGCTCATCTGCCGGCGCGGGTGCCTCTTCGATGAGCACATGGGCGTTGGTCCCGGTGAAGCCGAACGAACTGATACCGGCCCGTCGCGGCCGGTCGCCGGCCGGCCACGGGGTGGGCTCGTCGACGACATGCACCGGCAGCGAGTCCCACGGGATATGCGACGACGGATGATGGAAGTGCAGGTTCCGCGGCAGCAGCTCGTGCTGCAGGGACAGCACGACCTTGATCAGGCCGGCCACGCCGGCCGCCGATTCCAGGTGCCCGATGTTGGTCTTGGCCGATCCGATCAGCAGCGGGTGGTTCGGGTCGCGGCCGGCGCCGTAGACGGCCGCGGCGGCCTGCACCTCGATCGGGTCGCCCAGCGGGGTGCCGGTGCCGTGTGCCTCGAGGTAGTCGACGTCCCCGCCGCTCAGGCCGGCGCGCGTGAGTGCGGCGCCGATGAGTCGTTGTTGCGCGCCGCCGTTGGGCACGGTGAGACCGCTGGAGGCGCCGTCCTGGTTGACCGCGCTGCTGCGGATCACCGCGCAGATCCGGTCCCCGTCGCGCTGCGCATCGGAGAGTCGCTTGAGGACCAGCACGCCGCAGCCCTCGCTGCGGGCGTAGCCGTCGGCGGATGCGTCGAAGGTCTTGCACCGACCGTCGGGCGACAACATCCGGGCGCGGGATGCCGCGACGGTGGAGGCCGGGCTCAGCAGGACGTTGACGCCACCGGCCAGGGCCATGTCGCAGTCGCCGGAGTGCAGGGCCTGACTGGCCTGGTGAACCGCCACCAGCGAGGAACTGCACGCGGTGTCCACCGCGACGGCCGGGCCTTCCAGGCCGAGGGTGAAGGCCACCCGGCCGGAGATGGCGTTGAGCGCGTTTCCGGTGATGAAGTGCGCCTCGAGTCCTTCGACGGAGTCGTTGGACAACAGCAGCGAGTACTCGTTGGCGGCCACCCCGACGAACACGCCGGTGCGGGTGCCGCGCAGACTCGACGGCGCGTAGCCCGCTCTTTCCAATCCCTCCCAGGCGATTTCGAGCATCAACCGCTGCTGCGGATCAATCCAGAGTGCTTCACGCGGTGAGATGCCGAAGAACTCCGGATCGAATTCGTCGACGCTCTCCAGATAGCCGCCACTGCGGGTGTAGATCTTCCCCGGCGTCTGCTGATCGGGGTCGTAGTACTCGTCGATGTCGAAGCGGTCCTCGGGGATCTCACGGATCGCGTCGACGCCGTGCGACAGCACATCCCAGTACGCGTCGGGATCGGGGGAGCCGGGGAAGCGGCAGGCGACCGCGATGATCGCGATGGGTTCGTCCGTCGCGGCGCCGGCCAGCGAGGTCGGTTGTACCCCAACTCGATTCAGGGCCTTGACGCCCTCGCGTTCGTTGAGTTTCAGGACGTCGCTGAGCAGATAGTCCGCGACATTGGTGATTCGCGGGTAATCCATGGCCAGCGTGACCGGGAGTTCGTGGCCGACCGCGTGTTCCAGCCGGCGCCGCAGTTCGACGGCCATCAACGAGTCCATGCCGAGGTCGAAGAATCCGGCCTCCTCGCGGATCTCGGCCGCGTCCACCCGGGTCACCTCCGCCACGGCGTCACGCAGGTATTCCAGGACGAGTTTCTTGCGCTGCTGGACCGGAGCCGCGGTGAGTTCGGCGACCAGTCGGGTGCTGCCCGACGAATCCGCCACGGAAGAAACCGATTCCGGCACCTCGCGGGCCACCTCGGCCAGCAGCGCACGGCGTCCGGCCTGGAAGTAGATCGGCAGGAAGCGAGCCCAGTCGACCCGAGCCACCACGGCCTCCGGTGTCCCTGCTCCGGCGGACACCATGACGTCGGCCATCCCGGCCAGCGCGTCCGCCGGCGAAAGGGTGCGCACACCGCGCCGGTCCAGTTGCGCGCGGGCCTGCTCATCGGCCATCCCGGCCGACCATGGACCGAAGTTGACGCTGACCGCGGGAAGGCCGCCTGCGCGCAGTCGCCAGGTCAGACCGTCCAGGAAGGCGTTGGCCGCGCTGTAGGCGCTCTGTCCGAAGCTGCCCCACACCGAGGAGATCGAGGAGGTGGTCAGGAAGAAGTCCAGGTTCAGATCTGCGATCGCTTCACTGAGATACCAGGCGCCCCAGACCTTCCCGGAGAAGACGCGGTCCACCTCGGTGTTGTCCAATGAGTTCAACGGGGCGGTGCTGTTCTCGCCCGCGGCATGGACGATGCCGGCCAACGGGGGAAGTTCGGACTGCACGCCGGTCAGCAACCGCGCCACATCGTGCGGATTCGCGACGTCGGCCGCGACCACCCGGACTTCGCATCCGGTCTGCTCGCGCAGTGCGTCGATGCGACGCTGTACCGCCTCGCCGGGGGCCCGCCTGCTGGTCAGCACCAACTGCCGGGCGCCATGTCCGGCCAGGTAGCCGGCGATCTCAAGTCCCAGGGAACCGAGCCCGCCGGTCACCAGATAGGTTGCATCGGAACGCAATTCGAGCGGGCGTGGATTCGGCTGGCCGGTCCGCCGGACCAGCCGGGGAACGTGCACCCGGTGTTCACGCAGCGCGATCTGATCCTCGCCCGGCGCCGCCGCGATGACCCGCCTGATCAGTTCCGCCCAGTCGTCGGCGCCGGTCGAGGACAGGTCCGCGAGTCCACCCCACACCTGGGGGTATTCCAGCGCCGCGACACGGCAGAAACCCCATAGGGTGGTCTGCTCCGGCGACACGATGTCTGAGTCGGTGATTCGCTGTGCGGCACGGGTGATCACCCAGATCGGCGTACGCAGTTCGGCTGCGGCCGCGGCGCGGAACAGCCGTTGGGTCCCGCCCAGGATCCGGTGCTGCATCCGCAGCAGCGACCGCATCGAGGTCGCGCCGTCAGGATCGAGCGCCGCGACGTTCAGGATGCGCAGCGCCGGTTCGTCGTGCACGGCGGCGCGCAGTTCGGCGGCCAGGCGCTCCTCGTCGGCGTCGGACGCCGGAAGTCCCAGGACGCGGTGCCGGTGACCGCGGGCGGTCAGCGCCTCGGCGAGTGGGGCGATGATCGCGGCGTCGTCGCCGATCAGCAGCCACGCCGCGCCCTCGCCGATGTCGGTGGCGCCCGCCTGGGACGAGAGCTCCCAGCGGATCTCGTAGCGGGCATCGGCGATGGATTGCGCGTTGCGCTGGATGTTGTGTTGTGCCGCAAGCTTCTTCAGGACATCGGCGGTGCTCTGGCTTCCGATCGCGGCGGCGCCGTCGAGCAGGGCTGCGAGTTCCTCGATCCGGCCGTCCTCGAGCAGTCGGACGGCCTCGGTGCGGGTTGCGTTGTCCTGCTTGGGGGCCAGCGCGGCCTGCTTGTCCCGGAACCAGTACTGGCGATGCTGGAACGGGTAGGTGGGCAGGTCCAGCTTGCGTGCCGATTCCGGTGCCAAGGCCTTGAAGTCGGGCAGGTTCCCCGCCACGTAGGTGCCTGCCAGTGCCTCGGCGATCTGGCGGTGATCACCCCGGTTGCGGCGCAGCGACGGGATCGCCTTCGGTGCGCTCGCCTGGTCCGGCCAGGCCCGCAGGGCCGCGGCGGTGAGCACCGGTTGTGGACCCACCTCGAGCAGCATGGTGACGCCGAGTTCGGCCAGCGTCGCAACGCCCTTGGCGAATTCAACCGGCTGGCGCGCATGGCGGCGCCAGTAGGAGCCGTCGAGTACTGCGTTGCGACCGAGTGCGGCTCCGGTGCGGTTGCACACCAGAATCCGTTGCGGCGGTGCGGATTCGAAGCTGTTCGCGTAGGACTCGAATTCGTCGAGTGCCGGGTCCAGCAGCGCCGAATGGAAGGCGTGGCTGGTGTCCAGCCAGTCGCAGCGCACGCCGTCGGCGCTCAACCGGGCGACCGCCATCTCCAGATCGGAACCCGGTCCCGAGAGCACGGTGTTGGCGCCGTTGTAGGCCGCCACCGACAGGGTCGGGAATTCATCGGTGAAGCGTTCCACCCGGTCCGGGTCGGCGAAGATCGCCGCCATCCGTCCGCCGGCGGGCAGGTTGCCGAACAACCGGCCGCGCTCGGCCAGTAACCGGGCACCGTCCTCGAGACCGAACACGCCGGCCACGCAGGCCGCCGAATACTGCCCGACGCTGTGTCCCAGCACCACGTCAGGTTCAAAGCCCCACGACTGCCATAGCCGGGCCAGGCCCATCTCCACGGCGAAGATCGCCGGCTGGGCGTATCCGGTCTGCTGCAGCGCATCCCCGCCATCGGCATCGAAGATGATGTCCAGCAAGGGTTTTGCGAGCATGCCGGCCACTGCGTCGGCGCACCGGGTCATGGTCTGGGCGAACACCGGTTCGGTTTCGAACAACTCCCGGGCCATGCCGGCGTACTGACTTCCCTGTCCGGGGAACAGCCAGGCGGTTTTCGGCGCATCGGCGCCTTCGCCGCGCACCAGGCCCGACGCCGGGCGGTCGTCGGCGATCGCACCGAGTAGATCGCGTGCGGAGTCAACGGAATTCACCACGCAAGCGGCCCGGTACTCGAAGTGGGCGCGTGCCGCCCCGGCGGTCAGACATACGTCGGCCAACGTCGCGTCCGGGTGCGCATCGAGCCAGCTGCGATAGTTCTCCGCGGTCGACACCAGCGCGGCCGGGGTACGGGCCGACAGCGGAAGCACCATGAACCGGCGGTCATCGGCTGGCTCGACGGGTCCGGCGGCCAAGACCTCCGGCGCCTCTTCGAGGATGACGTGGGCGTTGGTACCGGAGAAACCGAACGAGCTGACCCCCGCGATTCGGGGCCGTTCGGTACGGCCCCAGGCGGTGGCCTCGTCCACCACCTTCACCGGGATGCGGTCCCACGGAATGTGCGGCGACGGGTTCCGGAAGTGCAGATGCTTGGGCAGTTCCTGGTGCTCCAGGGACAACACGACCTTGAGCACTCCGGCGATGCCGGCGGCCGCCTCAAGGTGACCGATGTTGGTCTTCGCCGAGCCGATCAGCAGCGGCCGGCCGGGGTCGCGGTCCTTGCCGAGTGCGGCGGCGGCGGCCTGAACCTCGATGGGATCACCCAGCGACGTCCCGGTGCCGTGCGCCTCCAGGTAGTCGATGTCGCCGGGGGTCAGTCCGGCCCGCTCCAGTGCCTCGGTGATCACCCGCTGCTGGGCCACACCGTTGGGGACGGTCAATCCGCCGGATGCGCCGTCCTGATTGACCGCGCTGCCGCGGATCACCGCCCGGATCCGGTCGCCGTCGCGGAGGGCGTCCTCGAGGCGCTTGATGGCGATGACACCGCACCCCTCGCCGCGCACGTAGCCGTCGGCCGAGGCGTCGAAGGTCTTGCACTTGCCGTCCGGGGCCAGCATCCGCGACTGCGAGAAGGTGATCATGGTGGCCGGGCTGAGCAGGACGTTGGCGCCGCCGGCCAATGCCAGATCGCATTCGCCGAGGCGCAGCGCCTGGCAGGCCTGATGGATCGCAACCAGCGACGAACTGCATGCGGTGTCGACGGTTACCGCGGGGCCCTGCAGTCCCAGCCGGTAGCTGATCCGGCCGGCGCCGGCCGCCGCCGCCGTGCCGATCGCCAGATAGGCGTCGACCTCGGGGTAGCTCAGCTCGTCGGAGGCCATGCCGAGGTAGTCGTGGGTGGACAGGCCGACGAAGACGCCGGTCCGGGTGTTGGCCAGCGCCGTCGGCGAGGTGCCGGAATGTTCCACCGCGCGCCAGGCGGTCTCCAGCAGCATCCGGTGCTGCGGGTCCATCAGATTGGCCTCGCGCGCCGAGACCCCGAAGAACGGGGCGTCGAATCCGGTGGCGTCATCGACGAAGGCGGCGCGGCGCGTCACGACCTTGCCGGGCGCGGACACGTCGGGGTCGAAGAACTCATTGACGTCCCAGCGATCCTGGGGCACCTCCGAGACCGCGTCGCGGCCGTCGTGCAGCACATCCCAGTACTGGTCGGCATCGGAGGCACCGGGAAGACGCGCCGCGTAGCCGATGATCGCGAACCGGGGCGCCTGCCCGGTCGGATGCTCGGTACTTGCCATGAGGTTGCGCTCCCCGCGTCGGCCGGGTGAAGTGTCGATCGCCTGCGGGAGAACGTGTCAGATCCGGATTCCGTTCCGGGCGGCCTCGGCCCGCCCAATCCCCGTCGCCTGAACTCCCGTCGCCAAGTATGGCACGCAGGTTGCTGGCTGGCTAACGTCGCCCTCGGTGGAGGGGCCACCCGCGGCCGCCGGTACCGGCTCGTCGGAACCGTCTGGCGGCCCCCTTGCCAGCCCTTTCCGGTCGACGGGGAGACCCCCGCCGGAACAGGGACTATGTTGGTGCGGTCACCGGTGTCGCCGGCCCGCAGCCGTTGCTGTTGACAGATTTGAAAGGGAAATAGTGCACATCGGGAAGATCACCATCGGCACAATCGAAGATTGGACGCCGAGCCCGGGTGCGTTGATTTCCTGGCATCCGACGGATTCCGCAAAGCAGAAGGCCCGGCAGGCGCCGGTCAGTCCGGTGCCGGTGAGCTATATGCAGGCGCAGCATCTTCGTGGTGTGCACCGGCAGGAGGCCGCCGGACTCGACTATTCGCGACAAATCATCGCCACCTGCGAAGTGCCTGGTCAGTGTGATATTCCTGCGATGAACCACGCCATCAACGCCTATCTGCGGCGCCATGACACCTATCGCAGCTGGTTCGAGTACGACGGCGAAGGCGACGTGATCAGGCACAGCATCGCCGATCCCGCCGATATTGAATTCGAGGCCGTCGACCACGGCGAAATGACTGCCGAAGAAGCGCGGAAACATATCGTCGACATTCCGAGCCCATTCGAATGGGGTTGTTTTTCCTTCGGAATTGTTCAGGCCGAGGATCACTTCGATTTCTACGCCAGCATCGACCACGTTCACGGCGACGCCGCCCTGATCGGGATCACCATGCTGGAGGCGCACGGCATGTACTCCTCGCTGGTGCTGACCGGTCAGCCGATGGCCCTTCCGGACGCCGGAAGCTTCGACGATTTCTGCCTCCAGGAGCGCGACGCACTGGCGGATCTGACCGTCGATTCGCCGGATGTCCGGGCCTGGATCGAGTTTGCCGAGAACAACGGTAATACCCTTCCGGAGTTCCCGCTGCCGTTGGGCAACGCGGCCGAACCGACCGTCGCGGACATGGTCGGCGAGATGCTTCTGGACGCCGAACAGACCGCCCGATTCGAAGCGGCCTGCGCGGCGGCCGGGGCCCGCTTCGTCGGCGGCCTCTACGCCGCCACCGCCAGGGTCGAACACGAGTTGACCGGCGCCGTGACCTACTACGGCCTGACGCCGCGGGACACCCGCCGGACTTCGGACGGTTTCACCACCCAGGGCTGGTTCACCGGACTTGTTCCGATCACCGTGCCGATCGCCGCGACGTCGTTCGGCGAGGCCGCCTGGGCGGCGCAGGAGTCCTTCGATTCCGGCCTGAAACTGGCGAGGGTGCCGTACTACCGGGTGCTGGAACTCGCGCCGTGGCTGGAGAACCCGCGGCCCAACTTCCCGGTCTCGAACTTCCTGCACGGCGGCGCCGCACCGCTCAACGCCGTGCTGGCGGCGGCCGAGATGGGCTACTCCAACAACATCGGCATCTACTCCGACGGCCGGTTCTCGTATCAGCTGACGATCTACATCTTCCGCTACGAGGAGGGCACCGCGATGTCGGTGCTGTTCGGTGACAACCCGATCGCCCAGAAGTCGGTTGCCCGCTACATCGCGGCGATGAAATCGGTGTGCGAGCGGATCGCCGACACCGGCGACTGGGACTCCCGTGCGACGGCTGGCTGATCTGATCACCCGGTGGCCGTTGGCGGTCATCGGTTTCTGGGTGGCGATGGCGGTCGTGCTGCCGTTGTCGTTGCCGAATCTCGCCGAGATGGCGCAGAAGCATCCGCTGACCATGCTGCCCGCGGACGCGCCATCGGTTGTCGCCGGCCGGCAGATGCCCAAGGCGTTTCAGGAAGCCGGCACCGACGATCTGCTGCTGGTGGTGCTGACCGACGAGCGCGGGCTGGGCGCCAATGGACTGGGACCCGCTCACGAAGCCACCTACCGGAAACTGGTCGAAGCGCTCAGTGCCGACCAGCGCGACGTGGTGACGCTGCAGGACTTCGTCGGAACGCCCGCGCTCCGTGCGTTCCTGACGAGCAAGGACAAGAAGGCCTGGGTGCTGCCGGTCGGACTGGCCGGCGCCCTGGGCACCCCGCAGTCCTATGCCGCGTTCAACCGGGTGGCCGACATCGTTGAAAAGTCCACTGCGGGAAGCCCGTTGGAGGTGCACCTGGCGGGTCCGGCTGCCACCGTCGCGGATCTGACCGCCGCCGGTGAACGTGACCGCCGGCCGATCGAGATCGCGATCGCGGTGCTGGTGCTCCTGGTCCTGCTGGTGGTGTACCGCAATCCGATCGCCATGCTGCTGCCGCTGACCGGGATCGGCATATCCCTGGTGATCGCCCAGTCTCTGGTCGCCGGGCTGTCCGAGTTCGCCGGTCTCGGGGTGTCCAATCAGGCCATCATCCTGCTGACCGCGATGATCGCCGGCGCCGGAACCGATTACGCCGTCTTCCTGATCAGCCGCTACCACGACTACGTGCGTCGCGGTGAGAGCTCCGACGAGGCGGTCCGGCACGCACTGGCCTCGGTCGGCAAGGTGATCGCCGCGTCGGCGGCCACCATCGGCCTCACCTTCCTGGCCATCAGCTTCGCCCGGATGGGGGTGTTCTCCACCGTCGGTGTGTCCTCGGCGATCGGTGTCGCGGTGGCATTCCTGGCGGCGGTGACCCTGCTGCCGGCCATCCTCGTCGTCGTCGGACCGCGCGGATGGATCGCGCCGCGGCGTGAACTGACCGCCCGATTCTGGCGGCGTTCGGGGATCCGCATCGTGCGCAGGCCGCGGGTGCATCTGGTGGCCAGCCTGCTGGTGCTGGCACTGCTGGCCGGCTGTGCGGGATGGGCGAAGTTCAACTACGACGATCGCAAGGCGGTGCGCGCCTCTGACCCGAGTTCGGTGGGCTACGCGGCGCTGGAACGGCATTTCGGCCTGAACCAGTTCATCCCGTCCTTCGTCCTGATCCGGTCGCCGCACGATCTGCGTTCGCCGCGGGCCCTGGCGGACCTGGAACAGATGGCCGAACGCATCGGCCAACTGCCGGACATCTCGATGGTCAACGGGATCACCCGCCCGTTCGGCGTGGTGCCCGACGAGTTCCGGGCCACCTATCAGGCCGGCCTGGTCGGTGGCCGGCTCGCCGACGGCTCGGCGATGATCGCCGAGAACATGGGCGATCTCAACCGGCTTGCCAAGGGCGCCGACACGTTGGCGACCGGGCTGTCCGACGTGCGCGGTCAGGTCGGCCAGATCGCCGTCAACGTGCAGAGCATGGTGGAGGCATTCACCGCACTGAAGGGCCAGTACGGCGGCGACAAGCTGGTGCGCAATGTCGAGGTCGCGGCCAAACTCGTCAACCGGATAAACGAACTCGGCAACTCGATGGGCGTGAGCGTCACCGCGGCCCGGGACCTGTTCGGCTGGGTTGGTCCGGTGCTGCTGGCGTTGCAGGGCAACAGATCGGAAGAG
>NZ_JAFMJZ010000046.1 GCF_017853185.1 Mycolicibacterium sp.
GTGAAGAAGGTCGCTGTCAAGAAGGTCGCAGCGAAGAAGGCAGCCGCCAAGAAGGCCTGAACGCGCAAGCGTCAGTGCGCGATGTCGCTGGCGATCTCGTTCGGCTGGTCGGGGACCACCAGGTTCACCGGTCGGGCCAACTGGGTCGGCGCGGTGCGGCCCCGCAGATCCACCACCTCGCCGACGCTCCAGCACAGCGCCTCGGCATCCAGCGCTCCGCTGACCGCGATGGCCGATGCCAGAACGTGGCCGCCCTCGGTTTTCGCGAGTTCGGTCAGCCGGGCGGCTTCGTTGACCGGATCGCCGATCACGGTGTACTCGAAACGGGCCTGTGCGCCGATATGGCCGGCGATCGCCCGGCCGGCGGAGACCCCGATCCCGAAGTCGATCCGGTCCAGTACGGACACCAGTTCGTCGTGCAGTTCGCGGGCCGCGGCCAGTGCCGCGCCGGAGGCGTCCGGGTGTTCGATCGGCGCGCCGAAGATGCACAGCGCGGCGTCGCCGAGGAACTTGTTGACGAACCCGCCGTGCTCCTGCACGGTGTCGACGACGACGCGGAAGAACTCGTTGAGCAGGCTGACGACCTCCGCGGGTGGCCGGGTGGCGGCCAGCTGCGTCGACCCCACCAGATCGACGAAGAGCACTGCGACATCGCGTTCCTGGCCGCCGAGTTCGGTGCCCCGCTCCAGTGCCCGGCGGGCGACGTCCTCGCCGACGTACCGGCCGAACAGGTCGCGCATCCGCTGGCGCTCGGACAGTTCGCGGACCATGTCGTTGAAGCCGGACTGCAGGAGTCCGAGTTCCGAGGCGTCGTAGATCTGCATGTGCGCGTTGTAGTTTCCGCGCTGAACCTCCCCGAGCGCCCAGCGCAACTGACGCAACGGATCGGCGATCGCCATCGCCGAGAGGATGTTGCCCAACAGTCCGACCACCAGAGCGGCGATCGCCATCATCAGGATCGGGGTGAAAAGGCTTTCCGGCGGCGAGTCCAGCAGTGCGAACTTGTTGGCTATCACCGACAGGATGATCATCAGCAGCGGAACACCGGTGGACAGCATCCAGGTGAGCACCAGCCGCAGCACCACTCCCGGCCGGCGAAAGCTCTCCGGGATCCCGCCGCGCAGCGCGGACACGGCCACCGGCCGCAGCACCCGTTCGGATTGCAGATAGCCGATGATCGCGGTGGCGGTGGCGCCGAGCAGCACGGCGACGGCGAGCACCGGCGCGGCATGGCTGGCCACCGGCCAGCTGGCGCTGATGAACACCACGGCGCCGAGCAGCCAGAGGGTCATGCTGATCATCGAGCGGTAGGTGGGCATTCGCAGCACCCGCAACCGGGCCCGCTCGGTCAGCACCGGGTCGTCTTCGTTGAGCAGGCTGTCGCGCCGCTGCCAGCGGAACACCGGGCGCAGCAGGCTGAAGCTGATCGCGGTGCCCACGGTGAACGAGACGACGAGATAGCCCGCGAATATGGCCAGGTTGGCCGGCGGCAGATCCTGGAGCTTGATCCGGTCGACCGGCGGAAGGCCGAACCGCAGGAACCCCAGCACCAGCAGCGCGCCGATGATGTCGGCCTGCAGGATCCCGAGGGAGAAGATCGCCCACGGGGTACGCGCCACCCAGCGGACGAATTCACTCACCCGCCCGCGCGTTGCAGGCGCGCTGTTCACTCACCCACCGTAGCGGTCGGAGGCGACCATGCCGAATGCCGGATTGGCAGTCGCGACCTGCACCTGTCGTGGTGGCGCAGTAGTGTTGGCAACCGATGTCAGGGGTCTTTTCGCGGCTGGTCGGCCAGAGCGCGGTGGAGTCGGAGTTGGTGGCTGCCGCGATGGCGGCGCGGGGTGATTCTGCTCACGGTGCGGCGATCACCGGGTCGATGACGCACGCCTGGCTCTTCACCGGCCCGCCCGGGTCCGGCCGTTCGATAGCGGCGCTGTGTTTCGCCGCCGCCCTGCAGTGCACCAGCGAGGGCACGCCCGGATGCGGTGAATGCAAGGCGTGCACCACGACGATGGCCGGAACGCATGCTGACGTCAGACGCGTCGTACCGGAGGGGCTGTCGATCAGCGTCCGTGAGATCCGGGAGATCGTGGTCGCGGCATCGATGCGGCCGACCACCGGCCGTTGGCAGATTGTCGTGCTCGAGGATGCTGATCGGCTGACTGAAAGTGCCGGTAATGCATTACTGAAGATGGTGGAGGAACCGCCGCCGTCCACCATCATTCTCTTGTGCGCGCCCTCGGTGGATCCGGAGGACATCATGACCACGCTGCGCTCGCGTTGTCGGCATGTGGGGTTGGTGACGCCCTCGGCGGAGGCGATCGCGCAGGTCTTGATGGAGACCGACGGAATCTCGGAGGACGAGGCGCGCTGGGCGGGCGCGGCCTGCGGCGGCCACGTCGGCCGGGCCCGACGGCTGGCCACCGACCCCGACGCCAGGGCCCGCCGTGCCAGGGCCCTGAATCTGGCCCGGGACGCCGCCACCCCGACCCGGGCATACGCGGCGGCCGAGGAACTGGTCGCCACCGCCAAGGCGGAGGCCGACGCACTCAACGTCGGCCGCGACGAGGCCGAGACCGAGGAGTGGCGCGTCGCGATGGGGGCCGGCGGCACCGGTAAGGGATCGGCCGGCGCGCTGCGCGGAGCCGCCGGGGCAATGAAAGAGTTGGAGAAGCGGCAGAAGTCACGCCAGACCCGTGCCTCCCGGGACTCTCTGGACCGCGCCCTGATGGATCTCGGGAGTTATTTCCGCGACGCCCTGATGCTGTCCAGTGGGGCCGGTGAGATTCCGCTCAACCACCCCGATATGGCCGATCAGGTGACGCGATTGGCTGATCACGCCTCCCCGGAACGGCTGCTGCGCTGCATCGAGGCGGTGCTGGCCTGCCGCGAGGCGCTGGCCATGAACGTCAAACCGAAATTCGCGGTCGACGCCCTGGTCGCGACCGTGGGCCAGGCGCTGCGCCCGGAGGGGTAGAATTTCGCCTCGGTCCAGTGCCACGCCGCCTTAGCTCAGTCGGTAGAGCGATTCACTCGTAATGAATAGGTCAGGGGTTCGATTCCCCTAGGCGGC
Organism: Mycolicibacterium sp.; assembly: GCF_017853185.1. Classification (GTDB taxonomy): domain Bacteria; phylum Actinomycetota; class Actinomycetes; order Mycobacteriales; family Mycobacteriaceae; genus Mycobacterium. The sequence goes on from NZ_JAFMJZ010000046.1 coordinate 3,077, forward strand.
TCCGATCTCTTCTATCGTCGTCTTCCGTGCCGCCCGAACCGCGCGTCAAGAACGGCCACCCCCCGAAGGTCTGCCAGAGCTGTGACCGGCCCTTCGAGTGGCGCAAGAAATGGGCCCGTGACTGGGACGACGTCAGGTACTGCTCGCAGGCGTGCCGCAAACGCGGCCCCCGCAACTGAGGCTTCACCCGACCCTGAGCACGTCCGGGAACGGGATGCCATCGCGGGCGATCCGGTGCGGGAAGCACGGCGAACCGGCCCGCACCGACGGTGGGTAGCCCGGCCGCCCGGCGATGACGATCTGCAGGTCGTAACCGTCCGGGGAGTAGCCGAACCGGTTCGGCGTGCGGAACCCGTCCCGTTCGATCACCTGCCAACCCCAGCTGCGCCAGAGTTCGCCGACCGCTGTGACGACACCCGCCCCGTCCGGTTCCCCGGGGACCTTCAATTCCCCGATGGTGTGAAAGTTCATCGGCACGTCCGCTCCGACGGCGTCGTCATCGCAGTAGCTGTTGTGTCCCGCACCGCCGAAGCGGGTGGCGTCGAGCACCGTCCCCGGCGGCAGCGCGGCCAGTGTTTCCCGGAGGTAGCGCAGGACGGTGTCCTGGGCCTGTTGTTGCGATTCCGGAACTTGCATCGAAACGGCTCCCTTCCCACAGCCCGCCAGGGCGATCACAGCGACGAGGATCGACAGGCGTCTCATCGGATCACCGCGACGGGCGAGCGGCCGGCGATGATTGCGCCCATGTTGACCAGACCCGGATTGCCCCTGTCCCAGTAGCTGCTGTGCGCGGACACCCCGGGCAGCAGACCGGCCGAATACGGCAGGGCCGAACCGGGATTCGTCACCAACCGGGTCGCGCCGTACTCACTCGCGTTCGGATCGGTGCCCAGGGTCATGCTGCCGGCCAGCGTGATCGGGTCGTTCTCGGCGGTCATCGAGTACACCCGGGCGGCGGAATCCAGGAGCAGGTCGCCGGCATGGCGGCTGAGCATGCCCGGACTTCCCACCGCGATCACGTTGTCGGCGGCAAGGTGATGACCACCGGTGGCTGCCGCACCCACCAGTGTCGAGCCGTAACTGTGTCCGATGACGGTGTCCACCGCGGCCGGACCGGAATGCGAAGCATGCATCCCGTCGAGGAACGAGTCCAGGGCCGCACCGCCAGCACGTGCCCGGGTCGGCCAGGCCGCCTCGGTCAGCGCCATCGGACGGTCATAGCCGACCCAGGTCGTCACGGAAACGTCGCTTGCAGACAGGGACGGGTCGGCGTCGAGTGCGGCCCGGAACATGTCCCACGAACGGCGATTGTTGTTACCGATCGTGGTCATGTCCTGACCGGTTCCGGGAATGAAAATCGCTGTGCGCGAAGCGGTGTCGGGATCACCGATCGACACCGCTGCGTGCCCGCGGTCGTCGATCAGCCCGAGTAATCGCGGCGCCTTCCCGCCGGCGAGCACGCAGCGAACCTCTTCGTAGCCGTCCAGGCGATGCCGGGCGAATGCGAGTTGCGCGGCCAGGGCGTGCATCTCCGCGGTCGTCTCGCTGCTGTGGTCTCCCGTGTACACCTGTGCCGCGAGGTCGTCGACACGAGCCTGTAGCGCATCGACCCGGGATTGGGACTCCGCGCGCAGCCTGTCGAGGCGGATCCGGTTGTAGGCGTCCCGCTCGGCGAACGGCATACCGGCATGGTTGCCGATGGACTCATCACGGCGGAACAGTTCATCCTTGTCCGACTGTGTGAGGCTGTTCCACAGTTCGTTGAACCGCTGGGGATCCTCCGGTAAAGCCGTGCTGAAAACCGGATCATCGGGTGGACCTTCCTTGAGGAGGTTTCCTAATCCGACTGCCGCAGAATTGATTTCGGCGGCGACTTGGCGATCGACGGCCAGCAGGCGCTCGACGCGGGAATCAAGCCGCAGGGAAAGTTCCCGCGTCTGGTCCCGGGGCGAGATCGTGAAGTCGTCAGCGACGGTGAATCCGTCGGCTGTGGCTGTTTCGACGACATCCAGAATCGCCTTCCGGGCGGCTGCGATCCGGTCGGCGCCGGCCCGGGCGACGGCGGCGGCGGTGCGTAACCGGTCGGCGTTCCCGATCGCCTCGAGCCGATCGGTGCCGGTGCTTGCGTATGCGTGATCGGCAGCCGCGCCGTCCCAGTGGGTGCAGAGGATGCCGTTGGTCAGGTCCGTGAAGGTGTCCTCCCACAGGGCCGCCGTCGACGTCCATCCGGAGGCCATGTTGGTGATCGCTCTGGTGTCCCACCGACGAACCTGGGCCAGCGTCAGAACGCCGGTCATCCGTCGAGTGCCATCGCCGCGGCCGCCTCGGAGGACAAGTAGCCGCATGCCGCCTCGTCCAGGAGGGTCGCGGTCAGCCGCATCCGCTGCGCGAGGCCGTCGGACAGCGCGCAGACCGCCGAATGCACCGCGCCGACGGCGGCGGCCGTCGCCGACACCGTTGCGGGCGGCGCCGGCGGGTGCATTGCGGCGAGTTCGGCCGACCAAGCCCGGCATCGGGTGGCCAGCAGTTGAAGACCGGTCGGGTCGACCTGCAGTGGGCGCACGCGGGGAACGTGTCACAGCCGGCGGCCACAATGAATTCAGTTGCCGGTCCGACTGTGGATGGATCCGGAGAACTCTCCATCACTGCAGTTGGGAGCACGAATCCGGGCTCTACGATCCGAAAATCTGTCGTACCCCGTTGGGATAATGGTCCTATGTTCGAGACCACGCCGCCCCAGTCCTTACCGCCTGAGTCCCTGCCGTCTGAGTCCCTGCCGGATCTGCCCGCCGATTTCGATCTGTCCGATCTCGATGATCCGACCACCGGTGTGGTCTCCGTCGAGTTGTCCCATCTGGTGGTGCGCAAGTGCCTGGCATGGGCCGAACCACTCGTCAGCGACCTCGCCCGGCAACAGGGGTTCCTGAACAAGACCGGCGGTCCGGAGATCACGGCCAGGGTCTTCGCGATGCGCTTCTTCCGGGCGTTCGACGCCGAGGTGTTCCACCAGTTGAAGGTGTGCGTGCCACTGACCCAGATGGCCGTCGCGCAGGCCCGCGCCGAGGATCTGCTGCGCGGCCAGTTCGAGGATGTGGTCGGCACGGCGATCAGTTACCTGCTGAGCGACGGGCGCGATGTGGCGATTCAGATGACGGCTGTCGCCGCAACGATGGCCGGCAACGAGGTCCGCGACGGCATGACCGCGCTCATCGACGAGCTCCGCTCCGATGAGGTTCAGGGCTGACGAGGTTCAGGGCTGAGTCAGCGCGGAGCCAGATAGCCGACCGGTCCGGAGGCCAGGCACAGCGCCATCGCCGCGGTGGCGGCCTTCGCGGTGATGACGTCACCGGCGCCGGACAGCCGGACGTAGACGCGGTTCAGGCCGGGCTTGACGGCCACCTTCGTCTCCGGGCCGATCGGTAGTGAAACCAGCATGGTGCCTTCGGTATTGGCCAGATAGTTGATCTCGGCGGTCCATTCCGCCGGCAGTAGTGGGCCGTCCAGCGGCATCCGGACCGGGGTGTCGGGTTGGGCGAAGTATCCGCACTGCGGTTGCGGTCCCGGCACGATCCGACGGGTCCAGGTCACCTTCGCATCCACGACGCGGCCGGTGCTGTCCAGCATGCGCAGTTGATCGGTGTACCGGGCGAACTCCGGACGGTCGCCGATCAACGCGAACATGTGGCTGGCGAGGTTCTGCGGACCGACCACCCGTTGCAGGATCAGTGGATCGACCTCCTGATCCAGCAGCGGGGCCCGCGACGAGGACTTCGCCTGGGCCAGACCGCGAATTGCGTTCTGCAGGTAGGACTTTGTCGGGTTGTCCTGCCAACTCGTCAGGAACGTCCGGGTGGACACCAGGCTGCTCGCGACGAAACACACGGCCAAGCCGACCGCCACCGCCGTCCGCTGCGGTGAGGCGTTCAGCCATCGGCTCGTCGTTCGGTTGGGTGCGCAGAACGCCACCGCCGCCAGCATCGCCAGCACCACCACCAGGTCGGGCAGATATCTCAGCGTCTGGGCCAGTTCCAGGGCGGTGAAGGCCGAGGAGCGCATCAGGTAGATCGGCACCTGGCAGGCCAGCGCATAGCCCGCGCCGACCAGCCATACCGCCAGGATGCGTTGCTTGCGCAGCAGTGACACCGCCACCGCAGCGGCCAGCACCGTCCATCCCAGCGCCATCGCCGCCGTGGGTGGCACCGCCCATGGCGAGGCCGGCGCCCACCGCTGCCATACCCATGGGCCCCCCGCGAGTCCCGGCACGATGCCGTGAGTCACCGAGCGGCGCAACAGATCCCAGGTCATCGACAGGTCCCAGCTCCACCGTCGCTGATCGACCACCAGCACATAGAGCGCTGCCCAGGCGGCTGTCAGTACCAGCGACGGCACCCACAACCGGCGCCCCCGGCTCCAGGCCGTCCGCACCGGGGCGGCGTCGCCACTCACGTACCGCAGCAGGGTGACGACGGCGAATGCCACCACCGGGATCACCGCGGCCTTCTCGAAGAACAGCAGGCCGCCGAGATAGGCCAGCACCCCGGTGATCGCATACCGGCGACTTCCGTTGCACACCAACAGAACAGCGTCACCGCACACCCACGCCATCGCCGCCAGCATTGGCAGGCTGTTCAACGCAGCAGCCCACCAGGCGAACGCCGGCACACCGAGCGGGGTGAACAATGCGAAGCACAGCGGGACGAGCAGCACCGGCCGCCAACCCAGGATGATGTGCAGCACCCGAAGCAGCGCCAGTGAGGCCAACGCCTGCAACACCAGCAGGCTCAGGGCCGGCCAGGCCCACACCAGTGGCGCCAGTCGGGTGATGATCCCGCCGAGCAGGAACGCCGCCGGCATCACATGGCCGTCGTGATCGGTGAACAGGTACGCCACCGACAGCAGAGGTTGGGTACCGGCCCGGCCGATCAGGATCAGGTCATCCCAATAGAAGTAACCGCCGAAGGCCAGCGCCCCGCGCACCACCAGTTGCGCCGCGATCAGTCCGAACGCCGCGAAGGCCACCGGTGGCACGCGGCTCGGCGCGACGGAGGCGGGCGGGACGGACATCGGCCACGACTGTAGTGCGCGGCCGCATCGGTATGGTTGTCCGAATGCGGGCACTGGTCACCGGAGGAGCCGGTTTCATCGGCTCCACGCTGGTAGACCGCCTGCTCGCGGACGGGCACAGTGTCGTCGCCGTCGACGATCTCAGCACCGGCCGGTCGGCCAACCTCGAACCGGCCCGCACCGCGGCCGCATTCGACTTCGTCCACGCCGACATCGCGCACGCCGACCTGATCTCCCTGCTGGCCGACACCCGCCCGGAGGTGGTCTTCCATCTGGCCGCCCAGATCGACGTGCGCCGCTCGGTGGCCGACCCGGAGTTCGATGCGACCGTCAATGTCGTCGGCACCGTCCGACTGGCCGAGGCGGCACGGCGGGCCGGGGTGCGCAAGGTGGTGCACACCTCCTCGGGCGGATCCATCTACGGGGTTCCCGACGACTACCCGATCGCCGAGGACACTGCGCCGGATCCGGCCTCGCCCTACGCGGCGGGAAAGCTGGCCGGCGAGGTCTACCTCAACACCTTCCGCCATCTCTACGGCATGGACTGCTCGCACATCGCACCCGCGAATGTCTATGGGCCACGCCAGGATCCGCACGGCGAGGCCGGCGTGGTGGCGATCTTCACCAAGGCCCTCCTGGCCGGGGAGCCGACCAGGGTCTACGGTGACGGCTCCAACACCCGGGACTATGTGTTCGTCGGCGACGTCGTCGACGCGTTCGTGCGGGCCTCCGGCGAGGCCGGCGGCGGACAGCGGTTCAACATCGGCACCGGGGTGGAGACCAGCGACCGGCAGTTGCACAGCGTGGTCGCGGCCGCGGTGGGCGCACCCGATGCGCCGCAGTTCGAACCGGCACGACTCGGCGATCTGGCCCGGTCCTGCCTGGACCCGCGAAAAGCGGAGACGGTGCTGGGCTGGCGGCCGCGGGTCGGTCTCGACGAAGGCGTCGCCCGCACCGTAGAGTACTTCCGGTCGATCTAGCGATCCGGAGTGCGTGCGCCTTCCAGTGCGACGGCGCGGGCCAGTCGCGCGTACCGCAACTCAAGCTCCTTGAACCGCAGATAGGTGCTCAGCGTGGTGAAGACGAACGCGATGATCAGCGCATAGGTCAACAGGTCGGTGCCGCGGTCCACACCCAGCCAGTTGGCCACCACGGTGGTGTCGTCGGGACGCAGGATCGCGTAGATGGCGGCGATGACGAACAGCACGTAGCCGACCTTCACCCAGGCCTTGGCCTTCGCGTTGGTCCGTGAACGCAACAGGTAGACCAGCAGCGCGACCACCGCTGCGATCAGCACTCCCTGGATGACGTTCACCGGCGCATCCTCCCTCGCAGGAATCCGTCGAAGACGATGTTCACCCCGTTGAGCAACGGCTGACCCTTGGACAACGAATACTCCGTGTAGAGGATCTCGACGGGTTCTTCGGCTACCCGCCAATGGTTTTCGCCGATGAGTTTGATGAACTCGCCGGCGTGACTCATCCCGTTCATCGTCAACGCCAGGTTGTCGGCCACGGTCCGGTTGAACACCCGTAGTCCGTTGTGTGCGTCGGTGAGATGCAGCCGGCGGCTGCTCGGGCTCAGCCACGCGGCGGCCCGCAGGATGAGCTTCTTCAACGGCGGGGTGTGGCTGATCGCCGTTCCGGCGAACCGCGTGCCGATCACGATGTCGACGTCGCCGCGCGAGAGCCGGTCGATCATCGTCAGGACGTCTTTCACCCGGTGCTGGCCGTCGGCGTCGAAGGTGGCGAACACCGCCGCGCCAGGTTGGCTGCGGGCGTACTCCACCCCGGTCTGGATGGCTGCGCCCTGGCCGAGGTTCACCGGGTGGCGCACCACGTGGGCGCCGGCCTGCAGTGCGGCCTCCCCGGTCTCATCCCGGCTGCCGTCGTCGACACAGACCACGTTGGCGAACGCCGAACGCAGGTCCGCGACGACGTCGCCGATGACCTGAGCTTCATTGAAGGCGGGCACGATGATCCAGACCGCTTCGTGGGGATAGTGAGTGTCGATGCCCACAAAACTACATTCCGCGCCGGTGATTCAGCCGTCGGCGCGAGCTAGCGCGGCCAGGTGGACCGCGATGCCCACCAGCGGACCGCACAGCAGGGCCAGCACAGTTCTGGTCTCCAGGCCGAGCGGAAGGCTGAGCACCGCCGCGGCCGCCACCGTCGCCCCGATCCAGCCGATCGCGTAGGCCCGCTGCAGGGCCGACGCAACGGTGGCGGCACCGGTCACGGTCAGCAGCGCGATCGACACCGCACCGGCCGTCAACCAGGCCAGCAGGGCGCCACCGGTCTGGTAGCCCGGCCCGAAGGCCACCCGCAGCAGCCACGGTCCCAGCAGCCCGGCGGCAGCCACCCCGACTGCTCCGATCGCCAGCACCACCGCTGCCGGCGCGATCAGTGAGCGCATTCGGGCCCGACGCTGGTCGACGAAGTAGGCGATCAGGTTGCCCTGCATGGCCGTCAGGGGCACCAGTAGCGGCGCCCGGGTCAGCGTCACCGCAAGGATCACCACCCCGCCGGCCGCGCCGAGTTCGCCGGAGGTGGCTTTCAGCAGAACCGGGAAGCCCATCACCAGGATCGCGCTGGCTCCCGCCGCCGCGATCGAGTGCGCGGCGCCGTTGAGAAACGTCGACGGGCTGCCTGCGGTGCGCAACCCCGCGGCCGCCCGGGCCTTCGCCGACACCACCAGCAGCAGCAACCACGCCACCGCGCCGGCGACCGTCGCCCACAGGAATCCGGCCAGCCCCCAGCCGAGCAGGAATGCGGCCGCGGCCACCACAACCCGGATCACCGCGTCGGTGACCATCAATGACCCGTACTGCGTCCAGTGGCCGGTCCCGGCGAGCATGCCCAGCAGTGTCGCGTGCAGACAGAACCCGGCCAGTCCGACGGCCAGCAGTGCCACCGACAACGCCCGTTCTTCGGCGAAGACGTGCGGCGCCCACAGCGGCGAGGTTCCGGCGACCAACACCGCCGCCACGACACCTGCTGCGGCGGCGACCCGGATCGGACGGGTGGACGGGCCCGCGACGACGCCGGAGTGTGCGGTCGAACGGACCTCCCGCGTGGCCTCCTGCAGCAGGCCGTTGGCCGCACCGGTAACCAGACCGAACGCACCCCAGAACACGCCGAACACCGCGAAGCCGGTCGGGTCGAGTTTGCGTGCCGCCAGGTACAGCACGGCGTAGCCGCACACCGCGGTGATGGCCGTCGCGAGTCCCACCCGCGCCACACTGCTGCGCGCGACCGGCCCGGCAGTGGTGTCGGTCACCGGGCCACTCCGGCGAACGGCGGCAGTCCGGTCGAGTAGAGCCAGGCCTTCCACAGCGGCTTCAGCGATGTGTCCGTGTAATGCGCGGCGAGTCCGATGAAATCGTCGGTGACGACGGTGCTGTGCCGGTACCGGGTGGTCCACTCGCGCAGCAGGCCGAAGAACTTCTGATCACCCAGCACCCCGCGCAGGGCGTGCAAGGTCAGGGCGCCGCGTTTGTACACCCGGTCGTCGAACATGTCCGCCGGTCCGGGATCGGCGAGCAGCAGATCCTGCGGTGCGGCTGCGAGTTTCCGGTGGAAATCCCGCGCCAGGTCATCTGCCGAGGGGCCCCCGGAATTCTCCGACCACAGCCACTCCGCGTAGCAGGCGAATCCTTCGTGCAGCCAGATGTCACGCCACCGCCGTACCGTGACGCTGTTACCGAACCACTGGTGGGCCAGCTCGTGGGCGATCAGTCGCTCCGAACCCCGCCTACCGTCGCAGTGGTTGGCGCCGAAGACCGAAATCCCCTGGGCCTCAAGGGGAATCTCGAGCTCGTCGTCGGTCACCACCACGGTGTACCCCTGAGCGAGCGGGTAGGGGCCGAACAACTTGATGAACGTCTCCATCATCTGGGTCTGCCGGGCGAAGTCGTGGTCGAATCGGGCGTTGAGCCGCGCGGGCAGGACCGCGTACATGGGGACCGGGGCGTCGAGAAGTTCATGTTCGGCGTACATCCCGATCTGCAACGTCACCAGATAGGTCGACGTCGGCTCGGGCTGCTCGAAGACCCAGTCGGTGTGGCCGGCCCGCGTGCGTTTCGCCACCAGATCGCCGTTGGACACAACGTGGTAGGGGCTGTCGGTGTTGATCTGGATCCGGTAGCTCGCCTTGGCGCCGGGGTGGTCATCGCAGGGGAACCAGGACGGCGCGCCGTTGGGCTGACCGGCCACCAGAACGCCGTTGGTGAGTTCCTCGAATCCCACCTCGCCCCACATGCTCCTGATCGGGCGCGGGGAGCCGCCGTAGCGCACCACGATCGACATCGGCGACCCGGCCGTCAGCGCCGCGGCAAGCCGGATCCGCAACTTGCCGGCCGAGGTGGTGAACTGCGCGGGCCGGCGTCCGTTGACCGTGACCTTGCCGACCGAAAGGTTGTCGGCGAGGTCGAGGGTGAACGTCTTCAGCGACGCCAGTGTGACGGCCGTGATGGTCGCAGTCCCGGACAGCCGGTTACTGGAGACCTTGTAGTCCAATTCGAGTTCGTAACGCGACACCCGGTAGCCGAAGTTGCCGCTGTTCGGCAGGTAAGGGTCGATGACGGGTTGCTTCATGCGGCATCCCGATCCTTGGACTTCTTACGCCGGATCTGCCATGGCGCAATGGGATTGCCCTGCCAACGGGTCGAGGGCGGCACCTCGTCGCCGCGCATCACCAACGAAGCCGGGCCGACTGTGGCCCCGGCGCCGATTCGGGATGCGGGCAGGGCCACACAGTGCGGTCCCAGGGTCGCGCCGTCCTCGAGCACCACGGTGTCCATCCGCATGATCCGGTCGTGGAACAGATGCGTCTGCACCACGCAGCCGCGGTTCACCGTGCTGCCGTCGCCGAGGCTGACCAGATCCGCCTCGGGTAACCAGTAGCTCTCACACCACACGCCGCGGCCGATCCTGGCGCCGAGTGCGCGCAACCAAAGATTCATCACCGGCGTGCCGGCGGCAGCGCGGGCGAACCAGGGTGCCGCCACCGACTCCACGAAGACGTCGGCCACCTCGTTGCGCCACACGAAGGAGGACCAGAGCGGCTTCTCGCCCGCCGGGATACGGCCCACCACAACCCATTTCGCGGCGACCGCCGATGCTCCGGCAACCGCACCGGCGATCAGCAGCAGAACACCGCCACCGAGTGCGGACAGCCCGTATCCGCCGCGCAACGCCAGCGACTGCAACCCGGCCAGCAAACCCGCCCCGATCGCGAAGGTCACCATCATCGGGATCAGCCGGCAGGTCTCGACCACTCCGCGCATGACCTTCAACCTCGCCGCCGGGTCGTAGGTGAGAGCGGCGTCCGCGGAGTCGGCATGCCGGCGCAGACGGATCGGCGGGCTGCCCAGCCAGGACGAACCGGTCTTGGCCTTGGGTGGGGCGGCGGAGAGCACCGCCACCAGTCCGTCGTCGGGAACCCGGCGGCCGGGTTGGGTGATGCCGGAGTTGCCCAGGAAGGCCCGCTTGCCGACGGTGGCCTTGGCCACGTGAATCCAGCCGCCGCCGAGTTCGTAGGAAGCCACCATGGTGTCGTCGGCCAGGAACGCGCCGTCTTCGACCACGGTGAACTTCGGCGTGATCAGCGCGGTGGAGATCTCGGTGTTGCGCCCGATCCTCGCCCCCAGGATGCGGAACCACACCGGGGTCAGCATGCTGGCGTACAGCGGGAAGAGGTAATTGCGCGCCGCATCCATCAGCCGTTCGGTGGCCCACAGTTGCCAGCCGACCCGGCTGCGGACGGGGTGATATCCCTCCCGCAGTCCGAGCGAGAGCAGTCGCACGCCGATCACCGTCAGGCCCGCGTACACCGCCAGCGAGACCAGGGTCGCCACCGGAATCCAGGGCGCCGCGGCGGCAACCGCCGCACCGAGGGTGGCGCTGGCGCGGGCCGCCCACCCGAGTACGGCCAGCCCGGCGCCGAGTGCCACCAGTGGCAGCGCGCCGAGCAGCAGCGAGGAGACGCCGTAAATCACCAGCCACTGCGGGGCGCGCGGCGGCCGGCGCTCCGGCCAGGGGTGACGGGCCTTACCCGACTTCACCGCCGGGGATCCCTTCCAGTACTGGCCGTTCTTCACCTTGCCGATCACCGCCGAACCGGGCGCGACGTCGGCGTCCTTGCCGATGACCGCCCCGGGAAGCAGGGTGGTGCGCGACCCGATTGCGGCGTCATTGCCGATGGTGATGGGACCGACGTGGAAGAGATCGCCGTCGATCCAGTGGCCGGTGAGGTCGACCTCCGGCTCGACAGTGCTGCGATGACCCAGCGTCAGCATGCCGGTCACCGGCGGCGCGGAGTGCAGGTCGACGCCCTTGCCGATCGAATTGCCAAGAGCCCGTGCGTAATACACCAGCCATGGTGCGCCGGCCTGGTTTTCCGCGCCGCTGGCTTCGGCCAGCCGTTCGGCCAGCCACACCCGCAGGTGCGCCGGTCCGCCGCGGCGGTAGGTGCCCGGCTTCAGGCCGGCCAGCAGCAGTCGGGCGCCCAGAACCGCGATGCCCATCCGGCCCAGTGGAGTGATGAACAGTACGAAGGCGGCCGCAACCAGCCACCAGTCGATGGTGATCAGCCAGGGCAGCGGATGCAGGCGGGCCAGCACGTTGTTGGCCAGCGCCAGCCAGGTCAGCCACTGCATCGCGGTCAGTGCGGCCAGTGGCAGGGTCAGCAGAACCTGCGCGGCACGGGCGGCGGACGGCATCGGTGCGACGATGCGCGGCGGCACTGCGACGCCGGCGGACTCCGGTTCGACCTCGCCGAGAAAACCCGCCAGCGAACCCAGCCGCGGGTGGTCGTAGAGATGGGCGACCGTCATCTCCGGGTAGCGGCTGCGCAGCGACACCACCAGTTGCGCCGCCGACAGCGAGCCGCCGCCGAGTGCGAAGAAGTCCGCCTCCGGCCCGTCGATCACGGTGCCCAGCACGTCCTGCCACAGCCCGGCCAGCCAGCCCATGGTGCCGCCCAGTTGCGCGCCGACGTCCGGAACGTCACCTGGCGGCGGCCACGGCAAGGCGTTGCGATCCACCTTTCCCGAGGTCCGGGTGGGCAGTTCGTCGACCAGCACCAGCCGCGGCACCATCGCCGCCGGCAGCGATTCAGCCAGCTGTGCGCGGGCCGCGGCCAGATCGAACCCGGGATCCGCCGATGCGATGTAGCCGACGAGAACCGGTGTGCCACTTGTGCTTTTGCGGACGGCCGCCGCACCGCCGCTGACGCCCGGCAGATGCACCAGCGCCGAGTCGACCTCACCGAGTTCGATGCGCCGGCCGCCGAGCTTCACCTGATCGTCGGCCCGGCCCTGGAAGAACAGGCCGTGCGGCTCCAGCCGCACCAGGTCACCACTGCGGTAGGCACGCGCCCAGCCCAGCGAGGGCATCGGGGCGTACTTCTCGGCGTCCTTCTCCGGATCGAGATAGCGGGCCAGACCGACACCGCCGATCACCAACTCGCCGACCTCGCCGACGGCCACCGGTTCGGCGTCGGCGCCGACCACGGCCAGATCCCAGCCGGGCAACGGCAGTCCGATGCTCACCGGCACGCCGGCCTGTAGTCGCGAACCGCAGGCCACCACGGTGGCCTCGGTGGGGCCGTAGGTGTTCCACACCTCGCGGCCTTCGACGGCGAGCCGCTCGGCGAGTTCGGGCGGGCAGGCCTCACCGCCGAAGATCAGCAGCCGCACCGCTTCCAGCGCCTCGGCCGGCCACAGCGCGGCCAGGGTGGGAACCGTCGAGACCACGGTGATGTCTCGGGAGACCAGCCACGGTCCGAGATCCATCCCGCTGCGCACCAGGGAACGCGGAGCCGGCACCAGGCAGGCGCCGTTTCGCCAGGCCAGCCACATCTCCTCGCAGGAGGCGTCGAAGGCGACCGACAAGCCGGCGAGCACCCGGTCCCCGGGCCCGATCGGGTTGTCCTGCAGGAACATCCACGCTTCGGCGTCGACGAAGGCGGCCGCGTTGCGGTGGGTCACCGCGACCCCCTTCGGCACCCCGGTCGAGCCCGAGGTGAAGATGATCCAGGCGTCGTCACCCGGGGTCGGTCGCGCGGCGGCCCAACCGCGGGAACTCCCCGGACCTCGGGACAGTCCGTGCTCGGTGATGACGCCGGCCACCCCGGCCTCGCCGAAGACCAGTTCGGCCCGTTCCGGGGGGTCGTCGGCGTCCACCGGGACGTAGGCCGCACCGGCGGCGAGGGTGGACAGGATCGCCATATAGAGCGAATAGCTGCCCGACGGCATCCGGATGCCGACCCGGTCTCCGCGGCCGATTCCGCGGGCGGCCAGCCATGCCACCCCCTGCTCGATGTCGGCGATCATCTCGGCGTAGGTCAGCTGGACGGTGCCGTCGTCGATGCCGGTGGCATCCGGGTACCGGGCCGCGGTGTCGTGGAGGATGTCGATCAGGGTCCGGGATGCGGGGGCGTGTCCCGACAGCAGATACTGCGCAGGAATTTCGGGTACCGCCACGCCTGTGAATCCTAGGGCGCAGGGGACTGCCCCGTCGTGAGACACTTATGGCGCAGAGGGGAGTATTCCTTCGCCGCGGCGTCGTCACCACGTCGGCCAAAGGCCGTCCGGTTCCGCGGGTCGCGTCCAGACTATTTTGGGCGGGCGGAAGAGACCTCGGGCGTTGGACTAACGGCCGGAGGGTCACCTCGCATGAATGTTTCGCCCATCGAATGGGGCATCACCCTGGCAGTGACGCTCGCCGTCCTGCTGGCCGATCTGCTGATCCTGGGCCGCCGCCCGCACGCGCCGAGCCGGCGGGAGTGCGTTGCCTGGCTGAGCTTCTACATCGGTCTGGCGATCGCGTTCGGCCTGTGGGTGTGGCATTTCCACGGCAGTCAGTTCGGACTGGAGTTCTACGCCGGCTGGCTCACCGAGTACAGCCTGTCGGTGGACAACCTGTTCATCTTCATCATCATCATGGCCAGCTTCAAGGTGCCCGAGAAGCTGCAACAGCAGGCGCTCTTCGTCGGGATCGTGCTGGCGCTGATCTTCCGCGGAATCTTCATCGCACTGGGAGCCGTTGCGATTCAAGAGTTCTCGTGGATCTTCTACATCTTCGGCGCCTTCCTGGTCTTCACCGCGATCAAGCTGGCCCGGGACACCGAGCACGACGACGACGGTGAGAACGCGGTGGTCCGCTTCGCGCGGACCTACCTCAACACCACTGACCGCTGGGACGGGCTCAAGCTCTACGTCAAACAGGACCGCAAGCGGTTGATGACGCCGATGTTCCTGGTGATCGTCGCGCTGGGCACCACCGACCTGCTGTTCGCGGTGGACTCCATCCCGGCGATCTACGGGCTCACCAAGGAGCCCTACCTGGTGTTCACCGCCAACGTGTTCGCCCTGATGGGACTGCGTCAGTTGTACTTCCTGCTGGGTGACCTGCTCAACCGGCTGGTCTACCTGTCCCAGGGGCTGGCGTTCATCCTGTTCTTCATCGGCGTGAAACTGCTGCTGCACGCACTGCACGAGAACGAACTGCCGTTCATCAACGGCGGTGAGTCGGTGCATGTGCCGGAGATCCCGACCCTGCTGAGCCTGGCGGTGATCGTGCTGACGCTGCTGGTGACCATGGTGGCCAGCCTGATCAAGTCCCGGATGGACCAGACCCGCTAGATCCAGTTCTCGCTAGATCCAGTTGTCGTAGCCGCCCTCCGGGCCCAGCATCCGTTCAAGTCGGCTCCGGTTGATCTTGGCGATCTCGTTGCGCAGCACCTTGCGCTCGGTCTCGTGGTCGTTGTGCATCCGGTCGGTGACCGAGGCCAGCACCGCCGGGTCACCGGCAGCCCCCGCGTTTGCGTTGCCGAGGAACATCACGAACTCGACGCCGAACTTCGCGACGTAGGGCCGGGTCGCCTCATGCAACCGGACCATCACGGCCGGCCGGGTGTAGGCCTCCAGAATCTCGTCGACCGATTCCTCCGACATCCCGAACAGCACCGCGTCGGCCTTCCGGAACAGCGCACGGTGGTCGGCGTAGGGGCGTCCGGCGGCCAGATCGGCGGCCATGATCACGCTGTTGCAGCACTCGTAGAGCGCGTGCGAGGCCTTGCTCGCCGGCAGCTCATTGAAGGCTTCAAGCCCGATGCCCTGGTGCAACAACACCCGACCATCATGGAAAACCCAAGGTACAGCCGGGTTACCGCACGTTACGGCCAGGAAAACTTAGTGGCCGTGTTGCTTGAACCGCTCCAGGGAGCGGACGACCTCGGCCTCGGCCTCGGCGCGGCCGACCCAGTCGGCGGCCTCGACGAACTTGCCCGGCTCGAGATCCTTGTAGTGCATGAAGAAGTGCTTGATCGACTCGAGCTCGTGATTCGACACGTCGGCCAGGTCGTTGATGTCGTCCCAGCGGGTGTCGCCGGCCGGCACACAGAGCACCTTGTCGTCGCCGCCCGCGTCGTCGACCATCTTGAACATCGCGACCGGCCGGGCCTCGACGATCACGCCGGGGTGCACCGACTCCGGCAGCAGCACCAGCGCGTCCAACGGGTCGCCGTCCTCGCCCAGGGTGTCCTCGATGAATCCGTAGTCGGCCGGATAACCCATCGGTGTGTAGAGGTGGCGGTCCAGGCGCAGGCGGCCGGTCTTGTGGTCGACCTCGTACTTGTTGCGCTGACCCTTCGGGATCTCGATCGTGACGTCGAACTGCACGGCGCACTCCTTCTAGCTGTCCGGCCGCGCTCTACTCAGTGGAACCTGGCGGCGACGGGGGTTAACCCTAATGGAGCGATACCCTTCGCTAGGGGCCTCTTGGGCACAATGTGATCCAGACCGGCACCGGAGACCGTTTCAGTTCGTCAGGAGAGTCATGTCTCGTACGCCTTTGCGGGGCACCCATCTGGTGCTCGCCGCGGCGGTGATCGGGTTCGTCGCCGTGCTGATCGCGGGGGCGGCTTTCCTCAACGCCGGCGGCAAGAGCGATGCGCAGGTCCCGCCGCCGCGCCCCGCCGCCGCCGCCAACCCGGGACTGGTTCCGCTGGCCGAATCCGCGGCAGTCCCCAGCACCACCGGGATGACGGCGGCCCTGGCCAAGGCCCTCGCCGATCCTGACCTGGGCAATTTGGCCGGCCGGATCACTGACGCGCAGACCGGCCAGCAGATCTGGGAGCAGCGCGCCTCGGTGCCGATGCAGCCCGCCTCGACCAACAAGGTGCTCACCGCTGCGGCGGCCCTGCTCACCCTGGACCGCAACGCCCGGGTGACGACGACGGTCCAGGCCGCCGACCAGACCCGGATGCCGGGCACCGTGGTGCTGGTCGGTGGCGGCGACCCGACCTTGTCCGCCGCGCCGCCGGGGGAGGAGACCTGGTACCGCGGCGCGGGGCGGATCTCCGATCTTGCCGATCAGGTGCGGAAGAGCGGCCTCGTCCCGACGGCGGTCCAGGTGGACATCTCGCTGTTCACCGGTCCCGACATGGCCCCCGGATGGGATCCGGAGGACATCGGCGGCGGCGATATCGCCCCGATCCAGGCGGCCATGCTCGACGCCGGCCGCATCCAGCCCACCACGATCGAGTCCCGCCGGTCGGTGACGCCGGCCCTGGACGCGGGCCGGGCGCTGGCGGCGTACCTCGGCATCGACCCCGCCAGGGTGACCTTCGCCCCCGGCCCGGCCGGCGGCCGGCAGTTGGCCTCGGTGCAGTCCGCGCCGCTGATGGAGCGACTGCTCGAGATGATGAACTCCTCGGACAACGTGATGGCCGAGACCATCTCCCGCGAGGTCGCCAAGGCGACCGGGCACCCGCTGAGCTTCGCCGGCGGGGTCGACGCGGTGCTGAGCAAGCTGGCCGCCGAGAAGATCGACGTGACCGGCGCCTCGCTGGTCGACGCGAGCGGACTGTCGGTGGCCGACCTCCTGACCGCCAAGACCCTCGACGAGGTGATCAACCTCGCCGCCGGCCCCGACCATCCGGCGTTGCGCCCGCTGGTCGATCTCCTTCCGGTGGCCGGCGGCAGCGGCACCTTGTCCAACCGGTTCTTCGACACCGACGTCGACAAGTCGCCGGCCGGCTGGCTGCGGGCCAAGACCGGATCGCTGACCAAGACCAACTCGCTGGCCGGGATCGTCACGGACGCGGGTGGGCGGGTGCTCACCTTCGCCTTCATCTCCAACAACGCCGGCTTCTCCGGTCGCACCGCGATCGACGCGTTGGCCGCGACGCTGCGCACCTGTGGATGTGGCTGACCACCGGATGGGCGAATCCTCGCAACTGACCGTCGGCCGCGCCGTCGACTGGCAGTTCGCCGGGACCGTCGGCGCGAAGCTGACCCGGCCGGGACCGCCCGCCAGTGAGTACACCCGCCGCCAGGCCATCGAGGAACTGGCCCGGGCCTCGCGCACCGCGGAGGGTCCGGTGCGGGACGTCACCGGTTTGTCCGTTGACACCCCGGTTCCCGACGCGCGGATCGTCGACCGCCAGGAGTGGGTGCGGGCCGCCTCGGACTCGATGCGCACGATGATCGGCGCCTCGGACGGTCCGGCCCACCCCGTCACCGGCCGGGTGGCCGGCGCGCAGACCGGCGCGGTGCTGGCCTTCGTCTCCTCCGGCATCCTCGGCCAGTACGACCCGTTCGCACAGAACGACCCCGCCGTCGGCCCTGCGGGCGGCTGCCTGCTGCTGGTGTACCCCAACGTGATCGCCGTGGAGCGCCAACTCCGGTTGGCCCCCAGCGACTTCAGGCTCTGGGTGTGCCTGCACGAAGTGACCCACCGGGTGCAGTTCACCGCGAATCCCTGGCTCTCCCAATACATGTCACAGTCGCTCGGTGTGCTGACCGCCGACCGCGACGACGACTTCGGTCAGGTGGCCGCCCGGCTGTCCCAGTTCCTCAAGGACCGCCGCACCGTGGACCCGGGCCCCCACGACGCCGGGGTCCTCGGGTTCCTGCGCGCCGTGCAGTCCGAGCCGCAACGCGAAGCGCTCGACCGGTTGCTGGTGCTCGGCACCCTGCTGGAAGGTCATGCCGATCACGTGATGGACGCCGTCGGCCCGACGGTGGTGCCGTCCGTGCAGCTGATCCGCCACCGGTTCGACGACCGCCGGCAGCGCAAGCAGCCGCCTCTGCAACGGGTGCTGCGGGCACTGCTCGGGGTGGACGCCAAGATAAGTCAGTACACCCGAGGCAAGGCCTTCGTCGACCACGTCGTCGGGCGGGTCGGGATGGCCCGGTTCAACACGGTGTGGTCCGGGCCGGAGACGCTGCCGCTGCCCGCCGAGATCGAGAAGCCGCAGCAGTGGATCGACCGGGTCCTCTGACGCGGCTGCGGGCGCAGCTCGCCTCGTTCGCGACCGCCCGGCTTCCCGAGGCGCGGCACTGGTGCGTGGCGCTCTCCGGCGGTCCGGACTCGCTGGCGCTGACCGCCGCGGCCGCCGCGGTGTTGCCGACGACCGCGCTGATCGTCGATCACGGGCTGCAGTCCGGCTCGGCTGCTGTCGCCGCGCTGGCCCGCGAGCAGGCCCTGGCCCTCGGCTGCGCCGAGGCCAGGGTGCTGGCGGTCCGGGTGGGCACCCACGGCGGCCCGGAGGCCGCCGCCCGCGTCGCCCGGTACGCGGCGTTGGAGACCGCCCGCGCCGGAGCGCCCGTGCTGCTCGCCCACACCCTCGACGATCAGGCCGAGACCGTGCTGCTCGGACTGGGCCGGGGTTCCGGCGCCCGGTCGATCGCCGGCATGCGGGCCTGCGACCCGCCCTGGTACCGCCCGCTGCTGGAGGTTCGGCGCGACGTCACCCATGCGGTCTGCGCGGAACTCGGTCTGCGGGCGTGGGACGACCCGCACAACACCGACCGGCGCTTCACCCGGGTGCGGCTGCGCCTCGAGGTGTTGCCGGTGCTGGAGGATGCCCTCGGCGGCGGGGTGGCCGAGGCGCTGGCCCGCACCGCCGCAGCGCTGCGCGTGGACAACGACGTTCTGGACGGTCTGGCCGCCGAGCAGCTGCGGGCCGCCCGGTCCGGCGAGTCCGGCGACGGCCTTGACGTCACCGCGCTGTGCGACCTGCCGGCGGCATTGCGCCGCCGGGTGCTGCGGGCCTGGCTGCTCGACGGCGGAGCCGGCGGTCTCACCGAGGTCCAGATCCGGGCGGTCGACGCCCTGGTGACCGATTGGCGCGGCCAGGGCGGGGCGGCGGTCGGCAGCGACATGCCGCGCACCCGGCTGTTCGCCGAACGCCGCGACACGACGCTGCGGCTGCGCTCAGAGCCGGTCTGATTGTTCTCACCTGTCCGGCATGGCACGCTGTGGGGCGTGTCGGCGAACGAGCTGTACCCCGGTGACATCAAGTCGGTTCTGTTCTCCGAAGACCAGATTCGTGCTCGCACGGCGGAACTCGGCGCGACGGTGGCCCGTGACTACGCGGAATCCCTGGGCAACCAGGACCTCCTGCTGGTCACCGTCCTCAAGGGCGCGGTGATGTTCGTCAGCGATCTGGCCCGCGCCATCCCGCTGCCGACCCAACTTGAGTTCATGGCGGTCAGCTCCTACGGATCGGCCACGTCGTCCTCCGGGGTGGTGCGCATCCTCAAGGACCTCGACCGCGATATCGCCGACCGCGACGTGCTCATCGTCGAGGACATCGTCGACTCCGGACTGACGCTGTCCTGGCTGCTGCGCAACCTGAGCACCCGGCACCCGCGCTCACTGAAGGTGTGCACGCTGCTGCGCAAGCCCGAGGCGGTGCGCGACGACGTCGACATCGCCTACGTCGGCTTCGACATCCCCAACGAGTTCGTCGTCGGCTACGGGCTGGACTACGCCGAGCGCTACCGCGACCTGCCCTACATCGGCACCCTGGAGCCGAAGGTCTACAGCAGCTAGCTCAC
>NZ_JAFMJZ010000185.1 GCF_017853185.1 Mycolicibacterium sp.
AGTACGACGACACTGCAGTCCCCGAGGACTTCTAGGGCTCGAGATCGCTAGAGGACGAGCAGCATCCGGGTGTTGCCGAGGATGTTGGGCTTGACGTAGCTGAGGTCCAGGAATTCGGCGACGCCGACGTCGTAGGACCGGCACATCTCCTCGTAGACCTCGGCGGTCACCGGGGTGCCCTCGATCTCGGTGAACCCGTGCCGTCCGAAGAACTCCGTCTCGAAGGTGAGCACGAAGAGCCGCTGCAGTTGCAACTCGCGCGCCTCGTCGAGCAGGCGGTCGACGATCGCGTGGCCCACCCCGTGTCCCTTGACCCTCGGGTCGACCGCCACGGTGCGCACTTCGCCCAGATCGGCCCACAGCACGTGCAGCGCCCCGCAGCCGACGACCTCGCCGTCGAGTTCGGCCACCCGGAACTCCTGCACGGCCTCGTACAGGGTGACCAGATTCTTCTCCAGCAGGATCTTGCCGGCGTAGGTGTCCACCAGTCGCTTGATCTCGGGAACATCGGAGGTCCGGGCGCGGCGGATCACCAGGCCGGAGGCTGGCTTGAGATCGGAGCCGGTCACGGCGACACCTTATCGGGGACGTTCCGCGGCGGCCAGGCGTTGTCGGGCGAGGGATTTCGGCCGGCAACCGATACTCTGTTTGCTGTGTCGGGCCCACCCCAAACTCAGCCGGCGGCCCGGCACGTGCCGGTGGCCAACCTCGCCAATCTGCTGACCGGTCTGCGGCTGATTCTGGTCCCGGTCTTTCTGCTCTTCCTCTTCGCCGGCGACGGCCACCAGAACACCAGCCGGATCACCGCTTTCGCGGTGTTCGCCGTCGCGGTGATCACCGACCGGCTGGACGGCTGGCTGGCCCGCAGCTACGACATGGTCACCGAGTTCGGGAAACTGGCCGATCCGATCGCCGACAAGATGCTGATCGGCGCCGCGCTGATCGGGTTGTCCATGCTCGGTGACCTGCCGTGGTGGGTGACCGTCGTCATCCTGGTCCGGGAGCTGGGCGTCACCGTGCTGCGCTTCGCCGTGCTGAGCCGCGGGGTGATCCCCGCCAGTCGCGGCGGCAAGCTCAAGACCCTGTTGCAGGCCGTGGCCATCGGGCTGTTCATCCTCCCGCTGCGAA
Source organism: Mycolicibacterium sp. (assembly GCF_017853185.1). Taxonomy (GTDB): domain Bacteria; phylum Actinomycetota; class Actinomycetes; order Mycobacteriales; family Mycobacteriaceae; genus Mycobacterium. The sequence continues at coordinate 1,129 of NZ_JAFMJZ010000185.1, forward strand.
ACTGGCCGCCGGCCTGGCACACCGTCGCCTGGGCGGTGATGATCGCGGCGATCGTATTGACCGTGGTCACGGGCATCGACTACCTGCTGTCGGCGACCCGCGGCCGGCGGTCGCAGACTCCTTCCTCAGCTTCATCCTGAGATTTCTTGCTGATTCCGGGAACCAACCCGGGCGCCGAGCCGTTGCACTAATGCTGCGACGACTCAAGGAGGACAGCAATGGCCGTAATGCTGCGTGAAGTGATCGGTGACGTTCTGCGCCATGCGCGCACGTCACAGGGGCGTACGTTGCGTGAGGTCTCCAATTCGGCCCGGGTCAGCCTGGGCTATCTCTCCGAGGTCGAACGCGGCCGCAAGGAAGCCTCCAGCGAGTTGCTCGGCGCCATCTGTGTGGCGTTGGACGTGCCGCTGTCCCGGGTGCTGGCCGACGCCGCCGCCGAGCTGATCTGCCACGAGGACCTGGCCCGCCTGACCACTGTCGGCAGCCAGGTCGTCATCCCGCATCCCGCCGCCATGGCAGTCGCTTAACCGGATTTGCCAGTTTTGACGCGCTGAGTTCGTAACCCGGCTGTGGTTGGGTAGGCCGACCCGATAAATTGGGCACGAACTCCGAATGCGGCACTAATCGAAGGCGGGCACCTAATGGCCAATCCGTTCGTCAAGGCGTGGAAGTACCTGATGGCGCTCTTCAGCTCCAAGGTGGACGAATACGCCGATCCCAAGGTCCAGATCCAGCAGGCGATCGAGGATGCGCAGCGTCAGCACCAGGGGCTCACCCAGCAGGCCGCGCAGGTGATCGGTAACCAGCGTCAGCTGGAGATGCGACTCAACCGCCAGCTCGCCGATATCGAGAAGCTGCAGGCCAACGTGCGTCAGGCGCTGAGCCTGGCCGATCAGGCCACCGCGGCCGGCGACGCCGCCAAGGCTATCGAATACAACAATGCGGCCGAGGCGTTCGCCGCCCAGCTGGTCACCGCCGAGCAGAGCGTCGAGGACCTCAAGGCCCTGCACGACCAGGCGCTGCAGGCTGCTCAGCAGGCCAAGAAGGCCGTCGAGCAGAACGCGATGATGCTGCAGCAGAAGATCGCCGAGCGCACCAAGCTGCTCAGCCAGCTCGAGCAGGCCAAGATGCAGGAGCAGGTCAGCGCCTCGTTGCGGTCGATGAGCGAGATCGCCGCCCCCGGCAACACCCCGAGCCTCGATGAGGTGCGCGACAAGATCGAGCGCCGCTACGCCGACGCCATGGGCTCGGCCGAGCTGGCGCAGAACTCCGTGCAGGGCCGGATGATCGAGATCCAGCAGGCCGGCGTGCAGATGGCCGGACACTCCCGGCTCGAGCAGATCCGTGCCTCGATGCGCGGTGAGGCCCTGCCGACCGGCGGTGCGACCGCGACGCCGGCCACCCCGGCCAGCACCCCCGAGCCCGAGCAGCCGCTCGGCCAGTAGTGGCCTGACGAAATGAGAACTCGATGGCGGTGAAACCCGGGCAGTCCCGCTCGATGCTGCCCCGCTCGATCCTGCAGCGCGGCGTCGACACCGTCAGCGAGTTCGCCGATGTCGCAGCGGCGAGGCTGAGCAACCTGTCCGACCCGCGCGCCCGCCTGCTGCGCAAGCGGCGCTGGGCGTTGCGACTGGGGCTGTTCTTCGGGTTTGCCTCCGCTTTCTGGGTTTTCATCACCGGTTTGCTCGCGCTGTGGAACACCCCGGTGTGGGTTCTGATCATCACCGGGGTGGTCGCCGCCGGCGCCGCCGTGCCGGCGACGCTGAGCCTGCTGCGCTACCGGTGGCTGCAGGGCGAGCCGCTGCCGCCGCAACGCCAGATCAGTGGCCGGCGGCTCCCGCCCCCCGGATCGGTGGCGCGGCCGGCGATGTCGGCACTGGCGGCCTCCGAAAGAGGTCTGCACTCGCTGCTCGGTGTGTTGGACCGCGGGCAGCTGTTGCCCGCCGGCGAGATCCGTGAATTGACCGCTGCCGCAGGGTATTCCGCGGCCACCATGGCGGCTACCGCAGCGGAGGTCGTCTCGATGGAGCGGGCGGCCGCCGACTCGCCGGACGCCCGGGTCCATCTGGCGCCCACCATCAACGCGCTGGTCGCCCAACTCGACGCCGGGACGCGTCAGTACAGCGAGATGGTCACTGCGGCGGCGCATCTGGTGTCTTCGGCCAACGCCGGTGCGCCCACCGGTGCCCTGTCTCAGGGTGCGCTGTCTCAGCAGCGCTACCGCGAAGAACTCACCGGCGCCACCGACCGGCTGATGGGCTGGGCTGCCGCTTTTGAAGAATTGGGTCAGACGACCCGCTATCCGGCTTAGAGCTTGGGTTTGAGCGCGGGGATCACCGCGCCGGCCACTCCGCGCACGATGGCCTTCGTGAAGTCGAACATGTCGAAGTAGTCCCGCCACAGCATGATTCGGCCGTCACGCACCTCGAAGACGCCACACACCCAGAACTGCAACCGCACCGGTCCGATCACCAGGGCGTCGGTGCGTTCGGTGAGAACCGTCGACCCGTTGACTGCGATGCGATGGATCTTCACCTCGAAGCCGGCCCGGCCCTCCATCGCTGCGAACAGCTTCATCGCCCGCGCCCGGCCGCGGATGGTGGGGAAGCCGACGTTCTGGTACACGAGGTTCTCGTCGAGCACCGCCCCGGCGCCGTCGATGTCCTGATCCTGCAGAGCCGCCAGGAACACCTCGACGGTGTGGGCGTTGTCGATGTCGGTCGTCACAGTCATGGTCTCCAGCCTAGGCAGGTCGCTGTGGCAGGGTAGGGCCAATGCGGGTTGGCCCGATACGGGTGGCAGTGGTCGCCGGGCCGGAGGCCGGGCATGTGTTTCCGGCCATCGCGCTGAGCCTGCGACTGCAGGCGGCCGGAGATCATCCGGTGCTGCTGACCGGTGCGGACCGGCTGGACACCGTGCGCGCCGCCGGGATCGAGGCGGCCGAACTGGCCGGACTGGAGCCCGAAGAGACCGACGACGACACCGATGCGGGCGCCAAGATCCATCAGCGTGCGGCCCGGATGGCTGTCCTCAACCGGCCGCTGATCGAGGGGCTGCGCCCTGATCTCGTGGTCTCCGACGTGATCACCGTCTGCGGCGGAATGGCCGCTGAACTGCTCGGGATTCCTTGGGCGGAACTCACTCCGCACCCGCTCTACCTGCCATCGAAAGGGCTGCCGCCGATCGGCAGCGGCCTGGCGCCCGGAACCGGCCTGCGCGGCCGGTTGCGCGACAGCGTCATGCGGGCGTTCACCGCGCGCTCGATCCGGTCCGGAGGCCGTCAGCGTGCCGCCGCCAGGGCAGGCATCGGCCTGCCGGCCGCAGATCCCGGTCCGCGCCGGCGGCTGATCGCGACACTTCCCGCCCTCGAGGTGCCCCGGCCGGACTGGCCGGCGGAGGCCGTCGTGGTCGGGCCGTTGCACTTCGAGCCCACCGACACCGTGCTGGCGTTGCCGCCGGGGGACGGGCCGGTGATCGTGGTCGCCCCGTCGACGGCGTCCACCGGGGTCGCCGGCCTGGCCGAGACGGCACTGGAACACCTGATCCCCGGGCAGACGCTGCCGGCCGGTTCCCGGGTGGTGGTCTCCCGGTTGGGCGGTACGCAGATGGCGGTGCCGCCGTGGGCGGCAGTCGGGTTGGGACGCCAGGACGAACTTCTGGCCCGGGCCGATCTGGTGATCTGCGGCGGCGGGCACGGGATGCTGTCGAAGACGTTGCTGGCCGGGGTGCCGATGGTCGTCGTTCCCGGTGGCGGCGACCAATGGGAGTTGGCCAATCGTGTTGTGCGACAAGGCAGTGCGAGGCTGATCCGGCCGCTGACGCCGGACGTGTTGATGGCTGCGGTGAACGAAGTGCTGTCCTCGCCGTCCTACCGGCGGGCAGCGCGACTGGCGGGGGAGAGCGTGGCCGGCGTCGTCGATCCGGTACGGGTGTGCCACGAGGCCGCTGGGTAGATTGGGGCCGTGCGGCTGACCGAATTCAACGAACTCGTCGAGGCGCAGTTCGGCCCGGTGCGGGGCGCGTCGCTGGTCGTCGACCACGTGCTGACCCGCATCGGCGGCCGGACCGCCGCCCAGGCCATCGAGGCCGGGGTGGAACCCCGGGACGTGTGGCGGGCGCTGTGCGCGGACTTCGACGTGCCCAAAGACCTGTGGTGACCGCCCGGTAGCGACACGCGGGCGCGCCCTACTTGTCATCGAACACATGTTCGTTATTGTTGGTTCCAGTTCGACTGCAGTTCTCACCGGAGCCGTTTTGTCAGAGCCCGTCTCTAACGTCACGGCCAACCGACCGAACACCGGTCAACCGAACACACAGAGACGGAGATACACATGGCAGCACAGGCGCCCGACCGCGGGAAGGCCCTCGAACTCGCGCTCGCCCAGATTGAGAAGAACCACGGCAAGGGCGCGGTGATGCGCCTCGGTGACGAGGTCCGCCAGCCGATCGCGGTCATCCCGACCGGTTCCATCGCCCTCGATGTGGCGCTGGGCATCGGCGGTCTGCCGCGCGGCCGCGTCGT
>NZ_JAFMJZ010000002.1 GCF_017853185.1 Mycolicibacterium sp.
TGATCTCGAGGGCTTCGTCCCGGCGGGTGAGCCGGTGGTCAGCACGTTCTCCGGCTTCGAGTCGATCGAGTACTCTGGCACCTACGTGAACGAGGGCAAGAAGCGCTTCATCGACGAGAAGACCGTCGTGGTGCCGGCCAAGGACGGCAGCTTCTTCGTTCTGCAGCTCAACGGCGATGCGCTCGACACCGAGCAGGCCGTCGTGCAGGACGCCATGAAGGCGATCAACCAAAACACCAAGATCACCGCCCCCTAGCCGCGAACTCACCCGGAGATATCGAGAATGATTCGCTTTCACGCTTCCACGTTGCTCACCGCGGCGATCGCCGGCGTCATCTCCCTGTCGGCTCCCATGCTGCCGGCACCGCTGGCCGGCGCCACCACCACCTGCGCGCCCAACCAGCAGGTCGACGCCCGCACCGGCCTGTGCTGGGGCAAGCAGGACATGAACAACCTCGGCACCGCCCGCGGCATGGGCGGCACCGCCCCGTGCATGCCGGGCCGCCTCGGCCTGTGCATCGGTTCGGTCGCCAACGGCGTCACCCCGGGTGACACGCTGCGGACCAAGCCGCCGGCCGGTCCCGCGCCGCGCAGCACTTGGCCGTCGCGCTAAGCCGGGACGCGCCATCCCCTGGTAGCCGACGACGAAGCTGCCCGCAGGCCAACGCGTTTCGAACTTTGATGTGCGGTGGCGAGTCGTCCCGCAGCGCCGACCCGCTTGTCCGTCGTGGCTGCCGCTGCACGACTCGCGCTTGAGGTCCCCGACGTGCCGCGACGGGCCTGGATGCTCGATGCCGAAGGTTGCCGGGCAGCAATGTTGGAGCCCGTCGCCGGCACCCCGGTCTGTACCGGCACCAAGTCGTTCAGTGCGGCCTGGATGCCCTGGCCCACTGCGTTGACCAGATCGATGGTGAACGTGATCGGGTTGATCAACGGAATCAGGCGGAACGGGGCCGGAGTGCCGTACGGCAGGGTGCGGTCGTAGCCGGTCTCGATCAGCACCCGCAACGCCGGCGACACCAGATCGACGAGGGGTGTGATCACCGCGCTGATTCCGAGCGCGTTGCCGAGGCCGATGAGCGGCTGAAGGATCGGCAATGTCTTATTGGGCACCGTGATGTAGCGGGTATCACCGGTCACCTGGCAATGGGTCGCGGCGGTGCAATCTGCGGTGGCGGCCACCATCATCGCCTCGATCTCGGCCACCGTGTATCCGTACGGCGTCTCGGACGGCGCGTCGCTGCCCTTGGGAGACAGATACGTGGTGTGGATGTAGGCGAACCCGGCGAGGGCATTGAGGTCAGCGAGCAGGTTGATCGGGTAGAGCGGGAAGTCCGGGACGCCGTCGTACTGGAAGGCGATGTCCGTCGTTGCGATACCGGTATCGGTCGGGGCCGGTTGACCGAATGTGGCGTCGAGGATGGGAACGGTGCCCAGTAGCGCCAGTCTCTCGAAAAGGCCGCCGTTGGGCCGGTTCGGGTCACCCGTCAGGACGAATGCGATGTTGGCTTTCTGCTCTGCCGTCAGATCCCCGAGGATTGCTTTGACCTTGGTGGCGACCGTCGATCCCTGGGAGAAACCGAACACGACCACCGGGTCAGTGGGGCTGGGGTTGTAACTGCCCACGAGCTTGCTGTTCAGGTTCGTCACACCGCTGGCCACCGATACGTTCCATTTGGCACCGGTGAGGCCTCCCCATCCCGGCAGCGGGAAGGGCCAGAATTCGGAGATGTACGGGACTGGCGCGTAGGCGCACGTAGGACTGCACAACGCTGTCGTTGTCGACGTGTAGTAATCGACGGCGTTCTGCTCGTAGTTCAGTTTGAGACTGGGATCCTTGGTGCCGGTACCGGGCACGATCAGTGCCGTGGTGCCGGTCAGGTGTACCGCTGCATGGATGACCGAAGCCATGGTCAACGCGATGGCCGCCGCGAGGGACACGATGGCGATGACGAAGGACCTGCCTAGTGATCGCGCCAGGGTTCCCATGGTGACTCGCTTTCTGCGGGTTTCCGACGAATCGTCGAACCGTAACAGGGGAATGGCGCGAGTCGGATGAAACCGGCGGGTCTACCAACCGCCCGGTTGGTCTATCCTCGAGGGGAACGTACCCACTCGCCGGAGGTCACACCCATGGGCAATGCCGTCAAGTACCAGCGCACGCTCTTCGAGCCTGAGCACGACCTGTTCCGGGAGTCCTACCGGGCGTTCCTGGACAAGCACGTCAAGCCCTTCCACGATCAGTGGGAGAAGGACAAGATCGTCGACCGCGGAGTGTGGCTGGAGGCCGGCAAGCAGGGCTACCTCGGGATGGCGGTGCCGGAGGAGTACGGCGGCGGCGGCAACCCGGACTTCCGCTACAACACCATCGTCTGCGAGGAGACCGTGGCCGGCCGCTACAGCGGACTCGGCTTCTCCCTGCACAACGACGTCATCGCACCGTACCTGCTGCACCAGACCAACGACGAGCAGAAGGCGCGCTGGCTGCCGAAGTTCTGCACGGGCGAGATGATCACCGCGATCGCCATGACCGAACCGGGCACCGGCAGCGATCTGCAGGGCATCAAGACCCGGGCGGTCCGCGAGGGCGACCACTACATCCTCAACGGGTCGAAGACCTTCATCACCAACGGCATCAATTCCGACCTGGTGATCGTGGTGGCACAGACCAACCCGGAGAAGGGCGCCCAGGGCTTCTCGCTGCTCGGCGTGGAGCGAGGTATGCCGGGCTTCGAGCGCGGCCGTCACCTCGACAAGGTCGGCCTCGACGCGCAGGACACCGCGGAACTGTCCTTCACCGACGTGCATGTTCCGGTGGAGAACCTGATCGGCGAGGAGGGGATGGGCTTCATCTACCTCATGCAGAACCTCCCGCAGGAACGCCTGTCGATCGCGATCATGGCGGCCGCGGCGATGGAGTCGGTGCTCGAGGAGACCCTGCAATACGTCAAAGAGCGCAAGGCGTTCGGTAAGCCGATCGGCTCATTCCAGAACAGCCGTTTCCTGCTCGCCGAATTGGCGACCGAAGCCACCGCGGTCCGGGTTCTCACCGACGAATTCATCCGGTTGCACCTCGACGAGAAACTGACCGCCGATCAGGCCGCGATGGCCAAGTGGTGGACCACCGAGGCGCAGGTCAAGCTCATCGACCGGTGCGTGCAGTTGCACGGCGGGTACGGCTATATGCGCGAATACAACGTGGCACGGGCCTACCTGGACGCCCGCGTCCAGACCATCTACGGCGGCACCACCGAGATCATGAAGGAGATCATCGGTCGCGGACTGGGCGTCTGAGCGAGCGGAATTCATCGTCCGACGAGGCATTTCAGTTCAATTCGGGTTTTATCTCGATTTGGATTCGCGCGTTAATTTGCCGCGCGTGTCGTGGTTAGCTGGCGCGGAAATTGTGCGACGGTTTGGATCAATTCCAGGGCTAGCCCAAGCATTGGACTGATTGCGGGAGACGGGTAATGACGCGGCTTGTGAACGGATTCATGAGGTACGGAAGGCGTCTGGCGCTCGGCGTGGCCGTCACCGCCACCGCGGCGGCACTGGTCTCCCCGCACGCGTTCGCCTCGCCCGAGAGCGACGCCTCCGGCGCGATCAACGCGGCCTGGGATGCCGCCGGCGGTTCGAGTTCGGCGGTGGGAGCCCAGGACGGCGACGTCTACTCGGTCGGCACCGGTTACGGCCAGAAGTTCACCGACGGGCAGATCTTCTACACCCCCGACACCGGCGCGCACCTGATCTACGGCGAGATCCTGGACAAGTACCAGTCCCTGGGCGGACCGGGCGACAGCGATCTGGGATTCCCCACCATCGACGAGGTCGCCGGTCTGGTCGGGCCGAACAGCCGGGTCAGCACCTTCAGCGCCAGCGACAAGCCCGCCATCTTCTGGACTTCCGACACCGGTGCCTGGGTGGTGCGCGGCGCCCTCAACGCGGCGTGGGACAAGCTCGGCGGTTCGGCCGGCACGCTCGGGGTTCCCACCGAGGATGAGCGCTACGACGGGGACGTCGTGAGCCAGAAGTTCACCGGCGGCGAGCTGTCCTGGAACACCGCCACCAAGACCTTCAGCAGTGATCCCTCCAGCCTGGCCGACGAACTGGTCGGACTCGAGGTGCCTGCGGACGCGACGACTCAGATCAACATGGCCTGGCGGGCCAGCGGCGGACTGGGCGGCCCGCTAGGCGCCCGGCAGGGTACCCAGTCGGCGATCGGTGACCCGGGCCCAGGACAGGGCGCCGAGCAGGGCTACGCCGGCGGCAAGATCTTCTACTCCCCGGACACCGGCGCGCATGCGGTGACCGGCGCGATCCTGTCCAAGTACGAGTCGCTCGGCGGCCCGACCGGCGACTTGGGGTACCCGGTCGGCACCGAGGCCGACGGCGGCGTCCCCAACAGCCGGATCGGTTCCTTCAGCGCACCGGACAAGCCGGTCATCTTCTGGACGCCCGACAACGGCGCGATCGTGGTCCGCGGCTCCATCAACGCGGCCTGGCAGAAGCTGGGCGGCGCGACTGGAACGCTGGGAGCCCCGACCGGCGAGCAGACCGCCAGCGGCGACACCGTCAGCCAGACCTTCAGCGGCGGTCAGATCTCCTGGAACCAGGAGACCAAGGAGTTCACCACCAACCCGGCCGATCTCGCGTCGCAGCTGTCCGGCGTCGAGCTGCCCAGCGTGACCGGTCAGACGCCGGCGACGACCTCGGGCGGATCGTCCGATAAGTCGGCCAAGCAGTGGTGGTGGCTGGCGATCGCCATCCCGTTGCTGCTGCTGCTCGGACTCGTCGGACTGTGGGCGATGCGACGTGGAAGCACGGCCGACCGCGGCTCTGACTTCGACGGCGACGCGGGCCGGTGGCCCGGTGAGAACCTGGGTGGCGCCTCGGAGGCGGAGCGGACGGCTGAATACCGTTGGTCGGCGGGGACTTTCGAAGATGAGGACACGATCGACACCGCGCCCACCCGGATTCCCAGTGAGGCGGAACTCGCGGCAGCAGCCGAGGGCTTCGATGACGAGGGCGATCGCCCCGACGGTGGACGGCACGCGGCCCAGAGTGGTGACGCCGAGTCGCCCTGGCAGCTTGACCTCGGCGAGGCGGGACAGTCACGCCGCCGGCATGCGGCCCAGGACTTCTCCCGGTGGACGCAGCCGTTCGAAAGCCGCTTCGACGACGTCGCCGACGAGCCAGCGGCGGAAGGCGCAGTCGGCGGATTCGACGAGTCCTCGTGGACCGGCTACGCGTTCGAAGACGAGGCCGAGGTAGAGGTCGAGGTCGAGGTCGAGCCCGCCGAGTCGGTCGATGAGGACGACACCTGGCGCCCGGCGATCCATCTGCCACTGGCCGATCCGTACCAGGCGCCTGAGGGATACGTCATCAAGGCCAACACCCATTCCGGCCTGTACTACACCCCGGATTCGGCGATGTACGCCAGCACTGTTCCCGAGGTCTGGTTCGCCAGCGAGGATTTGGCGCAGGCCAACGGCTTCATCAAGGCGCCGAAATAGTTCGGAGTCCCTCGATCTTGCGGAGTCCCTCGATCTTGCGGAGTTTCTAGATCTTGCGGATTACGGTGACGACCTTGCCGAGCACGACGGCGTCGTTGCCCGGGATCGGGTCGAAGACCGGGTTGTGCGGCATCAGCCAGACCTGACCGCCAGTGCGCTTGAAGGTCTTGACGGTGGCTTCGCCGTCGATCATCGCGGCGACGATGTCGCCGTTGTCGGCGACGTTCTGCTGACGCACGACGACCCAGTCGCCGTCGCAGATGGCGGCATCGACCATCGACTCGCCGACGACCTTCAGTAGGAACAGCGAGCCCTCGCCGACCAGCACGCGGGGCAGTGGGAACACGTCCTCGACGGCTTCCTCGGCCAGGATCGGTCCGCCGGCGGCGATCCGGCCGAGCACCGGCACGAACGTGGGTTCCGGCAGCGCATCCGAGCCGCTGACATCGGTGACCACCGGTGTCACCACGTCATCGGAACCTCGCACGTCCACCGCTCGGGGCCGGTTGGGATCCCTGCGCAGAAAGCCCTTGCGCTCCAGGGTGCGCAACTGATGGGCGACCGATGACGTCGAGGTCAGGCCGACGGCATCCCCGATCTCCCGGATGCTGGGCGGATAACCGCGGCTGGTGACCGATGCCCGGATGACGTCCAGGATGGTCCGCTGGCGTTCGGTGAGTCCGGATGCGGCGGAGGCGCCTTTGCTTTCGCTCATAGAGGCGAATGTAACGCGGAAAGCCGACATTATCAAACATGTGTTCGAGCGTGTCGGCCTCGCTTCTGGACGGCGGCCGCAGCTCGTGCGGGAACTTGTCGGAGGGTCTGGCTATCGTCGGCGACACGCTCGTTCAAATGTTCGAAATTCGAACATGCGATCGAGTACAGTTCGAACACAAGAGCGAACAAGTCCGCGGAAAGGGGCGAACATGACAGTCCTCGATGATCGGAATCTGATCGACGAGCAGTTGGCCGAGCAGCTGGCACAGTGGCAGCAGTTATGGCCACGGGAAGCGTCCCGTGCGCCCCAGTCCGTCCAGCGGGCCGCGGTCCGGCAGGGCGTCCGTCCCGCCGCCGGTCGTGCCGGGCGTCCGACTCCCGGGGGCCCGGCGATCGCACCGATGCGTTACCGGGGAACCGGGATCGGCGTGTCCCGCGCGACACACCTGGCGCGCCGGCAGGTCAGCACCACGGTCACCGTCGCACTGGCGGCGCTGGCCGCGTTGATCACGGTGTGGCTGGGATCCATCGCGCATTTCAGCAGCGACGCACCGGCGGCGGCTGCGGCTGTTTCCGAGCAGTTGGCGGTGGTGCAGGTCCAGGCCGGTGAGACGCTGGCACAGTTGGCGGCGCGGGTGGCCCCGGACGCTCCGGCCGGTCAGGTCGTCGATCGCATCCGCGACCTGAACAAGCTCGGGTCGGTGGCTGTCGACGCCGGGCAGACCCTCATCGCCCCGGTCGGCTGACCTTCGCCGATGTCCGGCGAAACCGGATGCCGCGCAACGGGGCTCGGTCGGCTCGTCGGTGATGGTCGGGCCAGGCAGGCGAGGGTAGGCTCTCTTCCGTTCGGTACCCCGGCCGGATTCGGAAGAGAGGAAGCGCTCATGCACTGTCCTTTCTGCCGTCATCCGGACTCGCGGGTGGTTGACTCCCGGGAGGCCGACGAGGGTCAGGCGATCCGCCGCCGCCGGTCCTGCCCGGAGTGCGGCCGCCGGTTCACCACCGTCGAGACTGCCGTGCTCGCGGTCGTCAAGCGCAGTGGTGTCACCGAGCCGTTCAGCCGGGAGAAGGTGATCAGCGGAGTGCGCCGGGCCTGCCAGGGCCGCGATGTCGACGATGACGCCCTCAACCTGCTGGCCCAGCAGGTCGAAGACGCCGTCCGAGCCGGCGGGTCGCCGGAGGTGCCCAGCAATGAGGTCGGGCTGGCGATCCTGGGGCCGCTGCGCGAACTCGACGAGGTGGCCTATTTGAGGTTCGCCTCGGTGTACCGGTCATTCAGTTCGGCCGAGGATTTCGAGCGGGAGATCGAGACGCTGCGTGCCCATCGAACGGTCGGCACGTCCGGCTAGTTCAGGTGCCGGCGCCGGTCGGCCTCATCCGAACTGTCGGACTCCGTCGCTGACCACGCGGCCGGAAACCAGGACCCACCCGTCGGGCTTCCATGCGGTGTGGATCTGCGAACCCTTGCCCTGGGTGATCTCCAGGTCGCGACTGAGATGGTCGGTGATGCGCACCGCTGCCGAACCGGTGGCTTCGTCTTCGGGCACTCCCAGATTGGTGGCGAACATCCGGGACCGAATCCGTCCGGCGTCACGGTCGAGCCAGGTCCACAGGTAGTGCGGCGCGTCGTCGTCGTAGTCGCCCGGTTCGGCAGCGTCCAACTCGGCCGGTGAGGCCACGTCGTGGATGACGAACTCCGGCGCCCACTCCGCCCGGGCGAGGATCCCGGTCAGCTGATCCTCGTATCGGATCTGCACGACTCCGGCCGGCACCTGCAGGGTGTGGACCGGAGTGCCCCGATCGCGCAGCCACCAGGCGGCCCCGACAGTGGGATGCCCGGCGAAAGGGATCTCGGTCGCCGGTGTGAAGATCCGGGCGTGCGCCGTCGTCGACCCCGGGTCGGGAAGATCGATGAAAATCGTTTCGCTGTAACCCAATTCGGTCGCGATGCGCTGCCGGTCGGCCGGGGGAGCGGTGGCGGCGTCGACGACTCCCAACGGGTTGCCGAAGTTGCCGTCGGCGTCGGTGAAGACCCGCAACACCGTGACGTCGATGCCCATATGCCGAGACTACGCCGAGCCGCCGTGTCAGGCCGTTCCGTCCTCGCCGTCCCTGAGATCGTCGGCGTGCTCGGCCAGGAATCGCTCGAATTCCGCGCCGAGCTCCTCGCCGCTGGGCAGTTCCTCGTCGCGCGCGAGCAGTGACCGGTTCTCCTGGGCCTCGACGAAGGTGTCGCACTGCCGTTCCAGCGCGGAGACCACCTGGCTGATCTCGGCGGAGGCGTCCACCTGCTCGTTGATCCTGCGGCGAACCTCGTCCGCGGACTCGGTGAGGGCATCCAGTGGGAACTGCAGCGCAGCGGACTTGGCCACCTGTTCCAGCAGCGCTTCAGCGGCCGCCGGGAAGTCGGTCTGGGCCAGGTAGTGCGGCACATGCACGGTGAAGCCCACCGCGTCGTGGCCGTGCTGCGCCATCCGGTACTCGAGCAGGTTGGAGACGCTGCCGGGGACCTGGACCTCGTTCACCCAGGGCTGGTGGTCGGCGATGAGTTCGCGATTGTTCGAATGCGCGGTCATCGACACCGGTCGGGTGTGCGGGACCGCCATCGGGATCGCACCCAGACCGATGGTCTGGCGGACACCGAGGCGCTCGGCGAGAAGTCGCACGGCGGTGATGAAGCGTTCCCACTTCAGATCCGGCTCAAGGCCGGCCAGTAGCAGGAACGGCGTGCCGACGCTGTCGTGAAGCGCATAGAGGTTCAGTCGCGGGTCTTCGTAGCGGGTGAAGTGGTCGCTCTTGAACGTCATCATCGGCCGTCGCGAGCGGTAATCCAGCAGATCGTCGATGGCGAACGATGCCACCAGTTCGGTGTCCAGGGTGTCGGTCAGGTGTTCGGCGGCCAACCGGATGGCATGACCGGCATCGGAGAAGCCTTCCAGGGCGTGAACGAGCACCGGCCCTCGGCCGTCCGGCGACGAGATCTGTGGCGCCGGTACCTCGAGTTCGTAGATCCGCTCCTGCTGGTTGTCATCCATCGTCGTGCCTCCTCACTGAAACCTCAGTCTGCATAACGCATCGAGGGTGAAGCGCGTTCCCGCCCGCACCGCGGAACGGGTTCATCAGCAGCCTAGGGGCTCTTATCCACAGTTGCGTGTCGGTACACAGGTGCACCGGAATCCGTGCCGCGGCGGTGCGGTGCTGACGGTGGGTCTTGGCACCGTCGCAGCCATGACGCATTCACCGGAGTTCCACATCAACCGGCCCGGCGCCCTGATCGCCGCCCTACCCGCCGTGCTCGGTTTCGTCCCGGAGAAGTCCCTGGTTCTGGTGTCGCTGGAGGACGGCCGGATGGGCGCGGTTCTGCGGGCCGACCTCTCGGACGGACTCGCCGACAACATCGGCCACCTCGCGGAGGTCGCCGCCGCCTCCGGCGCGCAGACCGTGGTGGCGATCGTCGTGGATGCAGACGGGGCCCTGTGCCCGATGTGCGACGACGATCATCGCCGGCTCTGCGCGGCCCTCACCGAAGCGTTGGACGCCCATGACATCGGCGTGTACGCAGCCCATGTGGTCGATCGGGTGGAGGCCGGCGGGGCCTGGCACTGCGTCGACGGCTGCGGGGCGCGCGGCCTGGTGGAGGATCCCAGCGCCTCCCCGTTGGCCGCGGCCGCGGTCCTCGACGGCCGACGGCTCTACGCGCGGCGATCCGACCTGCAAGCCGTCGTCGCGGTGACCGACGAGTCGCGCAGCGCCGGGCTGGCGGACCGGATCCGCGAGTGCGCCCAGCGTCGGGACGCCGACTGGCGGGTCGATCCCGACGAATGCGGCCGGCGCGATGTGGAGACGGTGATCGACGCCGCTGAACGGATCTGCTCCGGTGCCGAACTCCACGATGCGGAGCTGGCGGTGCTGGCCTGCGGCCTCACCGATGTCGCGGTGCGCGACACGCTCTACGCGCTGGCGGTCGGTGCCAGGGCGGGCCAGGCGGAGACTCTCTGGGCGGTGCTGTCGCGGACGCTGCCCGACCCGTGGCGGGTGGAAGCCCTTGTGCTACTGGCCTTCTCGGCGTACTCGCGTGGCGACGGGCCGCTGGCGGGTCTCTCGCTGGAGGCCGCGTTGCGCAGCGCACCCGAACACCGGATGGCCGGAATGCTCGATACCGCGTTGCAGTCGGGAATGCGCCCCGAGCAGATCCGAGAGCTGGCCGGCACCGGCTACCGGCTGGCCAAGCGTCTCGGCGTCAGCCTGCCGCCGCGGCGGGCGTTCGGCCGCCGGGCCGGTTAGCGCCGGTCAGACCTTCTCCACCATGACGGCGTGGGCCATCTCATGCGGCAGTTCGACGTTCTCGTGGCCGCCGACGACGATCGTCACATCGCCGTCCGGGCTGGTCTGCACCAGCACCCGGGCGTTCGGGACGACGCCCGCCTCCTTGAGCCGCCCGATCAGGTCGACGTCGCCCTGGACGTGCTCGGTGAGCTGACGTACCACGACCGCGACCGATGAGCCCATCGGAAGTTGGGTGAGCCGCACCAGGTTCCGGCGCAGCGCTTCGGCCCGGGATGGGTCCAGGCCGAGGTGCATCAGGCCGGGGATCGGATTGCCGAAGGGGGAGATGGTCGGGTCGTCGAGGACCTGCACCAGCCGGCGCTCGACGTCCTCGCTCATCACGTGTTCCCACCGACAGGCTTCGGCGTGCACCTCTTCCCAGGGCAGCCCGATCACGTCGACCAGGAGCCGTTCGGCGAGGCGGTGTTTACGCATCACCGACACCGCGAGCTGGCGACCCTTCTCGGTGAGTTCGAGGTGGCGGTCGCCGGCCACCCGCACCAGGCCGTCGCGTTCCATCCGCGCCACCGTCTGGCTGACCGTCGGACCGCTCTGCTCCAACCGCTCGGCGATGCGCGCGCGCAATGGCACCACGCCCTCTTCCTCGAGGTCGTAGATCGTGCGCAGGTACATCTCCGTGGTATCGACCAGATCGTTCATTAGGTCACCCTTCGTCGTGGCGAGTCTACTTCCCTAGCTGCGACGACGATCGGCAGAACGCGTAGTGGGCCCCACCGGAGTGATCCGGCGGGGCCCACTACTGAACTACAGACGTGGAGCTAGCTGGCGTAAGCCCGCAGCTTCTCGGCGTTATCGCCCTGGCGGAGCTTGGCCATGACGTCACGCTCGATCTGGCGCACGCGCTCCCGGGACAGCCCGAACAGCTTGCCGATCTGATCCAGCGTGCGGGGCTGTCCGTCGTCGAGACCGAACCGCAGCTTGATCACCTGCCGCTCGCGCTCGTCGAGGGTGGCCAGCACGTGCCGGATGTCGGTGTGCAGCAGTTCAGCGATCACCGCGTTCTCCGCCGACATCGCCTCGGCGTCCTCGATGAAGTCGCCCAGCGGGGCCTCCTCGTCGGTGCCGACCGGCATATCCAGGCTGACCGGATCGCGGCTGTGCGCGAGCAGGTCGGTGATCTTCTCCGCCGGGATGCCCGACTCATCGGCCAGCTCCTCATCGGTGGCCTCGCGGCCGAGGGTCTGGTGCATCTCCCGCTTGATCCGCGCCAGCTTGTTGACCTGCTCCACCAGATGGACAGGCAGCCGGATGGTGCGGCTCTGGTCGGCCATGCCGCGGGTGATGGCCTGGCGGATCCACCAGGTGGCGTAGGTGGAGAACTTGAAGCCCTTGGTGTAGTCGAACTTCTCCATCGCGCGGATCAGTCCGAGGTTGCCCTCCTGGATCAGATCCAGCAGCGGCATACCGCGACCGGTGTAGCGCTTTGCCAGCGACACCACGAGGCGCAGGTTGGCCTCCAGCAGATGCCGGCGTGCCGCCTGGCCGTCGCGCACCACGATCCCGAGATCACGCTTGCGGGCCTCGCCGAGCCGCTTGCGGGTGTCCAGCAGGTGCTGGGCGTACAGGCCGGCTTCGATGCGCTTGGCCAGTTCGACCTCGTCCTCAGCGCTCAGCAGAGCGGTCTTACCGATCCCGTTCAGATACACGCGCACGAGGTCGGCGGCTGGGCTCTGGGCGTCCAGATCGCCGTCGAACCTATTGGTGGTGACGTTTGCCATGGTGGCCTCCTGATCGGCTCCGACTGTCAAAAGGTTCAACGACGGAGTTCCGTGGAGAGTTCCCAGAGGCCGGCGATCCCACACGTTCTGACGTGCGCAGATGCAGAAGGTTTTTGAGAATGTATTAAGAAACGGGCCGGTTGGTCTTAATAGGGCCGTTCATCGCCGGTGTGTGTGGCCTGAGATTGCGAGGGTTCCGGGCCCCCGGCTTCCAGCGCGGGCGGCTGGCGGTGCGGAAACAGCGCGGTCTGCCGGGGGGCGTCGGGGTAGCGGCGGGGTTCCTCCGCGCGCCGCGGCGGCCGGTCGTTGGCGATCAGCACCGCCATCCAGGGCAGCGGGATCGAGGCGGCCAGGATCGCCAGCGACAGCAGGCCGTTGTGCCAGATTCCGTAGGCGACCGCAGCCGCGAGGAACGCCGGAATTCGCCAGAACATCAGCTTCAGGTACTTCCGGACGCGCTGACGGTGCTGCTCGTCGTAGGAGTAGGCGGCGCGGGTGATGAGGACGGGCTTACCGTCGTCGTCGAAACCCAGATCGCGCTCCATCCCCTCACTTTTCCACATCGCGGACCGTTCGAACGAGCCGGATTTCTTACAACTGACTTACCGCTGCCGCACTTCTGCGGGCACAATGGCGGAATGGACACTCAGACCATCGAGCGCCCCGACACCGATGAGCGGGTCGATGACGGCAACGACAGCGACCGGCCCAAGGTCTTCCACTATGTGAAGAAGGACAAGATCGCCGAGAGTGCGGTCATGGGCAATCATGTGGTGGCGCTCTGCGGAGAGGTGTTCCCGGTCACCCGCGCTGCCAAGCCCGGCTCGCCGGTCTGCCCGGACTGCAAGCGAATCTACGAGTCCCTCAAGAAGGGCTGATACCGGCCGGTTCCCGATCCGGAGCCTGGTTCGGGTCAGCAGCACCGGTGCGGCGCCCGTTCTGCCAGCGTGCCCGCCAGCGGTGCCAGTGTGGTTCCGGCGCCGGCCATTCCTCCTCGATGGCGGCGTTCAACTCGGCGCCGATCATGATTGAGAAGCCCAGGAAGAACGCGAACAGCAGGAACGCGATCGGGGTGGCCAGCGCCCCGTAGGTGTAGCCGGTGCGGGTGATGTAGCTCAGGTAGACCCGCAGGCCGGCGGTGGCCACCACGAAGAACGCCGTCGCCAGGATCGCCCCCCACACCAGACGATGGGTGGGCAACGGTTTCGGCAGCGATACCCGGTAGAGGATCGTGGCCGCCACCACCAGGCCGAGGACCAGCATCGGGTAGTAACCGAATCGCAGGACGTTGTCCAGGCTGGGGGGGATATGTGCGGCGATCGTGCGGGGGCCCAACGCGAGCAGGGGAGCGGTGGCGATGACGAAGACCAGCATCACGACGTACAACCCGAGGGCGAAGAACCGCTGCCGGACCGGATGGCGCAGCGCGGTCTGACCGTGGGCCTCGACCACCGAGTCGACGTAGGACGAGATCGCCGAGGAGCCCGCCCAGAGGCTGATCACGAATCCCAGCGAGACGACTTCGCCGCGCGCGCCCTGCACGATGTCGCTGACGGTCGGCTCGATGATCTCGTTGACGATGTTCTTCGAGAAGAAGCTGCCCGAGGTGCTGATCAGCTGCTGCTGAATGGTGGCCAGCGTGTCCGGCCCGAACAGCGGGGCCACGTAGGCGAGGCTGCCGAGGATCCCGAGCAGAAGCGGTGGCAGCGACAGCACCGACCAGAATCCGGCCTGGGCCGACTCAGCGAAGATAGAGTCGTCCCAGCTTTTGGACAAGGTGCGTTTCGTAATCCGCCATGCGTGATGGCGGGTGGGTTTTGCCGGCTGGTCGGACATCACCGTCCAGCATTCCTGACGACGGCCGTCGCGCGGGGCAACGTGGCCGTGCGGGCCGTCAGGCTTCGGCGTCCCCGGCTGAGCTGACCTCCAGGACGGCCGCCAACTCGACCAGTCTGGCCTCGTGCTCCTTGGCGTGATGCTGGCAGAACAACAGCTCGGCACCTGAGGGCAGCTTGGCCCGGACCCGCGCCGCCGCACCGCAGCGGTCGCAGCGATCAGCCCTGGTCAACTCCGGACTGGTGATCGTTGCGTTCATGGCTCCTCCGTAGGTGCTCAACGTTTTCTGAGCGCTCTGGGCGCCGGCGCCGAGGTGCCGCTGGCGTGTATCTACTGTGTCAGACGTTTCGGCCCGAGCGGTTGTTCCCGGGCCGTGCAGATGTGGCGTGTCTCACGCTCCGCGCTGCGTCGGGTTTCGTGCGAGTGTGGCGGGGTGCACCGGAATCCGCAACTGCTGGTCCATCTGTGCGACCGGGCGCAGTGGGAGATCGCCTGCCGCCGGACTGAGATCCGTCCGGCTCCGGACGTTGGGTTCGTTCATCTCTCCACCCAGGCCCAGGTCCATCTGCCGGCCAATCGCCTGTTCGCCGGGCGCACCGATCTGGTGCTGCTCTATCTCGATCCGGACCTGCTGGGCTCGCCGCTGCGGTGGGAACCCGGCGTGCCGGGCGACCCGGAGTCCATGGTGTTCCCGCACCTGTACGGGCCGCTGCCGGCCGCCGCCGTCGTGGACGTCGGGGAGTATCGGCCCGGCCCGGACGGGACCTTTCCGCAGTTGTCCACAGGCGGCTGCTGAGCCGAATACCTGTTCCGCGGGCGATCGCTACTTTTCGCAGTGGAACCCGCGCCCGTTGTCCCTCCCCCGAGAACCGGCGGGGTTTCCGCTGATGGTGGCCGGGCGAGGCTGCCACGCGGGGTACCCCCCATCCCGCGATCGCCGCGCCCGGCCACCTGGTGGCACTTACAGTGCTCGGGTGGCCAAACCGCCGAAACTCAACGTTCGCGACACCGCCGATGTGCCATTGCGGGAGGTCTCCGGACTGGCCCTGAACGGCTCGCAATTGCTGGCCGTCGGTGACCACGATCCGGTCGTGTTCACCGCGACGGTGGGCCAGTGGCCGTTGCGCTGGCAGGGGATCGACCTGGACGGCATCGCACTGCCTGACGGCGGCACGCAGTTCGAGGCGGTGGTGTCCACCGGCGATGGCACGGTGCTGGTGCTCCAGGAGCAGCCGGCCCGGGTGCTGCAACTCGACCTCGCCACACCCGCACTGCTCGGAGAACTGCACCTCGAGGTCCCGGAGGGGCACCCGTTGCGACAGGCCTGGCTCGGTGACCGCTCGTCGCGGGGGGAGGCACTGGTACTGACCGGCCGGGGCCATCTGATCGTGGTGAAGGAAAAGGACCCGGCCACGATGCTGGAGTTCGGTCCGCCGGGTGAGGCACCGGTCGGCTGGCGCCGGGGTGCTGCCACGGAAGCTCCGGCCATCGGCGACGCGGCGCTGACCGTGCTGGCGACATGGTCGCTGGGCGAGCAGTTGGCCGAGTGGATGCCCGACATCAGCGACGCCACCATCGGACCCGACGGACGGATGTACCTGGTGTCCGACCAGGGTTCCACCATCGCGCGACTGCCCGACTCCCTGGATCCCGCCGGCGGCACGGTCGAGGCGGCTGCGATCTGGCGCATCGCGGGCAGCCCGGAGAACGCCGAGGGTTTGGTGATTCTGGACGACGGCACCCCGTTGGTGGCACTGGACACCAAGTCGCCGAAGAAGAACCTGCTGCGACTGGAACCGCTACCGCTGGACTGATAACGCTCAGACTGAAAAGTCTTGTGCAAGAAGGCTTTTAGTCGAGATAGTCGCGCAGCACCTGGGAGCGGCTCGGGTGGCGCAGCTTCGACATGGTCTTGGACTCGATCTGCCGGATCCGCTCACGGGTGACCCCGTAGACCTGGCCGATCTCGTCGAGGGTGCGCGGCTGACCGTCGGTCAGGCCGAACCGCAGCCGCACCACGCCGGCCTCGCGCTCGGACAGCGTCTCGAGCACCGACTGCAACTGATCCTGCAGCAGTGTGAAGGACACCGCGTCGACGGCCACGACCGCCTCGGAGTCCTCGATGAAGTCGCCGAGCTGGCTGTCGCCCTCGTCGCCGATGGTCTGGTCCAGCGAGATCGGCTCCCGGGCGTACTGCTGGATCTCCAGCACCTTCTCCGGGGTGATGTCCATCTCCTTGGCGAGCTCCTCCGGAGTGGCCTCGCGGCCGAGATCCTGGAGCAGCTCACGCTGGATGCGGCCGAGTTTGTTGATGACCTCGACCATGTGCACCGGGATACGGATGGTGCGGGCCTGGTCGGCCATCGCGCGGGTGATGGCCTGGCGGATCCACCAGGTGGCGTAGGTGGAGAACTTGTAGCCCTTGGTGTAGTCGAACTTCTCCACCGCGCGGATCAGGCCGAGGTTGCCTTCCTGAATGAGGTCCAGGAAGGCCATACCGCGACCGGTGTAGCGCTTGGCCAACGACACCACCAGACGCAGGTTGGCCTCAAGCAGATGGTTCTTGGCGCGGTCGCCGTCACGGCAGATCCACTGCATGTCGCGGCGCTGCTGCACCGGCAGCTTGGTGCCGCCCTCGGCCAGTTCGCCCATCTTCTGGGTCGCGTAGAGCCCGGCCTCGATGCGCTTGGCCAGCTCCACCTCCTCCTCGGCATTGAGCAGCGCGACCTTGCCGATCTGCTTGAGGTAGGCCCGCACCGAGTCGGCAGAGGCCGTCAGTTCGGCGTCCTTGCGGGCCTGCCGCAGTGCCTCGGATTCCTCCTCGTCCCAGACGAAGTCGCCGGAAGCCTTGTCCTTGTCGGACGGCTCCGGCAGTTCCTCGTCCTCGGCGGCCTCACCGGCGGGCGCGGCCTCGGCGGCGGCCTCCCCGGCCACCTCCTCGAGGTCCTCGAGGTCGATCACCTCGGCGTCGATCTCGGGCTCGAGTTCGTCGAGGACGACCTCTTCGTCCTTGCCGGCCGGAGCCTCAGCGGCCGCGGTGGCCTTCTTGGCCCGGCCGCGCGGCGCCTTCACCGGCTCGGACGTGGCGGGGGCGGCCTTGGCGGCTTTGGCCGGTGCGGCCTTGGCGACCTTTGCCGGTGCCTTGGCGGGGGCAGCTTTGGCGGCTTTCGCCGGTGCGGCTTTCGCTGCCGCCTTGGCCGGTGCTGCCTTGGCAGCCTTGGCCGGTGCCGCCTTGGCGGGGGCCTTGGCGGCCTTGGCCGGTGCGGCTTTGGCCGCTGCCTTGGCCGGTGCTGCCTTGGCAGCCTTGGCGGGTGCGGCCTTGGCCGGTGCTTTGGTGGTCTTGGCGGGTGTGGCTTTGGCCGCTGCCTTGGCGGGTGCCGCCTTGGCGGGCGCCTTCGCGGCCTTCGCCGGTGCCGCCTTCGCAGACGCCTTGGCCGCCTTCGCGGGTTCGGCCGCAGCCTTCTTGGCGGGGGTCTTGGTGGCGGTGCGCTTCACCGGCTTGTCGGTTGCCGGGCTGGCTTTGGTCGCTGCCACGTACACCCTTTCGGTCATGCAGGCTCTGCGAGTTGGCGCGGGCCTGCCTCGCCGAGAGCGTTAGCTATGTGGAATGTCGGCGCGATCTGCAGGGATACTCACCGCTGTCTTCGGCGGCCGCCGCTGCCCATTGTAACGACTCGCAGGGGGTCAGCGCGCCGCCTGCGCCTCGGCCGCCGCCATCGCGGCCCCCACGATGCCCGCGGTGTTGAGCAATTCCGCCGCCACGACCGGGGTCCGGTTCGTCAGCAACGGGATCCATTTCTCGGCTTTTCTGCTGATTCCGCCGCCGGCGATGAACAGATCGGGCCAGATCGCGTTCTCCACCGCGACGAGGACCTTGCTCACCTGTTTGGCCCACCGCCGGAAGTTCCAGCCCTTGGTTTCCTTGACCGAGGACGCCGCCCGGTGCTCGGCTTCCTTGCCGCCGACCTCGATGTGCCCGAACTCGGTGTTGGGCAGCAGCATTCCGTTGTGGATCACCGCTGAGCCGATCCCGGTGCCGAAGGTGAGCAGAACGACGACGCCCTTGTGGTTGCGGCCGGCGCCGTAGCGCTGTTCGGCCAGACCTGCGGCGTCGGCGTCGTTGAGGACGGTGACCGGACGTCCGCCCAGTGCCCGGCTGTACTCGTCGGCGGCGTTGGTGCCGATCCAGGCGCGGTCGACGTTGGCCGCGGTGTACACCACGCCGTCGACCACCACGCCGGGATAGGTGACCCCCAGCGGCCCGGAGAAGTCGAAATGCCGGACCACCTCGGCGACCGCCTCGGTCACCGCTTCCGGCGTCGCAGGCTGAGGGGTTTCCACCCGGAACCGCTCACCCACGAGTTGCCCGGTGGCCAGGTCGACGATGCCGCCCTTGATCCCGCTGCCTCCGACGTCGACGCCGAGGGACTGGCCGGCGTGGCTGGTTTCGGTCATGGCCGAACACTATCGGGTGGCCGGTTCGGCCCGGTGACGATTTTGCCGGGGACGATTTTGAGGGTGGCGATTTTGCCGGCGACGACTGTGCTGCGATAGCGGGGTGACCGACCACCATCCCGCCGAACTCCGCGACGTGGCCGAGCAGGTGGCAGCCGAGGCGGCCGACTTCGTCCGCCGGCGGCGCGGTGACCTGTTCGGAGCCGGTGCGGCCGACCCGGCCGGGGACGGGGCCGCCGTGCGCACCAAGAGTGGCCCGACCGACCCCGTCACGATCGCCGACACCGAGACCGAGCAACTCGTGCGGGACCGGCTGGCGGCCCTGCGCCCCGGCGAACCGATCCTCGGCGAGGAGAGCGGCGGAGGGGCGGCCGGCGCGGGTGCGGTGCGCTGGGTGGTCGATCCCATCGACGGCACGGTGAACTTCGTCTACGGCATCCCGGCCTACGGGGTCTCGATCGCAGCTCAGGTGGACGGGGTCTCGGTGGCCGGAGCAGTCGCCGATGTGTGCAGCGGCGAGGTGTATTCGGCGGCGATCGGCGGGGGAGCGCACGTCAGGTCCGCGCCCTTCAGTTCCGCGCCCTTCAGTTCCGGCGGCGAGCGCCGGGCGCTGCGGTGCAGCGGCGTGACCGATTTGTCAATGACGTTGTTGGGCACCGGATTCGGCTATGACCCGCGGCGGCGCGCCGCGCAGGCCGCCCTCGCGGCGCGGATGATCCCGGTGGTGCGGGACGTCCGCCGGATGGGTTCGGCGGCCCTGGATCTGTGCGCGGTCGCAGCCGGACGACTCGACGCCCATTACGAACACGGTCTCAGCGTGTGGGACTGGGCGGCCGGTGCGCTGATCGCCGCCGAGGCCGGCGCTGTGGTCGTGTTACCCGACCCGGCCGCCGCCGGTGCGCAGTTGCTGGTGGCCGCGGCTCCCGGCGTCGCCGCCGAACTGCTTGCTGCGCTTGAAGATTTCTCCGGGCTGGATCCGCTGCCGTGACAGGTCTCGGTCAGCAGGTTCCGTTGTGGATCTTGGCCAGCAGGGCCGAATCGGCCGGCTCGTTGGCCCCCGGGCGCAGGCCGGACAACACCGCGGAGATGTCGTCGCTGTTGGCCAGGGAGTTGAAGTCGCTGCCGATCACCAGATCGACCGAATCGTCCTTGCGGTCGTCCTGGTAGAGCTCGACGCAGGGGGCGACCAGCCAGGCGGCCGCCGCGCCGTGCTTGCCGCCCTCGCCGAACCTGATCTGGCCCTGGCAGGACAGCCGGGCGCCGGCGTAGACCGGGTCGTTGGCGGCAGTCGGAGCGGCGAAGCCCAGATCGCGCAGCGCCCCGGCGACCTCGCCGGCCTGCCCGCCCTGGCCGCTGGCGTTGAGAACCCGGATCTTGGTTTCGGCCAGCTTGGCCGGGGACACATCGACCAGTGCCGAACCCGACACCCGCTCACCCAATCGGGGAGCGCCGGAATCGGCCGGCGCCGGCGGCGCCGGGCATGCCGCCGCCTCGCGGACGTCGACCGGCCGGGTCAGCACCAGCGCCCACACCAGAGCAGTGAGCGCGAAAAGGACGGTCACCGCGATGATTCCGGGCCGATAGTTGCGACGCCGGAACGGATTCCCGTCTTTGTCGTAGGCTGTGCCTTCGGTGATGTGAGCGACCACGAGTGCACTGTAGTGGGCCACACCACACCGCGGTTCAACACCGCGAACGGCCAGAATCGGCGACTGTGATACAAATCACAGTCCGATTCGCCGATTCCCGGGCAGGAATGGTTTTGCTCATGCGTTCGACGCTGATACAAAGCATCGCGCATGTTTGACGGCGCGACGACTACGACGAAGGGGAGTGGCAATGGCTACTGATTACGACGCTCCACGTCGTACCGAGACCGATGAGGTTGCCGAGGATTCGCTCGAGGAACTCACCGCGCGCCGTAACGAGGCGCAGTCCGCCGTCGTCGACGTCGACGAAACCGAGTCAGCCGAATCGTTCGAGCTGCCCGGTGCGGACCTCTCCGGCGAGGAACTCTCGGTCCGGGTGGTCCCGAAGCAGGCCGACGAATTCACCTGTTCGAGCTGTTTCCTGGTGCATCACCGCAGCCGGCTCGCCAGTGAGAAGAACGGCCAGATGATCTGCACCGACTGCGCCGCGTGACGATGCAGGCCCAGTAGGAACGCAGGGCCGTTCAGAGCGCAGGGCCGCTCAGAACGCAGGGCCGCTCAGGCGCGGAGAGCGGCCAGCACCAGATCGGGGTGCCTGGAGCTCACCAGCCAGTAGGGCGTCGGGTCATCCGGGTCGTCGAGTACGACCAGGACCATCGGGCCCACCCATGACCGGTGCACGACGTAGGCGGCGGGGTCCAACTGGCGTCCCAGCGCAGCGGATTTGGCCGATTTCGGCACGGCCGCGCAGCGCAGCACCACCGAGGCGGGCAGATGCGCCTGACCGGCCCACAATTCGGCCTCGGGTCCTTCGCCGACCACCCGCACCTCGAAGCGGCTGAGCCACAGCAACACGCCCGCTGCGGCCACTCCGAGCACCGCGTAGGCCGTCCAGAGCGGCAGCTTGAGGACGCTCATGTTGACTTCGGCGGCGAACAGGGCCGCCAGGCCCAGGCCGATGGGCCACCACCACCACGGCACCCACAGCCTCTCCCGGTACTTGCACGTTTGCTGGGTCACACGCGAGCCGGACACTCGGCCAAGGGTAGTCTTGCCGATCGTGCCCACCAGTCTTGCGGTGGTTCGTCTGGACCGCGATCTCCCGCTACCGAGCCGTGCTCATGACGGCGACGCCGGCGTTGACCTGTACAGCGCCGAGGACGTCGACCTGGCGCCCGGACAGCGCAGCCTGGTTCCGACCGGGATCGCGGTGGCGATCCCGCACGGCATGGTGGGTCTGATCCATCCGCGTTCCGGTCTGGCTGCGCGCGTGGGGCTTTCGATCGTGAACAGTCCCGGCACCGTCGACGCCGGATACCGGGGCGAGATCAAGGTGTCGTTGGTGAACCTCGATCCGACCGAGCCGATCTCGATCCGGCGCGGCGACCGGATCGCCCAACTCCTGGTTCAGCAGGTCGAGTTACCCGAGCTGGTCGAGGTGGACTCCTTCGAGGAGGCCGGCCTGGCCGACACCACCCGTGGCGATGGCGGCCATGGTTCCTCCGGCGGACATGCGAGTTTGTGATGGCATTCGGCAGACGTAAGCGCGACAAGGACACCGGCGGAGCCTCGGACTCCGTCGCGGAGTCCCAGGAGGCCGTCGAAGAGACGGTCACCGAGGTGGTCGAGGAGATCGAGACCGTCTCGGTCGTGCAGTTCGACGATGACGACGATCGCGGCCCGTTCGACCTCGAAGACTTCGACAACCCGGACGACGCCGCGCTGGCGCGTCTGGACCTCGGATCGGTGCTCATCCCGATGCCTCCGGGCGGCCAGGTCCAGGTCGAGATGCAGCCGACCGGCCTGCCCAACGCGATCTGGGTGGTGACCCCCAACGGGCGGTTCACCATCGCGGCCTATGCCGCCCCCAAATCGCCCGGCCTGTGGCGGGAGATCGCAGGAGAGTTGGCCGAGGCGCTGCGTAACGACAACGCCGCGGTCAGCATTCAGGACGGCCCCTGGGGCCGGGAGGTCATCGGGACCGGTGCCGGCGTGGTGCGGTTCATCGGCGTCGACGGGTACCGGTGGATGATCCGCTGTGTTGCCAACGGCACCGCCGAATCCATCGACGCGGTGGCGGCCGAGGCTCGGGAAGCCCTGGCGGACACCGTGGTTCGTCGTGGCGAGACACCGCTGCCGGTGCGCACTCCGCTGCCCGTGCAACTGCCCGAGGAGATGGCCGCGCAACTGCGCGCGGCAGCGGCCCAGCAGGCGCAACAGGCGATGTTCGCCGCCCAGCAGGCGATGCTGCAGCAGCAGCAGATCGCGGCGGAGCAGGAGGTCCAGCGCCAGCAGCAGGAGGCCCAGCGCCAGCAGGAGTTGGAGGCTGCGCGGCTGGAATCCGAGCGCCAGGAGGCGGCGCGCCGCGCGGCCGAGGGGGCGGCCCTGCCCCAGTCCAGCGAGGGCTGAGTCCAGCGAGGGCTAACAGTCCTGCAGCGCGGCCAGGCAGGCCGCGCCGAGGGCCTCCGGATGCGGCCCGAATTCCTCGAAGGTGACGGTGCGCAGCGCCGCCCGCGGGGCCGACTTCGCCCAGTGCTCGGCGACCTCCAGCGGATGCACCGCATCGTCGGGGGAGCCCACGACACCCATCGGCGCGGACAGCCGCCGCAATGCCGCGGTGTCGGGTGCCGGGTAGCCGGCTGCCGCCTCCATCGCGTCGGGCAACCCCGGCCACTGGCGTCGCCAGGATCGTTCGAGTTCGTCGGCCAGCCAGCCCGGACTGGACGCCCGCATCGCGGCGGTCACCGCGTCCAGGCCGTCCCGTCGCAATGCGGTGGCGGTGTGCCGGGCCGAGAGCGCGGCCGGCGCGTCCTGGGGCGGCCCCGTCCAGGGCGGCAGGGCGGCCAGCACGGCGACCGTGCGGGCGGGATTCGCCAACGCCCAGGTGGCTCCGAACGCCGCTCCGAGCGACACGCCGCCGACCGCGATCGGCCCCTCGGCCGCCGCGGCCTCCACAGCGTCGGCATATCCGGCCAGCAGGTCGTCGGGAACCGGGCGGACCGCGACCAGGATCGCCCCGGCCCGGCGCAGCGGCCCGGCGAAGGCTCTGCGCAGGTAGTCGTCGTCGGAGCCGGTCCCGGGCAGCAGGACCGTCACCACGCCCCGCAGATCGACCGCCATCCCATGATCGTGCCCGGCGTCCCCTGCCGGTCGGTGCAGGGGGCTGTTCCGCGCACGGGTAGGCCTCGTGGCGCCGGAGGGCGGCAAGGTCTACGGTGGCGGTGGCAGTGAGAACGAACATGCAGGAGAGACCATGGCCGCGGCCGAAGGTTTTGTACGCCGCATGACCCGTCGTCTGACGGAGCATCCGGAGCGGCGCGACGCCGAGGAACTGAGCGGCGAGGCGGTCAACACCGGTGCGCAGCGCGCCATTGATTGCCAGCGCGGCCAGGAAGTCACCATGGTGGGCGAACTGCGCAGTGTGGAGACCAACGGCAAGGGCTGCGCCGGCGGTGTGCGCGCGGAACTGTTCGACGGCACCGACAGCGTGATGCTGGTCTGGTTGGGGCAGCGCCGGATTCCCGGCATCGACTGTGGCCGCACGCTGCGGGTGCACGGCCGGATCGGCATGCTGGACAACGGCAGCAAGGCGATCTACAACCCGCACTACGAAATTCAGCGGTGACCGCCCCTCTCGACGAAGCCCCCGACGCGGCCGCTGACAGAGCACCCGACGCGGCCCCTGACGAAGCCCCCGACGGCAAGCCGGACCGCAGTCCCGGACAGGCGCTGCTCGATCAGATGGGCGGCGTCTCCGGCCTGATCTACTCCGGTCTTCCGGTGGCCGTGCTGGTCCCGGTGAACACCGCCTTCGGTCTGGTCCCGGCGATCTGCGCGGCCCTCGGCGTGGCGGTGCTGATCCTGGCCTGGCGGCTGTACCGGCACGACTCCCTGCAGCCGGCGTTGTCGGGCTTCTTCGGGGTCGGAATCAGCGCGTTGATCGCCTGGCTGGTCGGCGCGTCCAAGGGCTACTTCCTGCTCGGGATCTGGACGTCTCTGGTCTGGGCCGCGGTGTTCGCGGTCTCGGTGCTGATCCGCCGTCCCGTGGTGGGTTACGTGTGGAGTTGGGTCAACGGCCACGACCGGGCCTGGCGTAAAACTCGGCGCGCGGTGCTGGCGTTCGACCTGGCGACCCTGACCTGGGTGGCGGTGTTCGGTGCCCGGTTCCTGGTACAGCACCACCTCTACGACGCCGACAAGACCGGCTGGCTCGGGGTGGCCCGGATCGCGATGGGCTGGCCGTTGACCGCGGTCGCCGCGCTGGCCACCTACCTGGCCATCCGGGCGGCGCAACGGGCCATCCACGCCGGGCACGCCGCCGGCGGTTCAGCCGGCGCCTCGGGTTCGGTCGCTTAGGACCCGGCGCCGCCGAGCAGGCTGCGCAGTTCGGCCTCGACGTCGGGCGAGGTGACGAACAACAGTTCGTCCCCACCCTCGAGCGGCTCGTCGGGCTCGGGCACGATGACCCGCTGCCCGCGCAGGATGGTGACCAGTGCGGCGTCCCGCGGCAGGGTCAGCTTGCGCACCGGACGGCCGCCCCACGGGGTGTCCTCGGGCAGGGTGATCTCGACCAGATTCGCGTTGCCCTTGCGAAACTCCATGAGCCGCACCACATCCCCGACGGTGAACGCCTCCTCCACCAGTGAGGCGAGCATCCGCGGTGTGGAGACGGCATGATCCACGCCCCAGGCGCTGTCGAAGAGCCACTCGTTGCGGGGATCGTTGACCCGGGCGACCACACGCGGGGCGGCGAACTCGGTCTTGGCCAGCAGCGAGAGCACGACGTTGGCCTTGTCGTCGCCGGTTGCGGCGATCACCACGTCGAACTCCTCGAGGTGTACCGACTCCAGCAGGCTCAGCTCGCAGGCGTCGCCGAGCAGCCAGTGCGCCGCCGGGATGACGTCGGGCTCGACATGGTCGGCGTTGCGGTCGATGAGCGTCACGGCATGCCCGTTCTCGACCAGTTCACGGGCGATCGAGCGGCCCACGGCGCCGGCTCCGGCGATGGCGACCTTCATTCCCCGACCCCTTCCGCGGGCGGCTGAGCGGCGATGGCCAGGGCCTCGGCGGCGTGGCCGGACACTGCAGCGAGGTAGACCTGATCGCCGGCCTGGATGACCGTCCGGGGTTCGGGCAGCACCCCGGTGCCGAACCGGATCACGAAGGCCACCCTGGCACCGGTGGTCTCCTCCAACGTGGTCACCCGGTGACCGACCCAGCTCTCGTTCAGTTCGGCTTCGCAGACCGCGACGGTGCCGGTGGGGTCACGCCACTTTGTGGTTTCCGTCTCATGAGTCAAGGTGTTGAGCAAACGGTCGGTGGTCCAGGGGACGGTGGCCACGGTGGGGATGCCCAGACGCTCGTAGACCGCTGCGCGCTTGGCGTCGTAGATGCGGGCCACCACCCGCCGTACCCCGAACATCTCCCGGGCCACCCGGGCGGCGATGATGTTGGAGTTGTCGCCCGAGGACACCGCGGCGAGGGCGTCGGCACGCTCAATTCCGGCTCGCAGCAACACTTCCCGGTCGAAGCCCATCCCGAGCACCCGCTCGCCGGTGAACTCCGGGGAGAGCCGGTTGAACGCGGTTGCGTCGCGGTCGATGATCGCCACTTCATGCCCGATCCGGGACAGCGCGTCGGCCAGCGAGGCGCCGACACGGCCGCACCCCATCACCACAACCCGCACCTGAGGTCCTTTCGGCTACGCGGTGGGCGGCCCGGCGAGGGCCGCCACAGTACGGGGAACGCTACCGCCATCGCGGCGAAGGCCTACCCTTGGCTCTCGTGTCGAAGCTTTCCAGCGGCCTGCGCCGGGTGTTGATCGGACAGCCGTTCCGTAGCGACAAGCTGGCCCACACCCTGTTGCCCAAGCGGATCGCCCTGCCGGTGTTCGCCTCCGACGCCATGTCCTCGGTGGCCTACGCCCCCGAGGAGATCTTCCTGGTGCTGTCGGTGGCCGGTCTGTCGGCTTACGCGATGTCGCCCTGGATCGGCGTGGCCGTCGCCTTCGTGATGCTGGTCGTGGTCGCCTCCTACCGGCAGAACGTGCACGCCTATCCCTCCGGCGGCGGCGACTACGAGGTGGTGACCACCAACCTGGGCCCGACCGCCGGGCTGACGGTGGCCAGCGCGCTGATGGTGGACTACGTCCTCACCGTTGCGGTCTCGACCGCGTCGGCGATGGCCAACATCGGCTCGGCGGTGCCGTTCATCGCCCAGCACAAGGTGGTCTTCGGCGTCGTGGCGATCGTGTTGCTGACGGCGGTCAATCTGCGCGGGATCCGGGAGTCCGGCACTGCATTCGCGATCCCCACCTACGCGTTCATCATCGGTATGTTCCTGATGATCGTCTGGGGGTTCTTCCAGATCCACGTGCTGGGCCACCACCTGCAGGCTGAATCGGCCGGTTTCGAACTGCACTCCGAGCACGGCGACATTCTGGGTTTCGCCATGGTGTTCCTGGTCGCCCGGGCGTTCTCGTCGGGCTGTGCGGCATTGACCGGTGTGGAGGCCATCAGCAACGGCGTGCCGGCCTTCCGCAAGCCCAAGTCCAAGAACGCCGCCACCACCCTGGCGATGCTCGGCGGTCTCGCGGTGGCCATGTTCATGGGCATGATCGTCCTGGCCAACGAGACCGGCGTGAAGATGGCCGAGCGGCCCGCGGAGCAGTTGGTCGGGGCCCCGGCCAACTACCACCAGAAGACCCTGGTCGCCCAGTTGGCTGAGAGTGTCTTCCATGACTTCCCGCTCGGGCTCTACCTGATCACCGGCGTCACCGCGCTGATCCTGGTGCTGGCCGCCAACACCGCGTTCAACGGTTTCCCGGTGCTCGGTTCGATCCTCGCCCAGGATCGCTACCTGCCCCGCCAGTTGCACACCCGCGGGGACCGGCTGGCCTTCTCCAACGGAATCGTGTTCCTGGCGCTGGCCGCCATCGTGCTGTTCGTCGCATTCGGTGGCGAGGTCACCCACCTGATCCAGCTCTACATCGTCGGGGTGTTCGTCTCGTTCACGCTCAGCCAGATCGGCATGGTCCGGCACTGGACCCGGCTGCTGCGCACCGAGGACGATCCGCAGGAACGCCGACGGATGATCCGCTCCCGCGTCGTCAACACCGTCGGGTTGATCTGCACCGGAACCGTGCTGATCATCGTCCTGGTCACCAAGTTCATGGCCGGGGCCTGGATCGCGATCGTCGCGATGACGGCGCTGTTCGTCCTCATGAAGGGGATCAACCGGCACTACGCCGCGGTGTCGCGCGAGCTCACCCCCGACGAGGACGAAGCCGGTTCGATCGTTCTGCCCAGCCGCAACCACGCCGTGGTGCTGGTGTCCAACATGCACCTGCCGACCTTGCGGGCGCTGGCCTATGCCCGGGCAACCCGTCCGGACGCGCTGGAGGCGATCACCGTCAACGTCGAGGACGGCGACACCAAGAAGCTGGTGCACGAATGGGAGGACAGCGACATCACGGTGCCGCTGAAGGTTCTCGCCTCGCCGTATCGGGAAGTCACCGGGCCGGTGGTCGACTACGTCAAGCGGATCAGCAATGAGTCGGCCCGCACCGTGGTCACGGTGTTCATTCCCGAATACGTGGTGGGGCACTGGTGGGAGCACTTCCTGCACAACCAGAGCGCGCTGCGGCTCAAGGCCCGGCTGCTGTTCCTGCCCAACGTGATGATGACGTCGGTGCCCTGGCAGCTGACGTCGTCGGAACGGGTCCGCCAACTCGAGGGACAGAGCGCCGCGGGTGACGTGCGCCGGGGCTTCGTGGAGTGACGGACTCGACCCAGAAGAATTCGGCACCGAACGAACTGGTGCTGACCACCGGTCCCGCTGCCAACGGCGGCAGCTGCGTGGCCCGCCACGACGGCCGGGTGGTGTTCGTCCGTTACGCGCTGCCGGGGGAGCGGGTGCGGGTCCGGATCACCTCCGAGCGCGGCTCGTACTGGCATGCCGACGCGGTCGAGGTGCTTGACGCATCGCCGGACCGGGTTGAGCCGCTGTGTCCGATCGCCGGCCCGGATGGTGCGGGCTGTTGCGATCTGGCCTTCGCCGATCCGGCGGCGGCGCAGGTGCTCAAGGGTCAGGTCGTCGCGAATCAGCTTGCGCGACTGGGGAATTACCAGTGGGACGGCCCCGCCGAGCCGATCGGCGACGGCGGCGCGCAGGGCTGGCGGACCCGGGTCCGGCTGGCAGTCGGTCCGGACGGGCGGGCCGGTTTCCACCGCTACCACAGCGATGAGGTCGTCACCGACCTGCGCTGCGGACAGCTGCCGGACGGGATGCTGGCCGGGCTGGACGGGCCGCGCTGGCGGCCCGGTGACGAGGTGCACGTGGTGCTCGACGACGACGGTCACCGGCACGTCGCCACGACGCGCAAAACGAAAGAGCGCCGAAGCCTCACCGTGGTCGAGGGCGATCCGGAGTGTGTGCAACGGGTCGGCGACGTGCAGTGGCGGGTGCCGATCACCGGGTTCTGGCAGTCCCACCGCGACGCGTCCCGGGTGTACAGCGATCTGGTGACGCAGTGGGTATCCGGGCAGGGGGCGAGCGGGACGGCGCCCGGCGCGCAGGCCTGGGATCTCTACGGCGGAGCCGGCCTGTTCGCCGCGGTCCTGGCCGAGGCGGTCGGCGAGCGCGGTCTGGTGCTGAGCGTGGACACCTCGCGCCCGGCGGCGGAGGCGGCGCGGACCGCGCTGGCGGACCGCGGCCAGGTGCACGTCGTCTCGGAGTCGGTGCGACGGTTCCTGGCTGCCCGCAATGACGGCGCCGATCTCGCTGTGCTCGACCCGCCGCGGGCCGGTGCGGGCAAGGAGATCATCGAACTGCTGGCCGGCGTCGGTGTTCCGAAGGTGATCCACATCGGTTGTGAGGCAGCGTCGTTCGCCCGCGACATCGGGCTGTATCAACGTAATGGCTACCACGTGGAGACCATCCGGGTGTTCGATGCGTTTCCGCTGACACATCACGTCGAGTGTTTCGCCCTGCTGAGCCGATAGGGTCCTTCAGTGCCGTTGCGGTTGTTCAGTCGAGGCTCCTGGTCGGAGACCCGTCGCGTCATCGGAATCCTGCACAAGGAGACCGTCGGCGGCGCGATCCTGCTGGCCGCCGCCACCATCGCACTGGTGTGGGCCAACTCGCCGTGGTCGGAGTCCTATCACGCACTCACGCATTTCAGGGTCGGCACCGACGACCTGGGCCTGCATCTGAAACTGTCGCTGGGCGGCTGGGCCGCCGACGGCCTGCTGGCGATCTTCTTCTTCGTGGTGGGTCTGGAACTCAAGCGTGAGTTCGTCGCCGGCGATCTGCGTCAACCGGCCCGGGCCGCGTTGCCGATCGCCGCGGCGATCGGCGGCATGATCGCGCCGGCGCTGGTCTTCATGGCCTTCGCCCGCAACGGCGGTGACGGGGCGCTGGACGGGTCGGCGATCCCGACGGCCACCGACATCGCGTTCGCGGTCGCCGTACTGGCCGTCATCTCCACCCATCTGCCGGCGGCGCTGCGTACCTTCCTGCTGACCCTGGCGGTGGTCGACGACCTGCTGGCGATCACGGTGATCGCGGTTTTCTACACCGCCAAGATCAACGTCGGCGCGCTGCTGCTGGCCCTGATCCCGCTGACCCTGTTCGCGGTCCTGGTGCAACGACGGGTCCGAACCTGGTGGCTGCTGATCCCGCTGGCGGTGCTCACCTGGGCGTTCGTCCACGAGTCCGGGATTCACGCCACCGTCGCCGGGGTGCTGCTCGGATTCACCGTGCCGGTGCTGCGCAGCGAGGCCAACGGCGGCCCGGACGCCGGACCCGGTCTGGCCGAACATTTCGAGCACCGGATGCGCCCGATCTCGGCCGGGTTCGCCATCCCGGTGTTCGCCTTCTTCGCCGCCGGGGTGACCTTCGGGGGCTATGACGGATTGGTGACGGCGCTGCGCGATCCGATCGCGATGGGCGTCGTCGCCGGGTTGGTGATCGGCAAGACCCTGGGGGTGTTCGGCACCACCCGGGCACTTGCCGCGTTCACCCACGCCGGCCTGGACCCGTCGCTGCGGTGGGTCGACGTCTTCGGTGTCTCGCTGCTGGCCGGCATCGGATTCACGGTGTCGCTGCTGATAGGGGAGTTGGCCTACGCCGGCGATCCGGCCCGCCAGGACATCGTGAAAGTGGCCGTGCTCACCGGTTCGCTGCTGGCCGCCGTGCTGGCGGCCACCCTGCTGCGCATCCGCAACCGGCACTACCGGCTGGTCCACGAACTGGAGACCGCCGATCGGGACCACGACGGTGTGCCGGACGTCTATCTCGCGCCGCAGGACGCCACCGGTCCGAATGCGTAGACTGACGTGATGCTCGAACAGGTCCGCGGCCCCGCTGATCTGCAACACCTGTCGCAGGCTGAGCTGACCGAACTGGCCGAGGAGATCCGGCAGTTCCTCATTCACAAGGTCGCCGCCACCGGTGGTCACCTGGGGCCCAATCTCGGTGTGGTGGAACTCACCCTCGCGCTGCACCGGGTCTTCGACTCCCCGCACGACCCGATCATCTTCGACACCGGGCATCAGGCCTACGTGCACAAGATGCTGACCGGGCGCGCCGCCGACTTCGACACCCTGCGGATGAAGGGCGGCCTGTCGGGCTACCCGTCGCGGGCCGAGAGCGACCACGACTGGGTCGAATCAAGCCACGCCTCGGCCGCGCTGTCCTACGCCGACGGCCTGTCCAAGGCCTTCGAACTCTCGGGTCAACGCAACCGGCATGTGGTGGCCGTCGTCGGCGACGGTGCGCTCACCGGCGGCATGTGCTGGGAGGCGCTCAACAACATCGCCGCGGGCAAGCGCCCGGTGGTGATCGTGGTCAACGACAACGGCCGCAGCTACGCCCCGACCATCGGCGGCCTGGCCGAGCATCTGGCCGGGTTGCGCCTGCAACCCGGCTACGAGAAGTTCCTGGAACGCGGACGCAGTGCCGTGCGGGCCATCCCGGTGATCGGTGAGGCCTGCTTCCAGGCCATGCACAGCATCAAGGCGGGCATCAAGGACGCGGTGTCGCCGCAGGCCATGTTCACCGATCTGGGCCTGAAGTACGTCGGCCCGATCGACGGCCATGACGAACACGCGGTCGAGGCCGCACTGCGGGCCGCCCGCGGCTACAACCGGCCGGTGATCGTGCACGTGGCCACCCGCAAGGGGATGGGTTACCCGCCGGCCGAGAACGACGATGCCGAGCAGATGCACGCCTGCGGCGTGATCGACCCCAAGACCGGTCTGGCCACCAAGGTGGCCGCTCCCGGTTGGACCTCGGTGTTCTCCGACGCGCTGATCGCCTATGCCGGCGCCCGTCGCGACATCGTGGCCATCACCGCGGCCAT
Organism: Mycolicibacterium sp.; assembly: GCF_017853185.1. Classification (GTDB taxonomy): domain Bacteria; phylum Actinomycetota; class Actinomycetes; order Mycobacteriales; family Mycobacteriaceae; genus Mycobacterium. Next base: position 31,598 of record NZ_JAFMJZ010000002.1, read on the forward strand.
GCCCGGTCCGACCGGGCTCGCCGAATTCGGTGAGAAGTTCCCCGACCGGCTCTTCGACGTCGGCATCGCCGAACAGCACGCGGTGACCTCTGCGGCCGGGCTGGCGATGGGCGGCATGCACCCGGTGGTGGCGATCTATTCGACCTTCCTCAACCGGGCCTTCGATCAGGTCATGATGGACGTGGCGCTGCACAAGCTGCCGGTCACCCTGGTGCTGGACCGGGCCGGGGTCACCGGAAACGACGGCGCCAGCCACAACGGCATGTGGGACATGTCGATCCTCAACGTCATTCCGGGGATTCGGGTGGCCGCGCCGCGCGACGGTGCCCGGCTGCGTGAAGAACTCGGCGAGGCGCTCGACGTCAACGACGGACCGACCGCCATCCGCTTCCCGAAAGGCGAAGTGGGGCAGGACATTCCGGCGCTCGAGCGGCTTTCCGGCATCGACGTTCTGGCCCGCCCGCCTGACGGTCTCGGCGACGACGTGCTGCTGGTCGCGGTCGGTGCGTTCGCGCCGATGGCGCTGAACGTGGCCCAACGGCTGCGCACACAGGGCATCGGAGTGACCGTGGTGGATCCGCGTTGGGTGCTGCCGGTCCCCGCCGCGCTGGTTCCACTGGCCCGTTCACACAAGCTCGTGGTCACCTGCGAGGACAGCGGCGTCGCCGGCGGTGTCGGCTCCTCGGTCTCGGCAGCGCTGCGCGCGGCCGACGTCGACGTCCCGTGCCGCGATCTCGGTGTGCCGCAACGGTTCCTGGACCACGCATCCCGGGCCGAGGTGCTCGCCGAGGTGGGGCTCACCGAGCAGAACATCGCCCGTCGGGTCACCGGCTGGGTCGCCGCACTGGGTGCCGACGACTCGGTCACCGAGCGGGTCGATTAGCCCTTACCGGTGACCAGCGCGCGGGCCAGTGCCGGCACCACCAGTTCGCGCTGCCAGTTGCGGGCCCCACAGGTGAGTAGGTAACTCTCCACCGCGGCCGTGTCCGGGCCGGCGGATTCCTGCCAGTCCCAGCACAGCCGGCGCACCGTGTCCGGCGCCAACAGGTTCTCCGTCGGCACGCCCACCTGCCCGGACAACTCGGACAGCGTCGCTCTGGCCACCTCGAGGCGCGCGGCGGCCTCGGGCTTGCGCTTGGCCCACCGCACCGGCGGTGGCGGCCCGGTGGTGGGCTCCTCGGCGTCCAACGGTTCGGTGCTGGCGCGCGCCGATTCCAGGGCGTCGAGCCACACCTTCGCCGACTTGCGCTGGTTCTGGCCACCGAACACCGGCAGGGCGATCAATTCCTCGGCGGTCTTCGGGTCGGCCATCGCGGCGGCGACGATGGCCGCGTCGGGCAGGATGCGCCCCGGCGCGATGTCGCGCCGGCGGGCGATCTGATCACGCGCGGTCCACAGTTCACGCACGGCCGCAAGGCCCTTGCCGGTCCGCACCTTGTGAATGCCGGAGGTCCGCCGCCAGCGGTCACGCCGGGTGGGCGAACTCTCGGCCTGGCGCAGGAACTCGAATTCCTCTGCGGCCCAGGTGTTCTTGCCCTGCTCGACCAAGATGCCCTCGATCGCGGCACGTAATTCGATGAGCACTTCCACGTCCAGTGCCGCGTAGTTGAGCCAGGCGTCGGGCAGTGGACGCTTGGACCAGTCGGCGGCGCCGTGCCCCTTGGCCAGTCCCAGACCTAGCAGCCGTTGCACCATCGCGGCCAGGTTGACCCGGTCGAATCCGGCCAGCCGGCCGGCCAGTTCGGTGTCGTAGAGCGCCGGGGGCCGCAGCCCGACCTCGGCCAGGCAGGGCAGATCCTGGTCGGCGGCGTGCAGGATCCACTCGTCTTGCGCCAAGACCTCAGCCAGCGACGCCAGCGTGTCGATCGGGCTGCCGCCGTGGTTGACCGGGTCGATCAGCACGGTCCCGGCGCCGCTGCGCCGGATCTGGATCAGGTAGGCCCGGTTGGAGTAGCGGAAGCCCGAGGCACGTTCGGCGTCGACGGCGAACGGCCCGGTCCCCGAAGCGAGCTGCCGGGCGGCGTCGGCGATCTCGGTGGCGCTGATCGCCACCGGCGGCACGCCATCGGCGGGGGACAGCAGCGGGACCGCCTCGGGACCCTCGGCCTCTTCCGGTGTGTCGGTCGACATCAGGCCCGCGAGCGCGAGCTCAGGTCGGTGACGCCCGCCGGCGGGAGGCCGGCCGCGTGCTCGAGCACCTCGCAGAACGCCTGCACGTGGGTGCCGAGCTCCAGGGTGGTGGCGGTCCAGGAGGCCCGCATCTCGAGCTGGTGGGCGCGCGGCGGTCCGGAGATGTCGCCGTAGCGGACCGAGGTGGTGGCGGTGACCGTCCCGCCCAGCGCGGTGACCTGATCGCCGCGGGACTCCAGGGCGTCGACCAGCCAGCTCCAGGCCACCTCGGGCAGCAGCGGGTCGACGGCCTCGCTGGGATCCAGGTCGGCCTGGATGAAGGCGACCAGCCGCATGGTTCCGTCCCAGGCGTCGGCGCCGTCGGGATCGTGCAGCAGGATCAGCCGGCCGAAGGCGTCGCCCTCGGAGTTCTCCGGAAGCGGCACACCCTCCTCGCGCTTGACCTCGGCGCCCAGCGCATAGCTGTACGGCGCGAGACGCTGCGGCGGGCGGATCGGCCCGAGTTCGATCTCCGGTCGCACCACGGCGGCGTTCATTGCGGCCACGGCCTCACGAAACTGCGCCGGTTCCGCACTAGTCACGTCGATTGACGCTAGCCCCATCGGTCAGACGGCGCAGGCAGGCGCGCCGTGCCCGGGCACGCCGTGACAGCATGTGTCGGTGAGTTCCCGTCGTCAGCTTCCCGCGTCGCCGTACCTGGCGGCCGCCACCGGCCGCACGCCCGCCCGGACCCCGGTGTGGTTCATGCGGCAGGCCGGCCGGTCGCTGCCCGAGTACCGCGAACTGCGGGCCAAGAACACCATGATGGAAGCCTGTTTCGACCCGGAGCTGATCTGCGAGATCACTCTGCAGCCGGTCCGCCGGCACGGTGTCGACGCGGCGATCCTGTTCTCCGACATCGTCGTCCCGTTGCGTGGCGCCGGGATCGACCTCGACATCGTCCCCGACGTCGGGCCGGTGATCGCCCATCCGATCCGCACCGAGGCCGATGTCCGGGGTCTGCGGGGCCTGGAACTGCAGCGGGTCGGCGCGGTGGCCGAGGCCGTCGGACTGCTGACCGCTGCGCTCGGGGAGGTGCCGCTGATCGGCTTCGCCGGAGCGCCGTTCACGCTGGCCTCGTACCTGGTGGAGGGCGGCCCGAGCAAGCTGCACGAGCGCACCAAGGCGATGATGCTGGCCGAGCCGTCGACCTGGCATGCGCTGATGGAGGCGCTCACCGAGGTCACCATCGACTTCCTGCGGCTGCAGCTCGATGCCGGCGTGGACGCCGTCCAGTTGTTCGACTCCTGGGCCGGCACCCTGTCACAGGCCGACTACCGGACCTATGTGTTGCCGCACAGCAGCCGGGTGTTCGCCGCGGTGGCCGGCTACGGCGTGCCGATGACGCATTTCGGGGTCGGCACGGCCGAACTGCTGACGGCGATGGGGGAGGCCGGCGCCACCGTTGTGGGCGTGGACTGGCGGACCTCGCTGGCCGACGCGGCGGTGCGGGTCGGGCCCGGAAAGGCGTTGCAGGGCAATCTCGATCCGGTGGTGCTGCTGGCCGGCTGGCCGGTGGTCGAGAAGGCGGCCACCGCTGTTGTCGCCGACGGCCGGCGGGCGATCGCCGCCGGGGCGGCCGGGCACATCTTCAACCTGGGCCACGGTGTGTTGCCGCCCACCGATCCGCAGTTGCTGACAGACCTGGTGGCACTGGTGCATTCGTTGTGAGTCGCACGTATTGCGTTGTCGGCGGCGGCATTTCGGGTCTGGTCGCCGCCTACCGCATTCGTGTGCTGGCCGGGCCGCAGGCCGTTATCCGGGTTTTCGACCCGGCCGACCGGCTCGGCGGCGTGCTGCGCACCGAGAGGCTAGCCGGCCAGATCATGGACATCGGCGCCGAGGCCTTCATCGTCCGCCGCCCCGAGGTGCCTGCGCTGCTGGCCGAGCTGGGCCTGGCCGACCGGATCATCAGTCCGACCGGGGTGCGGACCACGATCTACAGCCAGGGACGCCTGCACCCGCTGCCAGCCGGCAGCGTCAACGGCATTCCCGGATCGGCGGCCGCGCTGGCCGGACTGGTCGACGCGGCCACGATCGCCCGGATCGCTGCCGAGCCCGATCAGCCTTTGCACTGGCGACCCGGCTCGGACCCGGCAGTCGGGGACCTGGTCGCCGACCGCTTCGGCGAACAGGTCGTCACCCGCTCACTGGACCCGATGCTGTCCGGGGTCTACGCCGGCTCGGCGAGGACCATCGGAATCCGCGCCGCAGTGCCGACCATCGCGGCGGCGCTGGATGCCGGGGCCACCAGCCTTACCGAGGCGGTTCGCGGTGCCCTCCCGACGGCGACGGCGGGCCCGGTGTTCGGCGCGATCGAGGGCGGCTATCAGGTGCTGCTCGATGAATTGATCGCCCGATCGGGGCTGGAGTGGGTGCAGGCCGCGGTAACCCGGATCGCTTCGGAGGACGGCGGCTGGGCGCTGACTGACGGGACTTCGCGGTGGCATGCCGATGCGGTGGTGGTGGCGGTGGCGGCCCCGCAAGTGCCCGCCCTGCTCGCCGACATCGCGCCCCGTTCTGCGGCCGCCGCCGGCCGGGTGCCGATCGCCTCGGCCGCGGTGCTGGCCCTGGCGCTGCCGCCCGGAACTCCGTTCCCGCCGCAGTCCGGGGTGCTGGTGGCCACCGGGGAAGACCTGCACTGCAAGGCCATCACATTGTCGACCCGCAAATGGGGCGGTCAGTCGGGCGGGAGCGGCGAGGCGGAACTGCTGCGACTGTCGTTCGGCCGGTTCGGCGACACCCTGGCCCGCGACGTCAGCGACACCGATCTGCTGGCCTGGGCGCTCGAGGATCTGGACACGGTGTTCGGCATCCGCGCCGAACCCGTCGGCATGCTGGTGCACCGGTGGATCGACGCGCTGCCGCAGTACGGCCCGGGTCACGGCGAACTCGCCGCCGAACTGCGCGCCGGGTTGCCGGACACCCTGGCGATCGCCGGCAACTACCTCGACGGCGTCGGGGTTCCGGCCTGCGTGACCGCTGCGGGGGCTGCGGCCACCCGCGTGGCACGATAGAACCATGGCGAAACTGAACTACGACGAGATCAACGCCGCCGTCCGCTATGTGATGTTCTCGGTGTTCACCGCCCGTCCCGGGGTGCTCGGCTACGACCAGGAATCCCGCGCCGCGGTGATCGACGAGACCGCCGCCTTCCTCAAGCAGCAGGAGGAGAACGGCGTCGTCGTCCGCGGCATCTACGACATCGCCGGGACACGCGCCGACTCGGACTTCATGATCTGGACGCACGCCGAACGGCTGGAGTCGTTGCAGCAGACCTACAGCGACTTCCGCCGCACCACCGCGCTGGGGCGGGCCACCACCCCGTTCTGGAGCAGCGTGGGCCTGCACCGTCCCGCCGAGTTCAACAAGAGTCACGTGCCGGCGTTCATGGCCGACGAGGAACCCGGTGACTACATCTGCGTGTACCCGTTCGTGCGGTCGCTGGACTGGTACCTGCTGCCCGAGGAGGAGCGGCGCAAGATGCTCGCCGACCACGGGATGGCCGCCCGCGGTTACAAGGACGTGCGGGCCAACACGGTGCCGGCCTTCGCACTGGGCGACTACGAGTGGATCCTGGCGTTCGAGGCGCCGGAGTTGTACCGGATCGTCGACCTGATGCGTGATCTGCGCGCCACCGAGGCCCGCCGTCACGTCCGCGAGGAGATCCCGTTCTTCACCGGCCCGCGTGTCGGTGTCGAGGAGCTGGTCAGCAGACTGCCGTGATGGCCCGAACCCGGATGCTCTCGGCGGCCGCTGCGGCGGCCGCGGTGTTCTTCGGGTTCACGTTCTGGTTACTCGGCGGGTTCGCGCACGGTCAGACGCTCAAAGTCATCGATGATGTCGTGCTGGTCGCGGTGTCGGTGGTGGCGTTTGTCTCGGCAGTCTTCGCGGCCCGTGTGTCGCGTGGCCGGTTGCGCAACGCCTGGACGGCCCTGGCGCTCGGCCTGCTGGCCTGGACGGTGGGAGAGATCCTCTGGGCCTACCAGGAGATCATCCTGGGCCAGATCGCCTTCCCCTCGATCGCCGACGCGTTCTTCCTGATCTTCCCGGTCGGTGCGGGTGTCGCGCTGCTGCTGTTCAGAAGTCGTCGCAGCGACTGGTCCGACATCCGGGTGGTGCTCGACGGTCTGATCGTGGCGGGATCTCTGTTCGTCGTGTCCTGGCTGCTTGTGATGTCGCGGGTCTACGAAGCCGGTGCGGCGACGAACTTCGAATTCGTTCTGCTGCTTGCCTATCCGGTGTCGGACCTGGTGCTGCTCACCATCGCGACGATGGTGCTGGTGGGTTCGCGGTCCGAACAGCGGGTTCCGATCACCCTCATCACGCTCGGCCTGGCCGCAATGGCATTGGCCGACAGTGGATATGCCTATCTGGCGACACAGGAGGAGTACTCCAGCGGCGACGTGGTGGACATCGGCTGGGTGGCGGGGCTCCTGCTCCTGGCCCTCGCCGCGACGGGGGGCCAGCGCACGCTGGCCGACGAACAGATCATCGACGACAGGCCGGGGCTGGCCTCGGTGTGGCTGCCGTACCTGCCGCTGCTGCTCGCCGGACTCACGGTGCTCACCGCACCGCCGGTGTCCCGAACCTCCGGTCCGGTGATCGTCGTCGCCGTACTGCTCGCGGTGACGGTACTGGCTCGACAGTTCTTCGCCGTCCAGGAGAACCGGACGCTGATCGCCGCGGTCGCCGATCAGGCACTGCGGGACCCGTTGACCCGGCTGCCCAATCGTGCGCTGTTCCAAGATCGCCTTACCCATGCCATGCAGCTGCGCCGGCGCTACGGCACGTCGGTCGGTGTGATGGTGTTGGACCTCAACGACTTCAAGCTCGTCAATGACACCCTCGGCCATCCGGCCGGGGACGAACTGCTCAACAGGGTGGGTGAGCGGATCGCCGGCAGCGTCTGGAACGGAGAGACCGTCGCGCGGCTCGGCGGTGACGAATTCGCGGTGATGGTGGAGGGCGACGCCGACCAGTCGGGGGTGGTTGCCCGGCAGATCATGTCAGCTTTCGACCAGCCGATGATCATCGACGGCCGGCAGATGATGGTGCGGCCCAGTGCGGGCCTGGCGGTCGCCGGCGCGGGCGACGACGTCTCGGCGGAGGATCTGCTCAAGCGCGCCGACCTGGCGATGTACACGGCCAAGCGGTCGCAGACCGGTGAGGTGCTGGTTTTCAGCCCGGATCTTCAATTCGCCGGCCTTCTCGGCGGTGGGCCGGCCGAAGACCATCTGCTCAGCGAATTACGCAGTGCCATAGAGGATTCCACACTCGCGCTGGTCTATCAGCCGAAGGTCGACCTGCGCACCGGGGACATCGTCGGTGTCGAGGCACTGCTGCGCTGGACCCATCCGCAGCGCGGCCCGATCGGCCCGGACGAGTTCCTGCCGCTGGTTCGCCGGAATGGTCTGATCGGCCCGGTCAGCGAGTTTGTGGTCAATCGCGCGCTCGACGATGCTCAGTGCTGGCGCGCGGCCGGTATCTCGGTGCCCGTCGCGGTCAATCTCTTCGCCCCGACGCTGGCCGAACTGAGCTTGCCGGACCGGATCGAGCGGGCGCTGAGTGCGCGCGGACTGGACGGTTCGGCGCTGACCGTCGAGATCACCGAAGACCTCTTTCCGAACAACATCGAGCGTATGGGTTCGGTGGTCCGCGAGTTGCGGGCCCGTGGGATACAGGTCGCCATCGACGACTTCGGCAGCGGGTACTCGGCCCTGTGGTGCCTACGGGAACTGCCGGTCGGCGAGGTCAAACTGGACCGCAGTCTCGTCGCCCCGATCACCAGTGACCCGCGGGCCGCCGCGGTGGTGCGAACCGTGACCGAGTTGGCTCGCGTGCTCGGCCTCACGACGGTCGCCGAAGGGGTCGAGGACGCCGCCACCGTCGAGCGGCTGCGCGAGTTCGGTTGCGACGTGGGCCAGGGCTATTACTTCAGCGTGCCGGTCACCGCCGATCAGGTGCTCGAATTGGTCAGGCTGAACGCGTCGCCCATGCCAGCAGGATAAGAATGGCCGATGCCGAGCCCGGGTGCCTATGCCGCCTTCCTGCTGGGTGGGTCGGCAGATGGTCAGACGGTCGAGTGGTGGCGGTTGCGGCTGAGGCGGGCCGATATGGCGATGTGCGTCAGCAAACGATCCGCTGAACGGCTCAGTGGTTCGCCGGAACCAACGTCAACGAGATCGAATTGATGCAGTAGCGCTGATCGGTCGGCGTCGGATAGCCCTCGCCTTCGAACACGTGCCCCAGGTGGCTGTGGCAGTTGGCGCACACCACCTCCACCCGGCGCATGCCCAGTGAGTCATCGGCGCGCAGGATCACCGCTTGCGCGTCGGCCGGGTCGAAGAACGACGGCCAACCGCAGTGCGATTCGAATTTCTCTGTGCTGCGGAACAATTCGGTGCCGCAGGCCCGGCACTGGTACACGCCTTCGGTCTTGGTGTCGGTGTATTCGCCGGTGAACGGGCGCTCGGTGCCGGCCTCTCGCAGCACGTGGTACTCCTCAGGCCGCAACCGCTGCCGCCACTCGGAGTCGGTCAGCTTCAGCTTGGGGGCGGGATCAGAACTCATGCAGCAACGCTAGCGCGTTCGCGCGCGGCCTCGGCCATCCACGGCGGATCGATTCCGGCCCCGTCGTCGCCGTCCAGCCGGCCCGCGGCCTTGGCGTCGAGGTACCGGTAGTAGAGCACGCAGAACACCACGACGAGCATCAGCGACCAGCCGTAGGTGATCTTCATGTACTCCAGGAACCGCCCGGTGGTGGGCCAGCGCCACATCAGCCAGCGATCCAAGGTGAGGAACCCGTAGGTCGCCAGCCACGCCGGCCAGTTGCGCAGCACCGAGTTGGGCAGCACCACCGTCATCAGGAACGGGAACAGCATCATCGAGTAGTACCCCTGGGCCAGGGAGAGCACCAGCCAGGACGCGATCAGCAGCACACCCGATGAGGTCAGCATCCAGAACAGCGTGTCGCGTTCGCGGTAGTAGCGGTACAGCAGCCACAGGCTGGCGGCGGCCAAGACGATGAAGCCCAGCCGCAGCACGGTGATCAACCAGGTCGGAAGGCCGTAGTACACCCCGTTGCCCAGCACCGAGGAGTTGAAGTAGTCGCGGGTGGAGAAGATGTAGGGCAGCGTGCGCTCGACGAAGTTGCGCCGGTCTACCACCAGCGGCCAGGCGGCCGCGTTGAAGAGGATCGGGACCGCGATCCCGGCGGCCACGGTCCGCCACTGCCGGTTGAGCAGGGGGATCAGCAGTAGGACGCCGAGGACCGGTTTCACCACCAGGGACAGTCCGATGACGATGCCGGCCAGCCATTGCCGGTTGGCCCCGGCCTGCCCTCCGGCAGGAAGCAGCCACCAGAAGAACAGCACCTCGGCCAGCAGGATGCAGCCGTTGATATTGGTGAACACCAGGGTGTTGGTCACCGACTCGGTGACGAAGATTGCCGTCAGCAGGGCCGGCAGCGCCACCGAGGTCAGCGGGAACTTGAACATCCGTACCAGCAGGCAGGCCGCGCCGATGATCGCCAGGGTGTTGACGACGATGAACCAGTTGCGCGCGGCGAACTCGCTGTCGATGTAGCCGAACGGCGCCATCAACAGCGTGCCGCCGGGCGGATACAGATAGTGCGGGTCCACCTGATCGAAGTGCTCGTTGTAGATGTCGACGCCGGCCCGGAAGTTGCGCACCGCCCGGTACACCGGGGCCCAGTCATCGGTGATGTAGCCGTTGGAGGTCAGCACGTAGCTGCGGTGGATGATCGACATGATCGCGATCGGCCAGAGCGCCGTGCGCACGACCGCCGCGGTGCTCGGTGGGCTGGTACGCGGACGAAATGCGTTGCGAATCAGGTCGGAAAAGGCCACGTCAGCACCGTACTACCTGCCGCGGTGCGAGCCCGTCAGGCAGGGCCCGCTGGCTTGACCCGGTCAGGCAGGGCAGAAGATGTCGGTCGACGGCAGGTTGGCGGTGTTGAGGTAGTCCAGCAGTGGCGGTAGCGCGCAGGACGTGTAGATGCTCGCGCCGTGCCCGATGCCCTGCCACATCACCCGCTTACTGGTGGCCCCGGCGTTGATCATGATGGCCGCGGTGGCCGGCACGCCCTGCGAGCCGACGATCGGATCGTTCTGCACGCCCAGCAGCAGGGTGTTGAGCTTGAAGTTCTTCGGATCCTTGGGGGCGGCACCGCTGGGCCAGCTGAGGCACTTCGCCAGGTTCAGCGCCGCGACGGCGCCGAACTGCGGGTATTGCTTGCCCCAGGCGACGACGAGTTCGCGAACCCGGTCCGGGGTCGGCCGGCTCAGCGCGTCGCCGCACCGGTTGACGAACTGCCCGTCGGTCTCGCGCAGGGCTTCGGAGGCATTGATCAGGTTGTTCAACTGGTTGACGTCGCCACCGCGGGCGGCCGCCAGGGTGTTGGCCAGCCTGACGGTGCTGGCGACACGGTCACCGTTGGGATAACCCAGCGCGGTGGTGATCGCCGTGGCCAGTGCGGCGACCGATGCCCCGCCGGGACCCTTGCCGGCTCGGGCGGCGGACAGCAGGGCGTCGACGGCGCCCTTCGGATCGGGTCCCAGCGCACAGTTGGCGGCCACGCACTGCGCGGCGAAGGCATCCAAGGCCGCCTGCTGGGCCTTGGCCTGGTCCTCGGCGGCGGACTCGGCAGCCACGCCCGGCGGGATGGGGGAGTCCAGCACCAGCCGGGCCACCTTCTCCGGGTGCGAGCCGGCGTAGGCCACCGCGATCTGCGCGCCGTTGCCGATCCCCATGATCGCCAGGCCCGGCACGTCCCAGGTGCTGCGCAGCCGTTCGAGATCCTCTGCGGCACGGGCATTGTCGTAGGAGGAGTCGCCGGGCGAGAGTGCGTCGGTGCATCCGGTGGTCGCGGTGGTGGTGATCGCGCCGAGATTGGCCACCACGTCGTCGCCGGACTGGAATTGCGCCTGCTCACGCATCTGCTGTCGGTCGAATGCGTCGCGGCAGTCGATCGGGCTGGACATCCCCATCCCGCGCCGGTCCACCGCGACGATGGGGCGGCTCTTGAGGACGTCGCCGCCGGAGCGCGACAACCAGACCGGAAGCTGCAGTGAGGACGGCAGGTCCGAACCGGTGGTGAACACCATCGGTCCGGCGTCGGGCGGGGTCTGCACCGATCGGGCCCGCATGGCGCCGATGTTCAGGGTGCCGGTCGCCCCGCCGACCGGGTCGAGGTCGGCGTCGTAGTCGGCGCATTCGAACACCACTCCGGGCATCGGGGGCACTCCGGCGTCCCCGATCGCCTTGGCCGTGCAGTCACGCCAGGCCAGGTCGTTCTTCGGGACGGCGATATCGGCAGGTCCGGCCGCCGAGGTGCTGGTCACCGGGCCGCCGGCGGCGGGGTTGCGGGCTCCGTCGGTGGCGAACTGCGGATTGGCGGCCAGCCACGGGGCACAACCGGTGACGGTGATACTCAGGGCGGCTACGGCGCTCAGGCACACCGCAGCCCGGACCCGACCCAGCCGACGCATGGACACCACCCTAGCGATCCGGTTTTGGCGCGCCCTGGTTCAGGCCGTTCGGGTGTAGCGCAGGTAGAGGTAGCCGTCGGTGTCGGTGATGACGTGCGCGCGCCGCAGCCGGGTCAGGACCGCCCCCGCGCCGGTGGCGATGCGCACGGCCGGTCCGCCGACCAGTACCGGAGCCGCGGTCAGGCACAGTTCGTCGAGCAGATCCGCTTCGATCAGCGCGCCCAACAGGCTGGGTCCGCCCTCGGCGAGCACCCGCGGCATTCCGCGGCCGGCCAGTGCGGTCAGCGCGACGCCGAGGTCCACCGTGCTCGCGTCGGTGCCGGAGCAGTCGATCACCTCGGCCGTCGATCCGAGCCGGGCGCGTGCTGCGGCGGTCGCCTCCGAACAGGTCAGCACCAGCGGCGGCACCTCGGTGTCGGCCAGCACCGGCAGCGCCGGGTCGAGCACACCGGTGCGGGTGACCAGGGCGATCGGCGGAACCTCAGGCTGGCCGCGGTCCCGGCGCCGATGTCGCTGCGCGACGGTCATCCGGGCACCGGAGTACCCCTCGGCCCGGGCGGTGCCGGCGCCCACCAGGATCACATCGGCCAACTCGCGCAACAGCGCGAACAGCGCCCGGTCGCCGGGACCGCCGAGGCCGCCGGAGGTGCCGTCGGTGGTGGCCCCGCCGTCGAGGCTGCTGACGGCGTTGCCGCGGACGGTCAGGCCGGCCGGATAGGAGTAGGCGGCTGCGAGCCGCTCGTCGGCCATCGGCTCGCCGCTCCCGAGTGCCGAGAACCGCACCGACCCATCGCCCTCCGGGAAAGAGTCCGCCATGCCACGATTGCAGCATGCCCGGGCGCCTGGTTGACCGTCACCCCACGGCGACACCGGAGCGACTGATCGCCCAACTCGTCCCGCCGCCCACCTTCGCCGGGGTCAGCTTCGACAGCTACCGCCCCGATCCGGCCGAGCCGAGCCAGACCGCGGCGGTGACGGCCTGCCGGCAGTTCGCCGAGGAAGCGGTGCGCCGGCGCGGCGGCCGCAAGAAAATGTTCGGCCGCCGTGAGTCGCTTCCCGGGGTCGGCATCTACCTCGACGGCGGCTTCGGAGTCGGCAAGACCCACCTGCTGGCATCGGCCTACCACCAGATGCCCGTCTCCCAACAGAATCCGAAGGCGTTCGCCGCGTTCGGTGAACTCACCCAACTGGCCGGGGTGTTCGGATTCACCGAATGCGTGGATCTACTCGGCGACTACACCGTGGTGTGCATTGACGAGTTCGAACTCGACGACCCGGGCAACACCACGTTGATCTCCCGGCTGCTGTCCCAGCTGGTCGAACGCGGCGTCTCGATCGCCGCGACGTCGAACACCCTTCCCGAGCAACTCGGCGAGGGACGATTCGCCGCGCAGGATTTCCTGCGCGAAATCAACACGCTGGCAGGTATTTTCACCACGGTCCGCATCGAAGGGCCGGACTACCGCCATCGAGGTCTGCCCGAGGCGCCCCAGCCGCCGTCCGACGATGACGTGATCGCCCACGCCGAGGCGACCCCGGGCGCCACCCTGGACGACTTCGACGCGCTGTGCGCGCACCTGGCCACCATGCATCCGTCCCGCTACCTCACCCTGATCGAGGGGGTGACGGCGGTGCACATCACCGGAGTCCATCCCCTCGACGATCAGGCCGTCGCGCTGCGCCTGGTGTCGCTGACCGACCGGCTCTATGACGCCGGCATCCCGGTGATCGCCTCGGGATCGAAGCTGGACACTCTCTTCTCCGAGGAGATGCTCGCCGGCGGCTATCGCAAGAAGTATCTGCGCGCCACCTCGCGACTGCTGGCGCTGAGCCAGTCGTAGAGACCTACAACGGTCTGGTCATCACGAAGTCGCGCTGCGTGCTGGAGCCGACCTCGAACGTGCGGATGCCGGTCACCGCGAATCCCTGCTTGCGGTAAAACGCTTGCGCGCGTTGGTTATCGCTGTTCACGCCGAGCCAGATCCGCTGCGCCCCGGCGTCGATCGCCCAGTCGACCGCGGTCTGCATCAGCGCCGCGGCAACCTCGCTGCCGTGGTGAGAGGCCAGCACATAGAACTTCGACAGTTCGACATCCGGTCCGTCGTCCGGGCGGATCAGCATGGCGTACCCGATGATCCGACGGCCGTCGCGGACCGCCAGCATCTGCCGGGCCGGATCCGCCAGATATTCCGCGAACCGCTGCTCGGAAAGGTTGGCGTCGATGAAGGCGATGACGTCACCGGGCAGAATCGAGGGTGGGCAGGCCAACGGGAACGTCAGGCCCGCCACCTCGGCCAATTCCGCGGCGTCGGCCGGGGTCGCGGTGCCGATCTGCAGTCCCACACGTCAGATCATGCCGGTTTGGCCAATCCGCTGACTCGACCCGGCCCGGGTTCCCTAGACTCCAGCCCATGGCAGGCCCGAATAAGAGTCAAGAACGCGTCGACCTCAGCAAGATCGAGAATCGACCCGCGTCCGTACCCAAGATGTTCTTCAACCGCGTCGCGGCCTCTCCGGCCAGCGAGGCGTTCCGGTATCCGGAGAACGGCGGGTGGACGAGCGTCACCTGGAAGCAGGTCGGCGAGCAGGTCGAGCTGATGGCCGCGGGTCTGATCGCGCTGGGCATCCAGCCCGAGGAGCGGGTCGCGCTGGCCTCGGGGACGCGCTACGAGTGGATCGTCGCCGACTTCGCCATCCTGGCGGCCGGCGGTGCCACCACCACGGTCTACCCGACCACCAACGCCGAGGATGTGGCCTTCATCGTGGCCAACTCGGGCAGCAAGATCGTCATCGCCGAGGACCAGAAGCAGGTCGACAAGCTGGTGGCCAACAAGGCCCAGCTGGGCGCGGTGGAGAAGGTCGTGCTCATCGACGGCTCCGGCGACGGCGACTGGGTGATCAGCCTCGACGAGCTCAAGGCGCTCGGCAAGCAGAAGCTGGCCGATACGCCCAACGTGGTGACTGAGCGCGTCGACGCGATCCGGCCCGAGCAGCTGGCCACCCTGATCTACACGTCCGGCACCACCGGCAAGCCCAAGGGCGTGCGGCTGACCCAGGATTCGTGGACCTACACCGCCGCCGCGATGGACGGCATGGGCGTGTTGTCGGACAAGGACCTCAACTACCTGTGGCTGCCGCTGGCGCACGCGTTCGGCAAGGTGATGCTGGCCCTGCCGCTGGCGATCGGCTTCCCGACGGTCGTCGACGGCCGGGTGGACAAGATCGTGGAGAACCTCGCGATCATCAAGCCGACCATCATGGGCGCCGTCCCGCGCATCTTCGAGAAGGTGCACGCCCGGATCAACGAGATGATGACCAAGGAGGGCGGCGCCAAGAAGGCGCTGTTCGACTGGGCCATCGGCGTCGGTCTGCAGGTGTCGCGCGCCAAGCAGGCCGGCGAGCGGGTCTCGCCGCTGCTGGCCGTTCAGCATCGGTTGGCCGACAAGCTGGTGCTCAACACCATCCGCGATCGTTTCGGCGGTCGGCTGCGGTTCTTCATCAGCGGTTCGGCTGCACTGGACCGTGAGATCGCGCAGTGGTTCGACGCCGTCGGTATCGCCGTGCTGGAGGGCTACGGCCTCACCGAGACCTCGGCGGCCTCCTCGCTGAACCGTCCGCACGCCTACCGCTTCGGCACCGTGGGGTGGACGCTGCCGCAGACCGAGGTCAAGATCGCCGAGGACGGCGAGATCCTGCTGCGGGGTCCCGGCATCATGAACGGCTACCACGACCTGCCCGAGGCCACCGCGGAGGCACTCGAGGCGGACGGCTGGTTCCACACCGGTGACATCGGCGAGCTCGACGCCGAGGGCTTCCTGCGGATCACCGACCGTAAGAAGGACATGTTCAAGACGTCGCAGGGCAAATACGTTGCGCCCTCGGCGATCTCGGCACAGTTCAAGGGCATCTGCCCGTTCGCCAGCGAGATCATCGTCTACGGCGAGAACCAGCCCTACTGCGTCGCGCTGGTGAGCCTGGACGCCGAAGGTCTCAAGGAGTTCGCCAAGGCCAACGGCATGGCCGACAAGTCGTTCACCGAGGTCGCCCGCGATCCCAAGACGCTCGCGGCGGTCGAGGGCTACGTTGAGGAACTCAACAAGCACCTCAACCGCTGGGAGACGGTCAAGAAGGTCGCGATCATCGACCGCGAACTCACCGTGGAGAACGGCGACCTGACACCCAGCCTCAAGCTCAAGCGCAAGGTCGTGGTGGACAACTTCCACGACAAGATCGACGCGCTGTACGGCTGAGCCGGGAGCACACGGTCGTGGGGTAGTGGCCGACATCGGGCGCTGGGACCCCGCGCTGACCAAGCGTGTGGTCGATGCGCTGCGGCCATTGGTCAAGCTCTATCACCGCTCGGAAGTCCGCGGCCTGGAACACATTCCGGCCGGACGCTGTCTTCTGGTCGGCAACCACTCCGGTGGGCTGACCACGCCGGACTTCGTGATCTTCGCCGTCGACTACTACGCGAAGTTCGGCTACGACCGGCCTCTCTACGCGCTGGCCCACGACACCGTGGCCAACGGTCCGGCCCGCGCGGTGCTGCCGCGACTGGGAGTCGTGCGGGCGTGCGAGGAGAACGCCGCCGCCGCACTGGCCGAGGATGCGCCGGTGATGGTGTTTCCGGGCGGAGACTATCAGGTCTACCGGTCGACCCTGCACGAGAACGTGATCGACTTCGGCGGGCACACCGGCTACGTCGACGCCGCCGTCGCCGCCCGGGCGCCTATCGTGCCGGTGGTGTCGATCGGGGGACAGGAGACCCAGTTCTTCCTGGCCCGCGGCCGGCGGCTGTCGCGGGCACTCGGCCTGAGCAAGTGGGAACGCCGGAAGTTCCACACCGACATCCTGCCGGTGTCCATCGGATTCCCGTTCGGGCTCAGCGTGCTGTTACCGGTCAACATGCCGCTGCCGTCGAAGATCGTCAACGAGGTGCTCGAGCCCATCGACGTGATCGGGCAGTGGGGCGAGCATCCGGATGCGGCCAAGGTGGACGGCCGGGTGCGCCGGGTCATGCAGGCTGCGCTGGACCGGTTGGCCCGTGCCCGCCGTTTCCCCATCATCGGGTGAAACACACCGCTGTCAGGCGACGATAATCGGGTTGTGAGTCGATACCGGACCATCGCCGCAGTCGTCGCGGCCCTGGCTGCGCTGTCCTGCGGGGCGGCCCGTGCCGACACCCAGGCACCCCGGGCGGGCGCGGTCTGCCCGGCTGACCTGGCGGATGTGATGACCCTGCTGCCCGACGGTCAGACCTACGCCATCTGTCAGCAGTCAGGCCCGGATAGCTTTGGGTGGGCTCCGGTGCAGACCCCGTTCGAACCCAACGACACCTGGCTGAGCTACGGGCCGGTGATCACCCTGCACGGCCAGGGCATGCGCAACCCCAACCTGACGTCGGGCAACTGGACGGCCACCCCGAGGGAGCCCGAGGCCGCCTGCCGGGCCGAGGAGCAGACCGTGGTGGAGGCCGGGGTGTTGTCGGCGCCGGAGGTGTTCCAGGGCGAGGCGGGCAAGCCGATGACGCTGCCGATGCTGCCGAAACTGTTCTACCTGCAGCTCAGCGGGCACTGCCTGTGGGGCAAGAACTGACCCGCTACTGCGGGTGGTCGGCCAGGTAGGACTCGACCGGGATCCGCGTCGACGCGTCATAGCCGATGGGCAGAAGCACGTCGCCGGCAGTCGTGAAGTAGTAGACGTCCCATCGGTAGAAGTCGCCGAAAGAGGCGGGGTCGGAGCCCAGCACCGCGGCGTAGTCGCTGACCGCGCGCACGTACTCATCGGCGTGGTTGTAGGCGAAGATCGCCCGATCCGGGCTGGAGGCGAAGCCGCTGGCCGCCAGCAACCGCCCCGCCGCCATGATCGAGTCGTGCGGGGAGTGCACGTCGCCGCCGCGGCCGTAGCCCGCGAAGGTCGAGGGCAGGAACTGCATCGGGCCCTGCGCCCCGGCCGTGCTGTCGCCCACGATGCTGCCCAGGCGGGTCTCGACGAGATTGATCGCGGCCAGGTAGTTCCAGCCGACGCCGGTGGCAGCCTCAGCCTCGCGGTAGTAGCCCAGGAGTTCGCCGGCAGGGGCGGGCGGGGCAATTCGCCACGCGGGCAACGTGTTTCGCACTGTCGCCATCGCATTCAGCTGGCGGCGGGCGTCGATGTTGCGGTCGTAGAAGGCCAGCATCGTCTGCGGGATTTTCGGCCGGATGATGCCGTCCCATTCGGGATGGCGGCCGATGGCGCGATAGGCCGCCTGCTGGCGCCGTGCCGCCGCGGCGAGCACCGCCTCCGGGGTGGACGGGTCACGCAGGGCCAGTTGATCGGCGACGAGGTCGTCGGCGATCTGGGCCGGGTCCGACGCCAGCCGCGGCTGTGCGCCGCCGGGGGTTGCGGCGACGGCCTGCGTGGTCGGCGAGGGCTGGTCGGCAGGAGCGGCGGCTGCCTGGTTGCAGCCCGTCAGCCCGATCGTCATCATCGCGCAGACCAGCGGGGCGAGGTACTTGGTGCTCATGGTCTCCAGCCAGTCGTCAGGATCCGGAGGCCAGGCTCTCGTCGAGCCAGGCCCGCAGGGCGGACACCGGTGCGGCACCGGCACGCCGGGCAAGGATTTTGCCACCTCTGCTGATCAGCAGGGTCGGAACGGCCTGGACAGCAAGGCGCTGTGAGGTCTGGGGGGCGTTGTCCACGTTGACTTTCACCAGTTTCAGCCGCCCCGCGTATTCGCCGGCCAACTGCTCCAGAGCAGGTGAGACCGTGCGGCACGGCCCACACCACGGGGCCCACAGGTCGACCAGGACGGGTACTGACGCCTGGTCTACGACGGCCGTGTAATCGCCGTCACTGGCGTCGACGATCCACGGCAGCCAGGTCTGGCATTGCCCGCAGCGCGGCTTGCCGGTGGAGGCCGCCGGAACCCGGTTGCGTCGGCCGCACTGCGGACAGGCCAGGACATCGCTCATGTCGGTGGCGGTGAATCGGGCGGATCAGCCGGGCGCGCCCGGAACCGTCGTGGCGGGTGCGCCCGGTGCACCGTCGGCGCCGTTGGCGCCATCTGCTCCATTGGCGCCGTCGGCACCGTCGGCGCCGTCCTGTCCGGCGATACCGCCCTTGCCGCCCTGGCCACCCTTACCGCCCTGGCCGCCGGCGCCGGGCTGGCCGCCCGCGCCGCCTTGTCCGCCTTGTCCGCCGATACCGCCGGCGCCGCCCTTGCCGCCCTGGCCGCCCTGTCCGCCGTTACTTCCGGTCACTGGTTGCTCCTGTTGGATCGACGGTGTGGTGGTCACTTCGGCCGGGGTTCCGGTCTTGGTGTTCGTGCAGGCCGACGTGGCCGTCGCCATACCGACGACCGCCGCGGCTCCGAACAGGGCCGCAGCCCAGCGGGGTGCGTGGCCAAAATTCATGGGATTTCCCTCCATATCGGGCCGCAAGGCGGCCGCAGCCCAGCATAGGCTCAGTCGCCGAGGGGACCGGCTACGCCGGCTCTCAGGCCTGCTCAGGGCAGGTTTGGAGGGAAGGCGGCTTACTGACCTGTGTAAGCGAGCATGACCGGAGCCAACTGAGTCGTCAGCAGCCACTGTTGGCCGGCCTGGTACTGCAGCGCCCCCACGGTCTGGGCCGACCACAGATCGACCTTGCCGAGATTGCTCGGGACGACGTTGGCGACTTTGGTGACGTTGGCGACGATGCGGGACGTGCGTGCGCCGGCCGTGGTGGTCTTGCCCGCGGTAGCGGAGGTCTTCACAGCAGCCGCGCTGTGCGGGGTCGCCGGCGCCGGCGCCGCCTGGCCAGGTTGAGCTGTGCACACCGGGCTGAGGGCGATGGCGGCCGCTACCGCGATGCCAGGTAGCAGCAATGCACGAATCGACGCGTTCATCGGATTTCCTCTTCTGTTGCCGTCTTGCCTGAACCCAGCCTACGTCCAAAACGGCCGGTGAGGTCGAGGTTTGTTTCGCTGGCAACCAGTTGCGGTGCTTCGGAGAAGGTAGGACGTGGTGCGCGATACTGGGATTGAACCAGTGACCTCTTCCGTGTCAGGGAAGCGCTCTCCCGCTGAGCTAATCGCGCCGGGAAGTTCGTTTCTGAGGTGGAGACGGGAATCGAACCCGTGTGCACGGCTTTGCAGGCCGTTGCCTCACCACTCGGCCACTCCACCGTTGGGTCTTACGACGCCCCCGAGCGGATGACGGGATTCGAACCCGCGACCCTCACCTTGGCAAGGTGATGCGCTACCAACTGCGCTACATCCGCAAAGCTTCGGGCTGGTTGCCCGCTGCGATGCACGACATTAGTGCACCGGTGCGAGAGGGCACAAATCGCCCTGGCTGTCGGCCCGCGGTCCAAGGGCGTTCCTGGGGCCGGACCTGCCCGTGTTAATCTTTCGGCCTCGGAAAGGACGCCGTTCGAGGCGGTCCGACACTCCGGTCCCGTGGCTCAGTGGGAGAGCGTCCGCTTCACACGCGGAAGGTCGCTGGTTCGATCCCAGCCGGGACCACCAGGTCGAAACAAGTTTGCCGCGGCTTGTGCCGCCGGCCCGTAATCGCCGGGACCGAGGATCTAGTCCTCACATCGCTCCCAGGATTCATTCCGCTTCGTCCGCAACCCCGCAACGATTGACTGACGGGTGAGTCATTACCCGTTCAGGCCCCGCGCTGAGGGGTCAGGGAGGACGCACGATGATTGGTTTCACATAGCTGAGTGTTCTTGTGGCACCGGCGCTTTGGATCTTTCTTGTCGACCGTCAGCCGCATCGCACCCGGCATTTGGAGCCGATCGTGACCCCGAGTCCGTTCACGGCGGCGGAACCGGTCGCCACCGTCCGCCCGATTCCGGTGGTCCCGGTGCAGGCCCGGCGGGAGTCGCCTCCCATCGCGGCCTGAATCGGCTCCCCGACGGGTTCGCCAAGTTAGGCTAACCTGATTAGGTCGCGCAGTAGTTACGCGCAGTTGCGTCGCAAGAAGGTCGACGTTGCATCAGCAAAATTCCTTGCCGGTTTCAGACGGAAGCCTTGCAGGAAATACGGCGCCCCCTGGGGGCGTGAAACCAATGAGGTGTGGATCTTGGAACCACGAATTCCCGCGACGCACAGCGTCGCTACAGCGCCCAATGTCGGCTGTGTCATCAGCGAGGAGTGGGTCGACCGCGCGGTGGTCATCCGCGTCGCCGGAGTACTGGACATGCTGACCTCACCGCAACTCGAGGTCGCTGTCGCCGCATCGCTGCTGAAGATGCCGTCGGCGATCATCGTCGATCTCACCGATGTGGACTTCTTGGCCTCGGCCGGGATGGGGGTCCTGGTGGCCGCTCGCGACCAGGCGGCCTCGACTGCGAAGTTCGGGGTCGTCGCCGACGGCCCGGCCACCAGCCGGCCTCTGACGATGGTGGGTTTGGCCGACCTGCTCGGTTTGCACCGGACCCTGGACGAGGCCCGCGCCGCATTGGGCGAGTAACGAGCCGACGGTGCGGGTATACGCATCAGGCGATGACCTCACCACTTGATCGGGATCCGGGTACCCGGTTCGTCCGCCGCGATCTGCCTGCGGATGCGCCGAACGTTGCGGTGGCACGCGCCGATTTCACGCGCTGGCTCCGTAGTGTCAGCGTGGGGGAGGCCCGGCTGTGCGATGTGGTGCTCGCGGTCAATGAGGCGATGGCCAACATTGCTGAATTCGCCTATCTCGGCACGACGGGCGGCACCTGTGACGTGGAAGCCGCCTATGACAGGGCCGCCCGGGTGCTGACGGTGACGGTCAGTGATCAGGGTCAGTGGCGCGAACCCGACCCGACCTGTCCGCAGCGTCATCGCGGCAGGGGAATTCCGCTGATGCGGACCCTGTCCGACGCATTCATCATCGACACGTCGGCGCTGGGCACCAGCGTCTGCATGCGATTCGATCACGTGGAGGCCAGCATGCGCATTGGGGCCGGGGCCTGCTGATCAGGCCGGCTGATACTGCAGCAGGGTCACGCCGTCCTCGGGGCAGTCGAGGAACACCGGGCGCACGCGCATGCCTACCGAAAGCTGTGCCGGCTCGACATTGACGATCTCAGTCGCGAACCGCGGCCCCTCATCCCACTGCACGACCGCCAGCAGCTGCGGGACGTGTTCGGCGAAATGGGCGGCCACCGGCCGGTAGGCCACCGTGAAGGTGTAGATCGAACCTGCTCCGGAGATCTCCCGCCACTCCAGATCATCGGCGAGCGTTCCCGGTGCCAGCACCCGCGGGTAGAACACGTAACGTCCCGACGAAGGGGAGTACTGGATGCGAATCCTGTGCTCTGCCAACGCATCCCAGAACGGCTGCGTGGTCGGAGTGGGAATCGGCATCGGCCTGCTCAGGGCGCCCATATCAGTCGCCCTCCAGGACGAGGGTGGTCTGCTCGGACAGGATTCCGCCGTTGCCGGAGACGAACGCCCGGTTGCAGTCCGCCACCTGGGTCGCCCCGGCGCGCCCCATGATCTGGCGAGTGGCGTCGCACACGTGGTGCATGCCGCCGGCCAGGCCGGCCTGGCCGTACCCCAACTGCCCGCCGGCGGTGTTCATCGGGAAGTCGCCGCGGAAGGTCAGGTCGTGGCCGGCGACGAATTCCATCCCCTTGCCCTTCTCGCAGAACCCGGCGTCCTCAAGGCTGAGCAGAGCGGTGATCGTGTAGCAGTCATAGATCGAGGCCATGTCCATATCGGCCGGTGTCAGACCGGCCATCGAGAACGCCGAGTGCGCCGCTTTGATCATCGGGGTCGCCAGCAGGTCCTCGGCGTAGGTGGACATCTTGTAAGGCACCCGCTCGCCGAATCCCTTGACCCACACCGGCCGTCGTTGTGACTTGCGGGCCAACTCGGCGCTGGTCACCAGCACACCGGCCCCGCCCATCACCGGCATCACGATCTCCAGCATGTGCAACGGGGAGGCGATCACCGGGCTGCTGAGGACGTCGTCGACGGTGATCGGGGTGTCCTGGAACACCGCTCCCGGGGTGTGGTTGGCATTGACCCGCTGATCGACGGCGATCTTGGCCATCGCCCGCTCGTCGTAACCGTAGGTCGCGCCGTAGAGGGTGGCCACCTGGCCGTAGGGGCCGTTCTGGCCGAGGTTGCCGTAGGGGATCTCGAATTCGGCCTGCGGCGAGCCGTACCGGTTGCTCGAGGCGCCGAAGTGCAGCATGTCGCCGAAGTCCGGTGGTCTCTTCTCGGTCATCGGGGTCAGCGGTGTGCCCGGGATCACGCACAGCACGGCGTTGCACAGGCCCAGTTCGATCGCGGCGGCCGCCCGCCACACCATGGCCGCCGCGCTGGCTCCGCCGAGGTCGACCATCTCCGCGAAGTTGGCCCGCACGCCGAGGTACTCGATGATCGTCGAGGGGACGAAGATCTGGGATTCCTGCAGGTAACTGGTGCAGATACCGTCGACCTCGGTGGCCGGCAGCCCGGCGTCCTCGCAGACCGCGGCCGCCAGCCGGGCCCACTGCTCGAGGGTGAACTCAGGTGGCCCGGTGGGACGGCGGGTGGCGGGCAGTTCGACGAACCCGACGATTGCCGCTTCGCCCCTAAGGCCCATGGTCAATTCCCATAGCGCACATTGTGCAGGCCGACGCCGCGCAGCCCCGGCAGTTCAACATTCACGCCTGGTGATTCACGAATTGTTTTTATGTCTTCTCTATGAAGTTCTCGAAGTCACCCGGGTTCGCTCCTAGCCTCGGAAGTACCAACCGAAAGGAGCGACACCATGACGATCTCCCTGCTCACCCCGGCCGTTCTCGCCGGAGCCCTGGCGGCGGCAGCCATCGCCCTCGCACCCGCCGCCGCCGCGGACAACCCCTCGCGTGGTTGCGCCAAGGGGGCGAGTTGCTCGCAACCGGTGGCCCCGCAGAAGTCGGCCAAACAAACCGACGTGCCGAAGGGCTGGAGCAACGAGGCGCAGTTCTCGCGACCGGGCGTCAACCCGTTCGGCGCGGGCCCGAAGCCGCCCCTGCTGGCGCTGGAATAGCGCCGGCAGGCGCGGCGCAACCGGTCACACCGCGTTGAGGTAGCGGCGCGTCACCGCCTGCTGCGCCAGTCGCAGCACCGGCGCTCCGAGCCGGCTCCACCACACCGCCGGCACTGAGAACGCGGCGACCTCTGCGTAGACGCCGTCATCGGCGGGGTCGTAGCGCACCGCGAACAACTCCTCACCGCGGACCGCGTGCCCGGGCAGGCTGCCGTAGGCGAAGCCCCGATGGTTCGGCTGGTCGATGACGTAGACCACCCGGCACGGCGCCGGGAACGGCCCGAGCCGGCCCAGCACGTCGACACCTTCCCCGGCCACCTCGCTGGTCGCCGCCACCCGTACCCCTGCGCCGCGCAGCATCCCGTAGCGCATGACGGACTCGGCGGCCCGCTCGAAGCGCGCACGTCCACTGCCGATCCGCTTGGTCGCCGTCAACTGCCGGTATCCGGCGGGCATCGCCCCGGCGGTCGCGCCGACTTCGGGATAGGTCAGCGCCGATCCGGCCAAGTCGGAGAGTCTCACGTGCCCACCCTGCCACGTAATGTCGGCCTCATGGCCCGCCTCACGCAGCACCTTGCACACCGCAGGGAGCGGTTGCGCGGCCGCCCGGTGGCCGACTTCATCTACCGGGTGGCCGTCGGCATCGTCGGCTTCGGGGTGCTGGCCACCGGTATCGCCGCCATCCCGTACCCGGGCCCGGGGTGGGCCATCGTGTTCGTCGGGCTGGCCATCCTGGCTTCGGAGTTCTACTGGGCGCACCGCACGCTGGCCTTCACCCGGCGCCGCTACGACAGCGCCATGAGCTGGTATCGCCGTCAGGCGTGGTGGGTCCAAGCGCTCGGCGCGCTGTTCACCGCTGCGGTCATGGTGGCCACGTTGTGGATGTTCGGTGCACTGGCTTGGGTTGCGAAGCTGGTCGGTCTGTATCACCCGGCTCTGGACAGCCCGATCGGCCTCGGGGCCTGATCTGCCGCCCCGATAGCATTAGCCCGACCGTTCACCTACCGAAAGAGACCGCTGATGAGCGCCGCCGTCGAACCCGTCTCAGTGGCCCCGGTGCGGGTCCCGGCCGGGACCACCGCGGGTGCCGCTGTGCGCGAGGCCGGTCTGCCCAATCGCGGGGAGCCGGACGCGATCGTCGTGGTCCGCGACGCCGAGGGCAAACTGCGTGACCTGAGCTGGGTTCCGGACTCCGACGCCGAGGTGGTCCCGGTTGCCGCCGACACCGAGGACGGCCGCAGCGTCATCCGGCACTCGGCCGCCCACGTGCTCGCCCAGGCCGTCCAGGAACTGTTCCCGGCCGCCAAGCTCGGCATCGGACCGCCCATCACCGACGGTTTCTACTACGACTTCGACGTGCCGGCGGCCTTCACCCCCGAGGACCTCGAAAAGCTCGAGAAGCGGATGAAGGCCATCGTCAAGGACGGTCAGCTGTTCTCGCGCCGGGTCTACGAGTCCAAGGATCAGGCCCGCGCCGAACTCGCGAGTGAGCCCTACAAGCTCGAACTGATCGACGACAAGTCCGGCGACGCCGACGTGATGGAGGTCGGCGGCGACGAACTGACCGCCTACGACAACCTCAATCCGCGCACCCGCGAACGGGTTTGGGGCGATCTGTGCCGCGGCCCGCACTGCCCGACCACCAAATACATCCCGGCCTTCAAGCTGACCCGCAGTTCGGCCGCGTACTGGCGCGGCAACCAGGCCAACGCCAGCCTGCAGCGCATCTACGGCACCGCCTGGGAATCCCAGGAGGCCCTGGACCGTCATCTCGAACTCATCGAGGAGGCGCAGCGCCGCGACCACCGCAAGCTCGGTGTCGAACTGGATCTGTTCAGCTTCCCCGACGAATTGGGTTCGGGCCTACCGGTTTTCCACCCCAAGGGCGGAATCGTGCGCCGGGAGTTGGAGGAGTACTCGCGGCAGAAGCACATCCAGGCCGGCTACGAGTTCGTCAACACCCCCCACATCACCAAGGAACAGCTCTACATCACCTCGGGCCACCTGGAGTGGTACGCCGACGGCATGTTCCCGCCGATGCACATCGACGCCGAATTCGACGAGAACGGCGCGCTGCGCAAACCCGGCCAGGACTACTACCTCAAGCCGATGAACTGCCCGATGCACCACCTGATCTTCCGGTCCCGGGGCCGTTCCTACCGTGAACTTCCGTTGCGGCTCTTCGAATTCGGCACCGTCTACCGCTACGAGAAGTCCGGCGTGATCCACGGCCTGACCCGGGTGCGAGGTATGACCCAGGACGACTCGCACATCTACTGCACCCGTGAGCAGATGCGCGACGAGTTGGCCTCGCTGCTGCAATTCGTGCTCGACCTGCTGGGGGACTACGGGCTCAACGACTTCTATCTGGAACTGTCCACCAAGGACCCGCAGAAGTACGTCGGCTCCGACGACCTGTGGGAGGAGGCCACCGAGACTTTGCGCGAGGTTGCCGAGTCCAGCGGCCTGACCCTGGTTCCGGATCCGGGCGGTGCGGCGTTCTACGGCCCGAAGATCTCGGTGCAGGTGCGCGACGCGCTGGGCCGAAGCTGGCAGATGTCGACCATCCAGCTGGACTTCAACATGCCGGAGCGGTTCGAACTGGAGTACACCGCCTCGGATGGGTCGCGCCAACAGCCCGTTTTGATCCACCGTGCCTTGTTCGGATCGATCGAGCGGTTCTTCGGCATCCTCACCGAGCATTACGCCGGGGCGTTCCCGGCCTGGCTGGCCCCCGTCCAGGTGGTCGGCATCCCGGTCGCCGAAGGTCACGTCGCCTACCTGGAAGGCCTTGTCGCCGAACTGAAGTCGCACGGCGTGCGCGCCGAGGTCGACGCCAGTGACGATCGGATGGCCAAGAAGATCGTCAACGCGACCAACCAGAAGGTGCCGTTCATGCTGCTGGCGGGGGACAAGGACGTCGAGGCCGGCGCGGTCAGCTTCCGGTTCGGCGACCGCACCCAGATCAACGGCGTGCCCCGGGAGAAGGCCGTCGCCGCGATCCGGGCCTGGATCGCCGACCGCGAGAACGACACTCCCACAGCCGAATCGGTGAAGGTCAGCGGTGACTGACGAGATTCGGGACACGGGAGTGGGGGTCCCGGATCGGCTGGCGCGGCTGTGGACGCCGTACCGGATGAACTACATCGTCGAGTCGCCCAAGTTTGGCGGCACGAAAGGATCGTCACAGCCGTTCACCGACATCCCCACCATGTCCGACGAAGAGGGGCTGGTGGTGGCCCGCGGCGAACTGGTCTACGCGGTGCTCAACCTCTACCCGTACAACCCCGGCCACCTGATGGTGGTGCCCTACCGGCAGGTCGCCGAACTCGAGGACCTCACGCCCGAGGAGAGCGCGGAGTTGATGGCGTTCACCCAGAAGGCGATCCGGGTGATCAAGTCGGTGTCGCGGCCCGACGCGTTCAACGTCGGCCTCAACCTCGGAAAGTCCGCCGGCGGTTCGCTGGCCGATCATCTGCACATGCACGTGGTTCCGCGCTGGTCCGGCGACGCCAATTTCATCACCGTGGTGGGCCAGACCAAGATGATCCCGCAATTGCTGCGCGACACCAGGACCCTGCTCGCCGACGAGTGGGCCAACCAGCCGTGAGCGACTTCTACCTGATGACCCGGGCGGCTTACGCCAAGATCAGCGGGCCGATCGCCAAGGCCGCACTGCGGGCCGGGCTGACCCCGGACACCGTGACGATCATCGGGACCGCCGGTTCGGTGCTGGCCTCTCTGACCCTCTTCCCGATCGGTCAGCTGTGGTGGGGCGCGGTCGCGGTGACATTCTTCGTGCTGGCCGACATGCTCGACGGTGCGATGGCCCGGGAACGTGGCGGCGGAACGCGATTCGGCGCCGTCCTCGACGCCACCTGTGACCGGATCAGCGACGGTGCGGTGTTCTGTGGCCTGCTGTGGTGGGCCGCCTTCGGACTGGACAGCCCGTCGCTGATGGTCGCGACCCTCATCTGTCTGGTCACCTCCCAGGTGATCTCCTACATCAAGGCCCGCGCCGAGGCCACCGGGCTGGACGGCGGCGGCGGGCTGATCGAGCGCCCTGAGCGTCTCGTCATCGTGCTCGCCGGCGCGGGTTTCTCGGGGCTCTTCGGGGTTCCGATGCTGTTCCACGGGGGGATGTGGCTGCTGGCGGTCGCCAGCCTGGTGACCGTCGGTCAGCGCCTGCACTCGGTGCGCAGTTCGCCGGGCGCGATCGACAAGATCACCCCGCCCGGAGGCGCCGGGTGAGCGAGCTCTCCGAGAACCTCAGCGACTGGGGCTACGCCGCGGGCTGGCGGTTGGTGCGGACGATGCCGGAACCGATGGCGCGCAGCGTATTTCGGACCGGCGCTCGCTACGCCGCCCTCGGTGGGGGGCCGGATCAACTGCGCAAGAACCTGGCCCGGGTGATCGGCACCACGCCCGGTCGGGTGCCCCGTTCGCTGATGCGGGCGTCGCTGGCGTCCTATGCCCGGTACTGGCGTGAGGCCTTCCGGCTGCCGTCGATGGACCTCGCCCGATTGGCCGATCGGCTCGATCAGGTGTTCATCGGCGCCGAACACTTTGCGGCGGCGCATCAGGCCGGCCGTGGCGCGGTGATGGCGCTGCCGCACAGTGGCAACTGGGACATGGCCGGCGTGTGGCTGGCGCAGAACTACGGCACCTTCACCACGGTGGCCGAACGGCTCAAGCCGGAGTCGCTCTACGACCGCTTCATCGAATTCCGGGAGAGCCTCGGCTTCGAGGTGCTGCCGACCACCGGTGGGGACCGCCCGCCGATGGAGGTGCTCTCAGAGCGGTTGCGCGCCAACGGGTTCGTCTGCCTGATGGCCGATCGCGATCTTTCCCGGTCCGGGGTGCCGGTGCAGTTCTTCGGCGAGCCGACCCGGTTGCCCGCCGGCCCGGCGAAGCTGGCCATCGAGACCGGTGCGCCGCTGCATCCGGCGCACGTCTACTACGACGGCCCGGACTGCGTGGTACAGATCGACGAGGCCATCGACACCAGTTCCGGCGACGTCGGCCTGATCACCCAGGCGCTGGCTGACCGGTTCGCGGTGAACATCGCCGCCCATCCCCAGGACTGGCACATGCTGCAGCCGCTGTGGCTGGCCGACCTGTCCGAGGAGCGTCGCGCCCGGCTGGCCGAAACGCCCCAGGAAGACCAGGCCTGATGCGGATCGGCATGGTGTGCCCGTACTCGTTCGACGTCCACGGCGGAGTTCAGGCGCACGTTCTCCAACTCGCCGAGGTGATGCGCGAACGCGGTCACTACGTCAGCGTGCTGGCACCGTCCTCCCCGCATGTCGAACTGCCCGACTATGTGGTCTCCGGCGGCAAGGCGGTGCCGATTCCCTACAACGGCTCGGTGGCGCGGCTGCGGTTCGGGCCAGCCACCCACCGGCTGGTGAAGAAGTGGATCGCCGCCGGCGAGTTCGACGTCCTGCATCTGCATGAGCCCAATGCCCCGAGTTTGTCCCTGCTGGCGCTGATGATCGCCGAGGGGCCCATCGTCGCGACCTTCCATACCTCCACCACGAAGTCGTTGGCGCTGGGCGTCTTTCAGAGTCTGCTGCGGCCGTACAACGAGAAGATCGTCGGTCGGATCGCGGTCTCCGACCTCGCCCGGCGCTGGCAGATGGAGGCGCTGGGATCCGACGCCGTCCAGATCCCCAACGGAGTCGACGTCGACTCGTTCGCCTCGGCGACCCCGCTGCCCGGCTATCCGCGCTCCGGCCGCACCGTGCTGTTCCTCGGCCGCTTCGATGAGCCACGCAAGGGGATGGATGTCCTGATGGGGGCGCTGCCGGCGTTGGTGGCGCACCATCCCGACATCGAGATCCTCATCGTCGGCCGGGGCGACGAGGACGAACTGCGCGAGGCCGCGGGGGAGCACGCGGGGAATCTGCGTTTCCTCGGCCAGGTCTCCGATGCCGAGAAGGCCTCCGCGCTGCGCAGCGCCGACGTCTACTGCGCACCCAACACCGGCGGCGAGAGCTTCGGCATCGTGCTGGTCGAGGCGATGGCCGCCGGCACCGCGGTGGTGGCCAGTGACCTCGACGCCTTCCGGCGGGTGCTCGAGGACGGTGAGGCCGGCCGACTGGTGCCGGTGGAGGATCCGGCCGCACTGGCCGAGGCGCTGATCGCGGTGCTGGGGGACGCGACCCTGCGGGCGGACTATGTGCGGGCCGGCACCGAGGCGGTCCAGCGCTACGACTGGTCGGTGGTGGCCGACGACATCCTGCGGGTCTACGAGACCGTCGCCGGTGCCGGAGTGAAGGTGGCGGTGGCGGGATGAGGGCGGGCTGGGGGCACCTCCCGCTTGCGGGGGAGAGCGCAGCGACTCGGGGATCTGTCTAGTGGCTCCCGGCTTGTACTGGTCGCTGACCGCACTGCTGGTCGTGATGCTGCTTGCGACCGCGGTCTGGGCACTGCAGACCGCCAATCGGCTCAACCGGCTGCACATCCGCTATGACCTGTCCTGGCAGGCGCTGGACGCCGCGCTGGGCCGCCGCGCCGTGGTGGCGCGGGCCGTGGCCGTTGACGCCTACGGCGAACGCCCCGAGGGCAGGCGGCTGGTGGGGCTGGCCGACGCGGCCGAACATTCGCCGCGTTCCACCCGGGAAGCCTGCGAGAACGAACTGTCCACGGCGCTGGCGACCGTCGACCCCGCCCGGGTGCCACTGGGTCTGGCCGACGAACTCGCCGACGCCGAGGTCCGGGTGCTGCTGGCCCGGCGCTTCCACAACGACGCCGTCCGCGACACCCTCGCGCTGCGGGAGCGACGCCCGGTGCGGTGGCTGAAACTCGGCGGAAGAGCCCCGCTGCCAACGTATTTCGAGATCGCCGAACCCGCGCAGCGATGAATAATTGCCTACCGGCTCAGCGATGAATGAACTGCGCACCTCCGCCCGCGTCGTCCTCCTCGACGACGACGGCGCGGTGTTGCTGTTCTGCGGGTCCGACCCGGCGAAGACCGACGGCGAGGCGCCCCGCTGGTGGTTCACCGTCGGCGGGCGGATCCTCACGGGCGAACCGTTGGCCGAAGCGGCCGCCCGGGAACTCGCCGAGGAGACCGGACTGCGGGTCGGCGCCGATGAATTGGTGGGCCCGGTGTGGCGACGGGAGTCGCTGATCGACTTCAACGGCGCGGTGATGACCAGCGAGGAGTTCTACTTCGTCCACCGCACCCGGCGCTTCGATCCGTCGCCGGCCGGGCGCACCGAACTCGAACTTCGCTACATCCACGACCACCGCTGGTGCGACGCCGAGACGATCGGCGGGTTCGAGGCCGCCGGCCAGCGGGTGTACCCGCGCGAACTCCGGCAGCTGCTCGCCGAGGCCAACAGGCTGGCGGACCGGCCGGCTGATTTGCCGGGGCCGGCCCCCGGTGAGCCCCCGGCAGGTCCGCGCGCCATCCGCTGACCAGGCGGAATCCGCGGGTCCGAAGACCCCTTAGACTGGTGCCGCAGAAAACTTGGAGGAGCACTTAAGTGGACAACGCAGCTGGAGCCAACGGCTCCGCCAACCACGCACAGACCGGGACCGCGCGGGTCAAGCGCGGCATGGCCGAGATGCTCAAGGGCGGCGTCATCATGGACGTCGTCACCCCCGAACAGGCGCGCATCGCCGAGGCGGCCGGCGCGGTCGCAGTGATGGCACTGGAGCGGGTGCCCGCCGACATTCGCGCCCAGGGCGGCGTCGCCCGGATGAGTGACCCCGACCTGATCGAGGGCATCATCGAGGCGGTGTCCATCCCGGTGATGGCCAAGGCCCGCATCGGTCACTTCGTCGAGGCGCAGATCCTGCAGAGCCTCGGAGTGGACTACGTCGACGAGTCCGAGGTGCTCACCCCGGCCGACTACACCAACCACATCGACAAGTGGCGCTTCACCGTGCCGTTCGTCTGCGGCGCCACCAACCTCGGCGAGGCGCTGCGCCGCATCACCGAGGGCGCGGCGATGATCCGGTCCAAGGGCGAGGCCGGCACCGGCGACGTCTCCAACGCCACCCACCACATGCGCACCATCGGTGGGGAGATCCGTCGGCTGACGTCGCTGACGGAGGACGAACTGTTCGTCGCCGCCAAGGAACTGCAGGCGCCGTATGACCTCGTGGTCGAGGTGGCCAAGGCCGGCAAGCTGCCGGTCACCATGTTCACCGCCGGTGGCATCGCCACTCCGGCCGACGCGGCGATGATGATGCAACTCGGCGCCGAGGGCGTGTTCGTCGGCTCCGGAATCTTCAAGTCCGGCAACCCCGCCGAGCGGGCCGCGGCGATCGTCAAGGCCACCACCTTCTACGACGACCCGGATGTGCTGGCGAAGGTGTCGCGCGGGCTCGGGGAGGCCATGGTGGGCATCAACGTCGACGACATCCCGCAGCCGCACCGGTTGGCCCAGCGCGGCTGGTAGACCGGCGGATGAGCCGGTTGCGCGAAGACCAGAAGTAGAACCATGGCGATCGAACAGATCCTCGGGCTCGAGCAGCTCGAGGTCAACATCTATCGAGGTGCCGTTTTCAACCCCGAAGAGGGTTACCTGTCAAGGACTTTCGGCGGACACATCGCCGGGCAGGCCCTGGTGTCGGCGGTCCGGACGGTAGATCCGAAGTACTACGTGCATTCCCTGCACGGCTACTTCCTGCGGCCCGGTGACGCCACCAAGCCCGCGGTCTATCTGGTGGAGCGACTGCGCGACGGTGGTTCGTTCGCGACGCGACGGGTCAACGCCGTCCAGAACGGCGAGACGATCTTCTCGATGTCGGCCTCGTTCCAGACCGAGCAGCGCGGTATCGAGCACCAGGACGAGATGCCCGAGACCATCGCGCCCGAGGACATCGCGCCGAACACCTCCGAGGGCGGACTCTTCGGTGAGAACGGCATCGCGCAGTTCGAGGAGTGGGACATCCGCCGGGTGCCGCGCGACCAGGTGACTCAGCGCCCGGGTAAGGCGTCGCTGCAGCAGGTCTGGTTCAGGCACAAGGACCGGTTGCCCGACGACGCGGTTCTGCACATCTGCGCGCTGGCCTATATGAGCGATCTGACCCTGCTCGGCTCCGCCCAGGTCAATCACCCCGAGGACCGGCCACACCTGATGGTGGCCTCGTTGGATCACGCGATGTGGTTCATGCGCCCGTTCCGGGCCGACGAGTGGCTGCTCTACGACCAGGCCTCGCCGTCGGCGGGCAACGGACGCGCGCTGACGACGGGCGCTATCTACAACCAGCGCGGGCAGATGGTGGCCGCCGTCGTGCAGGAAGGGCTGACCCGCTACGAGCGCGGGTACACGCCGGGCTCGGGCACGCGGTGAGCGCGCCCACCATCGGGGTGCTGGCCCTGCAGGGCGACACCCGGGAACATCTCGCTGCGCTCAACGAGGCCGGCGCCCGGGCGATCACGGTCCGACGGCGTGCGGAACTCGACGCCGTCGATGCGCTGGTGGTCCCCGGTGGGGAGTCCACCACCATGAGTCTGCTGCTGCGCGAGTTCGATCTGCTCGAACCGCTGCGGGCCCGGCTGGGCGCCGGAATGCCGGCCTATGGATCCTGCGCCGGGATGATCCTGCTCTCCAGCGAGATCCTCGACGCCGGCGCACCCGGGCGT
>NZ_JAFMJZ010000186.1 GCF_017853185.1 Mycolicibacterium sp.
TCCGATGCGAGGGAATTCCTTGAGTTCGCCGCCGGGCACCGCATCGCGGTGACCACGCCGGAATATCCGCTGGGACAAGCAGATCGCGCACTGGCCGACCTGGCCGATGGCCGGATCGCCGGTGCTGCGGTGCTGCTGGTCTGAATCAGGCCGACAGGTGCCACACCAGCGCGGCCGCCAGTGCGCCCATGCCGTTCAGTGACCAGTGCAGGGCGATCGGGGCGATCAGGCTGCCACTGCGGCGCCGCAGCCAAGTGAAGACGAATCCGGCCGCGCCGGTCGCCAGCACCGCCATCACCACCCCGGCCACCATGCCCGCCACGCCGCCGCCGAGCACCCGGGTGAAGCCGACGTTGCCACTCGTCAAACCAAGCGACGACGCGATGTGCCACATCCCGAACAGCAGTGACCCGCCGGCCGCGACGCCGCGGAAGCCCCACGCCCGGTTCAGCGCGCCGTGCAGCACGCCGCGGAACGCGAGTTCTTCCGGGATCACGGTCTGGAGTGGGATGACGATCATCGAGGCGACCACGGCACCGGAGAAGGTGGCGTAGCGGTCGTTGAGGAACATCGGCCGGGTCCACGGCAGTAGCGCGCCGACCACGATCACAGTGAGGACCAGTCCGACGGCGGCCAGTGCGTAGCCCGCGCCGGAGCGCCAGTGCTCGCGGCCCAGCCCCAGTTCGGCCCAGCCCAGTCCGCGCGCGCGCACCAGGAGGACCAGCCCGACCGCAGCCGCCGGCACCGTCGCGATGCTCGCCCACGGTGTGGTGAAGTGCGCGATCAGATTGGTGATCGTCAGCACCACCACGACCACGCCGATGTCGAGGTAGGTCCGCAGATGATGCAGGGCCGCCAGCTGGGCCACAGCAGGATGGGGCTGCGCCGCCACCGCATTGAGTTCTGACATGAGACCTTCATTCTACTCGCCGGCGGTCGAGTGTTAGCTGGGCTAACTGGATGAGGAACACCACACCCCGGGGCGGGAATAGCAGGGCATTAGGCTCGGCGCCGGGAACGAGAAAGGGCTGTCGTGAGCGAAAACGAGCACGAAGATGAGCCACTGCTGGCTTCCCTACGGGTTCTCGACCTCTCCGACGGCAATGCCGACGGCGTGACCCGACTGTTGGCCGACCTGGGCGCCGATGTACTGAAGGTCGAACCCCCGACCGGCAGCGCTGGGCGCACGGAGCTGCCGACCCTCGACGGGGTGAGCATTCCGTTCGCGTTGCACAACGCCAACAAGCGTTCGGTGGTGCTCGATCCCGCGGTGCCGGCTGATCGGCAGGTACTGCTGGACCTCGCCGGCCAGGCCGACATCGTGGTGGACAGCGGCCTGCCCGGCAGCGCCGGCCCGCTCGGGCTGGCGGGGGCCTACGGCACCTCCTGCGAGGAACTGGCCGACCGGTTCGGCCACCTGGTCACCATGCTGGTGACGGACTTCGGCAGCAATGGGCCGTATGCGTCCTGGCGGGCCACCGATCCGGTGCTCTACGCGATGTGCACCGCGCTGTCGCGGTCCGGGCCCGCCGTCGGCACCCCGGTCCTGCCGCCGGAGGGCATCGCCTCGTCGACCGCGTCCGTGCAGGCGGCCTGGGCGTTGCTTGCCGCGTACTTCAACCGGCTGCGTTGCGGTGTCGGCGATTACATCGACTTCTCCCGATTCGACGCCGTGGTCATGGCGCTGGATCCGCCGTTCGGAACCCAGGGTCAGGCGGCGACAGCCCGCAAGGCCGGCGAGCGCTGGCGGGGCAGGCCGCGCAACCAGGATCTCTACCCGATCTTCAAGTGCAAGGACGGTTTCGTCCGGATCTGCGTCATGGCCCCGCGGCAGTGGCATGGACTGCGGGCCTGGCTCGGGGAACCCGAGCAGTTCCAGGATCCGCGCTTCGACACCCTCGCCGCGCGGGCTCAGGCTTTCGGCGAGCTCGGCGCGCTGATCGGGGCGATGTTCGCCGACCGCACCCGCGATGAACTGGTGGCCGAAGGGCAACGCCACGGTGTGCCGATCGCCTCGGTGCTGACACCGTCCGAGGCGCTTCATTCGGATCATCTCGCCGAGGTCGGCGCACTCGCCGACGCCGAACTCGCACCCGGAGTCACCGCCCGCGTTCCGGTGGGTTACTGGTCGGTCGACGGTGGACGGGCCGGGTTCCGCACCGCGGCCCCGCCGGTCGGCAGCAGCGAAACCCATTGGCGCGCAGCACGTTTCGAGCCTGCGCCGGTCGGTGCGGTCGGCGAACTGCCGCTGGACGGCATCCGGGTGATCGACCTGGGCATCATCGTCGCCGGGGGCGAACTCAGCCGGCTGTTCGGCGACATGGGTGCCGAGGTCATCAAGGTCGAGAGCGCGGCCTATCCGGACGGGCTGCGGCAGAAGCGCGCGGACCAGGCGATCGGCGACTCCTTCGCCCGAGCCCACCGCAACCACCTGGGTTTCGGCCTGGATCTGCGCAGTGCGGACGGGGCCGTGGTGTTCGAGAAGCTGGTGGCCTCGGCCGACGCGGTGTTCGCCAACTTCAAGCCCGGCACCCTGCCCGCGCTCGGCTTCGGCCACGACCGGTTGCGTGAGATCAACACCGGCATCGTGCTCGCGGAGAGCAGCGCCTACGGGGACGTCGGGCCGTGGAGCACCCGGATGGGGTACGGGCCGCTGGTGCGTGCCGCGACCGGGGTCACCAGCCTGTGGACCTCTGACCAGGCGGATCCCGCTGCGCGCCATCCGTTCTACGACGCCACCACGATCTTCCCGGACCATGTGGTCGGCCGGATCACCGCGATCGGCGCGCTGGCCGCGCTGATCCGCCGCCGCCGCACCGGTGCCGGCGCCCGGATCCACGTCTCCCAGGCTGAAGCCGGTATCAATCAGGTGGACACCGGGTTCGTCATGCTGGCCGCCGAAGCCGCCCGCGCTCATGTGGACGAGGACCCGACGGTCCATCTGGTGCTGTCCTGCGCCGGGGACGACGAATGGTGCGTGGTGTCGATCGGTTCGGAGTCCGAGCGTGCCGCGGTGGCCGGCGTCACCGGTGGCGCCGAACTCGCGGAGTGGGCGGCACGGCACACCCCGCAGCAGGTCGCCGATCAGCTCCAGGCCGCCGGTGTGGCGGCGGGTCCGATGTACCGGCCCGAAGAGGTCTACGAACACCCGCAGCTGCGGCTGCGAAAGGTGTTGGCGGACATGGCACATCCGCTGTTCGAAGTGCCGCTGCCCGCCGAGACCGGTCCGGCGCCGTTCCGCAACATCCCGCACTCGCCCCAGCGTCCGGCGCCGCTTCCCGGCGCGGACACCCGACGGGTCTGTGCCGGCGTCCTGGGTATGACGCCCGATGAGACCGAGCATCTGATCGCCGAGAAGGTGCTGTTCGCCACCGTGAGTGCCGAAGGGGTTCCGCTATGACCGTCACCAAGCATGCACAACTGTTCATCGACGGCGAATTCCGTGTCGCCGACAAGTGTGAACCGGTGCTCGAAGCCGCCACCGGGGAACTGCTCGGTGACGGCGCCAGCGCCACCGAAGCCGACATCGACGCGGCGGTCGCGGCCGCACGTGCCGCGCTACCGGAGTGGCGGGGGGCCTCGCCCGATCACCGGGCCCGGGCGCTGTTGGCGTTCGCGGGCGCACTGCACCGCCGTGCCAAGACCACCAGCGAATTGGTCACCCGCGAGAACGGCATGCCGATGGCACTGTCCGGCGGCGCGAACGGACTGTTCCCCGCCGCATTGCTGGGCTACTACGCCAAGCTGATCACCGAGACCCCGATGGAGGAGGTGCGGCCGAGCGCGATCGGTCACACCATCGTCCGGCACGAGGCCGTGGGCGTCGTCGCCGCGATCGTCCCGTGGAACTACCCGCAGGCGCTGGCGGCGTTCAAGCTCGCCCCGGCGCTGGCCGCAGGCTGCACGGTGGTGCTGAAAGCCTCACCCGAAACCGCCTTGGACGCATTGGTTTTCGCGGAGGCGGCCGAGGAGGCCGGATTGCCGGCCGGCGTGCTCAATGTGGTGCCCGGTGGCGCCGAGGCCGGTGCGCACCTGGTGTCCCACCCGGGTGTGGACAAGGTCAGCTTCACCGGATCGACCGCGGTCGGCCGGATCATCGGCGAAGCCTGCGGCCGGCTGCTGCGCCCGGTAACCCTGGAACTCGGCGGCAAGTCCGCGGCCATCATCCTCGATGACGCCGATCTGGACGCCACCATGAAGGGCCTGAAGTCGGTGTCGTTCATCAACAACGGCCAGACCTGCTTCCTGGGCTCGCGCATCCTGGCCCCGCGGTCCCGGTATGCGGAGGTGATCGAGGCGGTGGCCGGACTGGTCGGCAGCCTGAACGTCGGTGACCCACTCGACACCGCCACCGACATCGGACCGGTGGTCAGCGCACGGCAGCGCGACCGGGTGCTGAACTACATCGAGATGGGCAAGATCAGCGGAGCGAAACTCATTGCCGGCGGCGGTGTTCCGCGTGACCAGCCCCGCGGCTGGTTCGTCTCGCCGACGGTGTTCGCCGACGTGGACAACTCCGACCGGATCGCCCAGGAGGAGATCTTCGGACCGGTTCTGGCCGTCATTCCCTACGACGGCGACGCCCACGCCGTCGAACTGGCCAACGACAGCGAGTTCGGTCTGGCCGGCACGGTGTGGTCGACCGACTCCGACCGGGCCACCGAGGTCGCCCGCGAGATGCGGACCGGCACCGTCGGCATCAACGACTACCAACTCGACATCGGAGCGCCGTTCGGCGGGGTCAAGGCCAGCGGCATCGGCCGGGAACTCGGACCC
Source organism: Mycolicibacterium sp. (assembly GCF_017853185.1). Taxonomy (GTDB): domain Bacteria; phylum Actinomycetota; class Actinomycetes; order Mycobacteriales; family Mycobacteriaceae; genus Mycobacterium. The sequence continues at coordinate 4,777 of NZ_JAFMJZ010000186.1, forward strand.
GAGGGCCTGCACGAGTTCTTCGACCTCAAATCCATCTACCGGGTGGGCCCGGCCTGAGGTTGGCCGTACCGGGGCGCTAGTCCCGGGCGAACGCCGCGGCGGCCTCGCGCTCGAGGTCGATGTACTGGTCCTCGCCGATGTCCACGCCGACACCCAGGATCCGGCCGCCCTTGAACGGGAAGCCCGGGGGATAGGAGCGGCTCACCGGGTCGGCGCTGTCGAAACCGACGCACAGACCGTCCCCGGACAGGGTGAACTTGCCCACCTGGGCCCGCATCGGGCCCTCGGCCACCACCTGATCGTCGACGTAAAGCTTTGCCGTGCCGGTGGACTCACCGTGATCACCGGAGCCTTCGCGGATGAACTCCACACCCAGGGTGTGGTTTCCGGGCGTCAACTTCTCGGAGGTGAACGTCTGCTCGGGCTTGATGCCGAGGAAGTTGTAGACGTAGTTCAGCTTCCCGTCCTTGATGAACAGCGTGTGGCCGCCGAACCGCGAACCGTGCGCGAAGATCACGCCCTCGGTCTCCGGCGTCACCTCCACGTCGGCCAGGATCTTGTAGGATCGGCCGCGGACGTTGACCGCCGCACCCTCCGGCACCGGAGCGGTGTCGGGGTAGTAGATGTAGCGCGACCGCGGCGGCTCGGCCTGCGGCCGGGCATTGCCGAGCTGCTCGACGGCGGTGCGATCGTCAAGGGGCAGAACGAAATTCGCCTCCGCCTCCTGGAACCAGGCGTCGATGAGCTCCTGCAGCTTCTCCGGGTGCTCGGCAGCGAGATTCT
>NZ_JAFMJZ010000047.1 GCF_017853185.1 Mycolicibacterium sp.
TCCAACGCCGCCTGCGAGGACCCCACGCCGACGAACAAACCCGACACGGCGAGCAACAGCGCGACAAGCGCGCGACCGACGATCTTCATGGGTGGCCCCTTAACCGGCTAGTTAGGCATGACAGCTGTCTCATCGGTAACACAGATCACAGCGTTACCGGGCCGGAAAAGAAAATTCCAGGCGGGGTTCGAAATCAGGCAGGAACGGCCGTCACCGGCATCACCACATTGCCGCGACACGGCCCCTCGGCGATATCGGTGTGCCAGGTTCCCCGCAGGGACCCGTCGGCCTGCGGGGCGTAGACGGTGAAGGAGGTGGCGTGCGCCCAGGCCTTCTGGGTGCCGGGGCCCAGGTAGCAGTCCCACAGCCAGTCGTAGCTGGTCGCCCAGCCGTTGCCGTTCCAGGTGTAGCGGGTCGGTTGCGGAATGGTGGGGTTGCCCGGGGCGGGACCGTCGACGACGGTGGCCACGCACTTGTCGAACGAGCAGGCGGTGGCCAGGGTGAAGACCGCGCCGAAATCGCCCTCGCGCTGCCGGGCTGCCGGGCTGGTTCCGGCCTTCTGGGATGCGTAGGTGGTCATCTGATAACGGCCGTTCCAGGGTTGCGGGGCGGCGTGCGCCACCGCAGGCTGCAGGGCAGCGGTGCCGGCCAGCATTACTGCTGCAAGCACGGCGGAGCCCTGACCAGTCATAACAACGAGAGTACCGGCCGCAAACCTCACGTGACGCATCTGTAACACGACGCGCCGGGGAGGCCGCGGTAGCCTCGCGAGGTGCTGCTGGCCTCGCTGAACCCGGCCGCGGTGGCCGCCGGGGCCGACCTGGCCGACGCGGTGCGCATCGACGGGATGACGCTGTCCCGTAGCGATCTGGTCGGCGCCGCCACCTCGGTGGCCGAACGGGTCGGCGGAGCGCACCGGGTGGCCGTGCTGGCCACCCCGACGGCCGCGACCGTCCTGGCCGTCACCGGGTGTCTGATCGCCGGAGTGCCCTTCGTCCCGGTCCCCGCCGACGTCGGGGTCGCCGAACGCGCGCACATCCTGACCGATTCCGGCGCCCAGGTGTGGCTGGGGGAGCAGCCGGAGGATCCGGCCGGCCTGCCGCATGTTCCGGTCCGCCTGCATGCCCGGTCCTGGCACCGCTACCCGGAACCGGCGCCGCAGAGCACGGCGATGGTGATCTACACCTCCGGCACCACCGGACCGCCGAAGGGTGCGGTGATCAGCCGGGCCGCGGTGGCCGCGGACCTCGACGCCCTGGCCGCCGCCTGGCAGTGGACCCCGGAGGACACCCTGGTGCACGGCCTGCCGCTGTTCCACGTTCATGGTCTGGTGCTCGGACTGCTCGGCTCGCTGCGGGTGGGCAACCGGTTCGTGCACACCGGGCGCCCGACGCCGCAGGCGTATGCCGAAGCGGCCGGAACGCTGTACTTCGGGGTTCCGACGGTGTGGTCGCGGATCGTCGCCGAACCCGACGCGGCCCGGGCGCTGGCATCGGCCCGGCTGCTGGTGTCCGGAAGCGCCGCGCTGCCGGTGCCGGTGTTCGACGCACTGCACGGGCTCACCGGTCACGCCCCGGTGGAGCGCTACGGCTGCACCGAGACGCTGATCACCGTGAGCACCCGCGCCGACGGCGAGCGCCGGCCCGGCTGGGTGGGCTTCCCGCTCGACGGCATGGCGACCCGGCTGGTGGCCGAGGACGGTTCGCCGGTCGCCCACGACGGGGAAACCATTGGCGGACTGCAGGTTCGGACGCCCACGATCTTCGACGGCTACCTCAACCGGCCCGACGCCACTGCTGCGGCCTTCGACGCCGACGGCTGGTACCGCACCGGCGACGTCGCGGTGATCGACCCCGGCGGGATGCACCGCATCGTCGGCCGCGAGTCGGTGGACCTGATCAAGTCGGGTGGGTACCGCATCGGCGCCGGGGAGATCGAGACCGCACTGCTGGGCCACCCCGGTGTCGAGGAGGTGGCCGTCGTCGGACTGCCCGACGCCGATCTCGGGCAGCGCATCGTCGCCTTCATCGTCGGTGATGCTGCCCCCGCTGAACTCAGCGACTATGTGGCCCAACAGCTTTCGGTGCACAAGCGTCCGCGGGAGGTGCGCCTGGTGGAGTCCTTGCCGCGCAACGCCATGGGCAAGGTCATGAAGAAGGAACTGATGTCATGGGATTGAGGTTCGCCGAGATCTGCATCGACGCCCAGGACGCCGCGGCCGCCCGCCGTCTGGACCGCCGCGGCAGTCGGCGTGCTGGCCGCCGAGTAGCCGTCAGTTGGCGTGCAGCGCCTCATTGAGGGTGATGCCCTTGCCGTCCCGGGACACCACCTCGACGGCCCCGGTCACCGAATTACGCCGGAACAGAAGGTTGTTCGCGCCGGACAGTTCGCGGGCCTTGATCGTCGCACCGTCGGACATGGTGACCTTGGTGCCCGCCGTGACGTACAGCCCGGCCTCGATCACGCAGTCGTCGCCCAGTGAGATGCCCAGCCCGGAGTTGGCGCCCAGCAGGCAGCGCCTGCCGACCGAGATCACCTCGGTGCCACCGCCGGACAATGTGCCCATGATGGACGCGCCGCCACCGACGTCGGAGCCGTCGCCGACCACCACGCCCGCCGAGATGCGGCCCTCGACCATCGAGGCGCCCAGCGTGCCGGCGTTGAAGTTGACGAAGCCCTCGTGCATGACGGTGGTGCCCGGCGCCAGGTGGGCGCCGAGGCGGACCCGGTCGGCGTCAGCGATCCGGACACCGGTCGGCACCACGTAGTCGACCATCCGGGGGAACTTGTCCACTCCGTAGACCGTCACCGGGCCGCGCCGGCGCAGGCGCAGGCGCACATGTTCGAAATCCTCGATGCGGCAGGGGCCGTAGTTGGTCCACACCACGTTGGGCAGTGCGCCGAACACGCCGTCGAGATTCAGCCCGTGCGGTTCGACCAGGCGGTGCGAGATCAGGTGCAGCCGAAGGTAGGCGTCGGCGGTGTCGGCGGGCTTGTCGGCCAGGTCGGCGATCACCGTCCGGATGGCCACCACCTCGACCCCGCGGTCGGTGTCCGGGCCGGCCAGCGCGGCAAGCTCGGCGGGGGCGTCATCCGCCGACAGCCGGGTGGTGCCGGACGGGCTGTAGGCGCCCAGTTCGGGATCCGGGAACCAGGCGTCGAGCACGGCGCCGTCGGCGGTGATGGTGGCCAGTCCGAAACCCGCAGCAGAAGTCACGGTGCTTCACCGTACTAGCACCGTATTAGCCTCTTGAGTTGTGCTGGATCTCCGCGCGGACCCGATCGAACTGACCGCCGCCCTCATCGACATCCCCAGTGTGTCGCGGGACGAGAAGCGGATCGCCGACGAGGTGGAGGCGGCACTGCGTGCACAGACCTCCTTCGAGGTGGTGCGCAACGGTGATGCGGTGCTGGCCCGCACGAACCTCGGCCGGCCCACCCGGGTGATCCTGGCCGGCCACCTCGACACCGTGCCGATCGCCGACAACGTCCCCGCGCAACGCGATGCCGACCACATCTACGGCTGCGGCGCCTCCGATATGAAGTCGGGCGACGCGGTGTTCCTGCACCTGGCCGCGACCGTCGACGACCCGGTGCACGACCTGACGCTGGTGTTCTACGACTGCGAGGAGATCGAGGCGTCCGCCAACGGACTGGGCCGCATCGAGCGCGAACTCAGCGACTGGCTGCGCGGCGACGTCGCCGTCCTCGGCGAGCCGTCCGGCGGCTACATCGAGGCCGGCTGCCAGGGCACGCTGCGCGCGGTCATCTCGACGGCGGGAACCCGGGCGCACTCCGCGCGATCCTGGCTGGGGGACAACGCGATTCACAAACTCGGTGCGGTGCTAGACCGGCTGGCCGGCTATCAGGGGCGGGTGGTCGACATCGACGGCTGCACCTATCGCGAGGGACTCTCGGCCGTCCGCGTCGACGGCGGGGTGGCCGGCAACGTGATCCCGGACGCGGCCTCGGTCACGGTCAACTTCCGCTTCGCACCGGACCGGATCCCGGTCGAGGCCCTCGACCACGTCCGTGCGGTGTTCGACGGGCTCGACGTCAGCATCGAGCAGACCGACGCCGCCCCCGGCGCGCTTCCGGGACTGCATCATCCGGCCGCGGCGGCTCTGGTGGAGGCCGCCGGCGGTCTGGTGCGGGCCAAGTACGGCTGGACCGATGTCGCGCGGTTCGCCGCACTGGGAATCCCTGCGGTCAACTTCGGGCCGGGGGACCCCAACCTGGCACACCGGCGTGACGAACGTGTCGCCGTCGCACAGATCAGCGCCGTCACCGCGACGCTGCGTGATTATCTGGGCGTGACTACCTGACCGCGCCGACCGCCTCAGCCTGCTCGGCCGCATCGCGGGCCGCGCCACCGAAGCCGGCTGCGGCCAGCGCATCGGCGGCCGCGATCAGTCCGGCGGCGTCGCCGGCGGTCAGTGCACGGGCGTGGGCGAGCGCGAGTCGGGTGAAGGCGCAGGTCCCCAGTTCGGCGTCGGCGTCGGCGTCGGCGATCTTGGCGATCGCGTCCGCGGCCCGGCGGTCGCCGAGTCGGGTCGCCTCGTGCCAGGAGCGGATCGCGACCGCGTTCTGCCCGGACCGCTGCGCCGTGCGGGCGGCGTCGCGGGCCGCGGTGATCGCCGCCGGCCGGTCGCCGATGGTGAGCAGCCGCCAGGCCCGCGCGACGCCGAGTTCGGGGGCGAACAACGCCGACTTGGTGCCGTGCCGGGACTGCGCACGGGCCAGCGCCTTGGCCGACTCCGCGATCTCGCCCTGGTGGGCCAGCGCGGTGGTCAGCAGCGTCAGCGCCAGCGGACCCCACGAGTAGCCGGTGCGTTCCAGGGTGGCCGCGGCCGGCTGCAGCAACTCGGCGGCGGCCTCGTAGTCGCCGGCGGTCAGCAGCACATGGGCCAGCAGCACCTCGCCGATCGCCCGGCCCGGCTGGGCGCCCTCGGCGAAGTCGGTGAAACCGCGGGCGGTCTCGAACGCCGCCTCGATCTGCCCGGTCATCAACTGCGTCGTGGTCTGGGCCAATCCGACGGTGAACCGCAGCAGACCCGGATACTCCGAACCCAGCGCCCGGTTCACCAGCACGCCGACGTCGGAGAAGCGGCCGATCCGGGCCGAGGACAGTGCCGCGGCGCTGCCGGCCCACGCCACCGCCATATCCGGTGCGTCCGGCTGTGCCAGCACCTCGTCGGCGATCTCCACCGCCCGCCGGACGTTGCCGGCGTTCATCGCGAAGGTTCCGGACAGGGCGTCCAGGGTGATCCGTGACGACGCGGTGCCGACCCGCCCACGCACGTTCTGCAGGAAGGTCACCGCGCGTTCGGGCTCCGACAGCATCCAGAACTGGTTGGCCGCCCGCGGCAGCGCCCAGGCCATCAACTGTTCCTCGGACAGATCGGCCGGGTCGACCGCGGCCAGCGTCGCATCGGCCTCCCGGCCGCGGCCCTGCCAGGCCAGCGCATTGCTCAGGGCCAGCCGGGCGTCGAACCGCTCGCCGCGCTGCAGCACGCCGGCGGCCAACCGCTCGGCCAGGCTGAGGTCGCCGAGCAGCAGTGCCTCCTGTGCGCCGGCCACCACCGCGTCGGCGTCGAAGGGGCCGTCGCTGTGCACCGAGATCAGATTGCGGCTGAGCCGGTCGGCGGGGGTTCGGCTGGGATGAGCGGCCAACTGCGTCGACACCGCGGCGCGCAGACGCTGGACCTCGGCTTTGTCCAGGGCGATCGCGAGCCGCTCCAGGAACAGCGGGTGGCCGCTGTAGGCGGAGGCGCCCCGGATCTGCACGGCCCCGGCGTCGACCGCCTCCCCGACCGCGGCCGCAGTGGTCAGCGCGGCCAGATCGTCGCGGGACAGCGGCTCGAACACGCACAGATGAGCGAGCACGTCGCGGACCGGACGGGACAGATTGCCGAGGTAGCGGTCGACGGCGCCGGCCAGCGTCTCCTCGCCCGATCCGGTGGCCATCAGCAGCCGCAGGTGCAATGGATTGCCGGAGCTGCGGCGGTACAACGTGCCGGGATCGTCGCCGCCGGCCGCGCCGACCAGGGCGGCGGTCTCCTCGCCGTCGAGGATGTCGACGTCGAAGCGCCGCAGCAGGCCGTCGTTCCACAGCGCGGTGACCACCTGTGGGGCCTGCAGCACCGAGCGGACCGTCACGATCAGCGGACTGGCGTGCTCCTGGGCCAGGTGATAGACCACCGATGCCGACAACGGGTCGAGCAGCCGGGCGTTGTCGACGATGATCGGGGCCGAACCCGCTTGTGCCAGAACCGAATCCGCCGCTGATCTGATCATCGCGGCCGGCTTGCCGACGTCGTGCACCTCGATCAGCGGGCCGAAGGCGCCGAACGGAATGGACTGCTGGGCCAGGGTGCCGATCACCCACACCGGCTCCCCGAGGCCGAGGCGTTCGGCGGCCTGGGCGGCCAGCGTGCTCTTGCCGACACCCTCGTTGCCGATCAGCGCCACCCCGTTGGCCGCGCCTTCCTCGGGGGTGCTCGTCAACATGCCCATCACGGTGTCGAGGGCACGTCGCGGCAGCACGGGCCAGTCAGACCACTGAATGGGCGACCCCTGAATCGGCATAGCGGGAACTCTATTTGGCGCGCCGGTGCTCTGGACTAGGTTTCGGGTGTGCAGCAGCAACCGGGGTCCCGTGCAGGGTTCGCAGTCTGCGTGTACTGCGCCTCCGGCCCGCGGCACCCTGAACTGCTGGAACTCGCGCGAGCCCTCGGCGCTGCGATCGCCGGCCGCGGCTGGACCCTGGTCTCCGGTGGCGGCAACGTGTCGGCGATGGGTGCGCTGGCCGCCGGCGCCCGCGACGCGGGCGGACACACCGTCGGGGTGATCCCCAAGGCCCTGCTCTACCGCGAGGTGGCCGATATCGAGGCCGACGAGTTGGTCGTCACCGACACCATGCGCCATCGCAAGCAGGAGATGGAGGACCGCAGCGACGCCTTCATCACGTTGCCCGGCGGGATCGGCACCCTCGAGGAGCTTTTCGAGACGTGGACCGCCGGTTATCTCGGGATGCATGACAAACCGGTCGTGTTGCTCGACCCGCACGGTCATTACGACGGATTGCGCAGTTGGCTGGATACCCTCGTCCCGTCGGGTTACGTCGACGCGTCGGCACTGGACCGGCTGCAGGTGGTCACCGACATCGACGCCGCACTTTCGCTGTGCGCCGAAGGATTTCGTGCGGAAAGGCTGTGAGTGCGTTGGGTGTGGGCCCTGTCAGAGCATCGGTGGGCCTGTTCGAACTCGCCGCCCGGGTGCCGGCACTTCTGCTCGACACCCCGGTGATCCTGCGCGGCGCGCTGACCGGACTGCTGGCCCTGCCGATCTCGAAGACCTCGATCGGCAAGGTGTTCCAGGATCGCGCCGGGCACTACCCGGACCGGGTGTTCCTCCGCTTCGGTGACGAGGAGATCACCTACCGCGAAGCCAACGAGACCGTCAACCGCTACGCCGCGGTGCTGGCCGGTTATGGAGTCCGGCACGGCGACGTGGTGGGCATCATGCTGCGCAACCGGCCGGAGACGGTGCTGGCCATGCTGGCGGTGGTCAAGTGCGGTGCGGTGGCCGGGATGCTGAACTACAACCAGCGCGCAGACGTGTTGGCGCACAGCATCGGTCTGCTGCATTGCGACGTTCTGATCGCCGAGGCCGATCTGCTCAAACCGATCCGGGACACCCGCGCCGCGCCGGCCAATCTCGTCACCATCGCCGAGATCGCCAAACGTGCCGTGGGTAAGCCCGCCGGCAACCCCGACTCGGCCTCGGAGGTCCGCGCCCGAGACACCGCGTTCTACATCTTCACCTCGGGGACCACCGGGCATCCCAAGGCCAGCGTGATGACCCACCAGCGCTGGTTGCGCGCGCTGGCCGGTTTCGGCGGACTCGGCGTCCGGTTGCGCGGCAACGACACGATGTATTGCGCGCTGCCGCTGTATCACAACAACGCCCTGACGGTCGCGCTGTCGTCGGTGCTCGACGCCGGGGCCACGCTGGCGCTCGGCAAGTCGTTCTCGGCGTCGAAGTTCTGGGACGAGGTGATCGAGGCCGAGGCCACGGCGTTCATCTACATCGGCGAACTGTGCCGGTATCTGCTCAATCAGCCTCCCCGTCCCACCGACCGCGAACACCACGTGCGGGTGATCGTCGGCAACGGGTTGCGCCCGGACATCTGGGAGGAGTTCACCGAGCGCTTCGGCATCAAGCGGGTGGTCGAGTTCTATGCCGCCAGCGAGGGCAACACCGCGTTCATCAACGTCTTCAACATCCCGGGCTCCACCGGGATCAACCCGCTTCCGCTGGCCTACGTCGAATTCGACCCGGGCACCGGTGAGCCGGTGCGCGACGAGAACGGCCGGGTTCGCCGGGTGCCGTCCGGTCAGCCGGGACTGCTGATCAGTCCGGTGACCCGGCTGTCGCCGTTCGACGGCTACACCGACAAGGCCGCCACCGAGAAGAAACTGGTGCGTAACGCCTTCAAGGACGGCGACGTCTGGTTCAACACCGGCGACGTGATGAGCCCGCAGGGGCTCGGGCACGCCGCCTTCGCCGACCGCATCGGCGACACTTTCCGCTGGAAGGGCGAGAACGTCGCCACCACCGACGTGGAGGCCGGAGTCGCCGCCGATCCCGCGGTGGAGGAGTGCGCCGTGTTCGGCGTCGAGGTGCCCGGCACCGACGGACGGGCCGGAATGGCCGCGGTCAAGCTGCGTGCCGGTGCGAAATTCAACGGAAAGACGTTGGCCGGCAAGCTTTTCAATCAGCTGCCCGGCTACGCGGTGCCGCTGTTCATCCGAATCGTCTCCGGCCTGGAGACCACGTCGACCTTCAAGAGCCGGAAGGTCGACCTGCGCGATCAGGGGTTCGGGCCCGAGGTCGCCGACCCGGTCTACGTGCTGGCCGGCCGCCGCGAGGGGTATGTGCCGTTCTACGAGGGTTACCCGGGCGAGGTGGCGGCAGGGAAGCGTCCCGCGGGGTAGCCATGGTGGACTCGAACCGGGTGCGACAGGCGCTGAGCGCGCGGGTGGACAACCTGATCCGGGTGGACGGTGAGATGACGTTCCCCGGTGTCCCGGGGATGCTCGAGGAGTACACCGACAAGTGTGTGACGGCCTTCGCCGAGATGGGCCGCCGGTTCAACGCCGAGGAACGTGGCTATCTCCGGTCGGTGCTGGTCCGCGCCCTTGACGAGGCATGGGAGTTCTCCCAGCGTTCCAGCATCACCGTCGCCTACCGGTCGCGCAGCGCCGGGCCACTGGACTACCGGGGCACCGTCAACCGGGTCACCCTCGAGCAGGCCTACGACGAGTGGATCGCCAACCGCGAGCCTCCGTTGTTCGGGGCGCATCCCGATGCCCGGGTGCTGGCGGTGGCGGCAGAGAGGACCGGTCCGATACTCGACATCGGGGCGGGCACCGGACGCAACGCCTTCGCGCTCGCGCGCCGCGGTCATCAGGTCGACGCGGTGGAACCGGCCACGCCGTTCGTCGACATCATGCGATCCGAGGCGCAACGGGAATCGTTGAACATCAGGGTGATTCAAGCCGAGGCATTCGCCGGCGACGTCTATCTCCGGTCGGACTACTCGATGATCGTGCTCTCCGGGGTGGTATCGGAGTTTCGCACCGCGGCACAGTTGCGCGCCCTCTTCGAACTCGCCGCCCGGTCCCTGGCGCCGGGCGGCGAACTGGTGTTCAACACCTTCCTCGCCCGGCACGATTACCACCCCGACGACGCCGCGCGGCAGTTCGCCCAGCAGTCGTATGCGTGTTTCTTCACCCGTGACGAGGTTGCCCAGGCAGTCGCGGGACTGCCGCTGGAACTGGTTTCGGACGACAGCGTCCACGACTACGAGAAGGCGAATCTGCCGGACGGGGCCTGGCCGCCGACCGGCTGGTACGTCAACTGGGTGACCGGCAAGGACGTCTTCGGGCTCGAGCGCGAAACCTGCCCGATCGACCTCAGGTGGCTGGTCTACCGCAGGCCCGGGAACGCACCAGGCACCATAGGGGGGTGACTTCGGCCTCTGGTGGGACGTTCTGCGGGCGCCCGGTCGCCGCCGACCGCGCGCTGATCATGGCGATCGTCAACCGCACCCCCGACTCGTTTTACGACAAGGGCGCGACCTTCACCGACGAGGCGGCCAAGGAGGCGGCCCATCGCGTCATCGCCGAGGGCGCCGACGTCGTCGACATCGGCGGGGTCAAAGCCGGCCCGGGCGTTCTGGTCGACGACGACGAGGAGACCCGAAGGGTGGTTCCCTTCATCGAGTGGCTGCGTGCGGCCTATCCCGACCAACTCATCAGCGTCGACACCTGGCGCGCCTCGGTGGCCAGGCAGGCCTGCGCGGCCGGCGCCGACATCATCAACGACACCTGGGCCGGCCACGACCCGGCACTGCCCGAGGTGGCCGCCGAGTTCGGCGCCGGTCTGGTCTGCTCGCACACCGGCGGTGCGGTGCCGCGGACCCGGCCGTTCCGGGTCAACTACGGCACCACGGTGACCGGGGTGCTCGATGACGTCATCGCCGAGGTGACCGCCGCCGCCGAGCACGCCGCGAAGGTGGGTGTCCGGCGCGACGGCATCCTGATCGACCCGACCCACGACTTCGGGAAGAACACCTTTCACGGACTGACGCTGCTGCGTCACGTGAAGGATCTGGTGAACACCGGCTGGCCGGTCCTGATGGCGCTGAGCAACAAGGACTTCATCGGGGAGACTCTCGGTGTGGAACTGACCCAACGACTGGAGGGCACCCTGGCCGCCACCGCGCTGGCGGCCGCCGATGGCGCCCGGATGTTCCGTGTGCATGAGGTCGGACCCACCCGCCGGGTGCTGGAGATGGTGGCCTCGATCCGGGGCGAGCGGCCGCCGGCGCGCACCGTGCGGGGGCTGGCATGATCGCCGAACTGCAGGCCGCCAAGAACGGCCGCACCGTCTCCGTCGTACTGCCGGCCCTCAACGAGGCCGCGACCATCGGCGCCGTCATCGACACCATCACCCCGATGCTCGGCGGTCTGGTCGACGAACTGGTGGTGCTGGACTCCGGTTCCACCGACGAGACCGCCGAACGTGCGCGGGCGGCCGGCGCCCGCGTCGTCAGCCGTGAGCAGGCGCTCCCGGAGGTCCCCGTCCAGCCCGGCAAGGGTGAGGCGCTCTGGCGCTCGCTGGCGGCGACCACCGGCGACGTCATCGTCTTCATCGACTCCGACCTGATCGACCCGGATCCGATGTTCGTGCCGCGACTGGTCGGCCCGATCCTCACCGGCGAGGGCGTCCATCTGGTCCGCGGCTTCTACCGCCGTCCCCTCAAACTCGGCGACGCCCTCGACGCCAACGGCGGCGGCCGGGTCACCGAACTGGTCGCCCGTCCGCTGCTGGCCGCCCTGCGCCCGGAACTGGGCGCCGTCCTTCAGCCGCTGGGCGGGGAGTACGCCGGCACCCGGGAGCTGCTCACCTCGGTGCCGTTCGCGCCGGGCTACGGCGTGGAGATCGGGATCCTGATCGACACCTACGACAAGTTCGGCCTTGAGGCGATCGCGCAGGTGAACCTCGGCGTGCGCACCCACCGCAACCGGCCGCTGAACGAACTGGGGCCGATGAGCCGTCAGATCATCGCGACCCTGCTGACCCGCTGCGGCATCACCGACTCCGGAGTCGGTCTGACCCAGTTCTTCCCGGCCGGCGACGGCTACCGGAGCCGGACTTCCACGGTCTCACTGGAGGACCGGCCCCCCATGAACACCTTCTGCTGAACCGCTTCCGATGAACTGAAAGGATCTCAGGCGTGACATTGATCCTGATGTACCTGGTGGTTTTGATCCTGGTGGCCGTGGTCCTGTTCGGGATCGCCGGTCTGGTTTTCGGCCGGGGCGAGCAACTGCCGCCGCTGCCGGCCGCCACCACCGCGACGGTGCTGCCGGCCTCCGGGGTCACCGGGGCCGACGTCGAGGCGGTGAAGTTCACCCAGGTGCTGCGGGGGTACAAGACCAGCGAGGTGGACTGGGTGCTGGACCGCCTGGGCGCCGAACTCGACGAATTGCGGGCCGAACTGGCCGACCTGCGGGCCGCCTCCGCTGTCCCGCGTGACTGACCCAGGCTCGGCCGGCGACGGCAGGATCCGCTGCCCGTGGGCGGACGGCGGGTCCCAGCTCTACCGCGACTATCACGACCAGGAATGGGGCCGGCCGTTGCGCGGACGCACCGCGCTGTTCGAGCGGCTGACCCTGGAGGCCTTCCAGAGCGGGCTGTCCTGGCTGACCATCCTGCGAAAGCGGGAGAACTTCCGGCAGGCGTTCGCCGGTTTCGACATCGACGCCGTCGCCCGGTTCACCGAGCAGGACGTGACCCGGCTGCTCCAGGACGCCGGGATCGTGCGCAACCGGGCCAAGATCGAGGCCGCCGTCGCCAACGCCCGGGCAGCAGCCGACCTCGACGTCGACCTCTCCGACCTGCTGTGGTCGTTCGCCCCGGCACCCCGGGCGCGGCCCGCGGCGATGGGCGACCTTCCTGCTCAGACGCCGGAGTCCAAGGCGATGGCCACCGAACTCAAGCGGCGTGGCTTCCGATTCGTCGGCCCCACCACCGCGTACGCGTTGATGCAGGCCACCGGGATGGTCGACGACCACTTGGCAAACTGTTGGGTACCCCTCGACCCCTCCTAGCAGGGCGTTTCACACCCCGGGCCGCCAATAGGGAACAATGGGGAGCACTAAGATCATGTAGAGGCTCCGGCCCCGCCGGTGCCGACGGGCTTGCTCGGATCTCGAAGGGAGCACTCGATGGCGGCGATGAAGCCACGGACCGGTGACGGACCGCTGGAAGCGACCAAAGAAGGACGCGGCATCGTGATGCGCGTACCCCTGGAGGGTGGCGGCCGCCTCGTTGTCGAGTTGACGCCTGCCGAGGCTGCTGCGCTGGGCGACGAACTGAAGGCTGTCACCAGCTAGCTCGGACTGACGGAACCCCGCCCCTGTGCGGGGTTTCGTGCTGAGAACCCGCTGTAACCTTTGTCGGCATATTGCCGAATGATCAGTGTCGGCGCATCCGCGGCAGCACTTCGCACCAGGAGATATTCAGACAATGGCAACCCATGCGACTTTTGCTCAGCGACTGCTGATCGCCGGCGGTTTCGCCGTCGCGATCTCGGTGGCGCCGCTCATCTCCGCGTTCGGCGGTTCGCACGCCGCCACCCCGCTGGCCGAGTGCCCGGTGGGTCAGGAGCTCAACCCGCTCACCGCGACCTGCCACCCGAGTGGCAACGCCGAGAACCCGATCGTCAGCCCGATCAACCCGGAGGGGGCGAACCTGCAGCCGGGTTCGCTCACCGGCGCGGAGGCGGGCGAGGTCGGTCGGCTACCCGAGGTCAACGGAATTCCCTGCAACGGCCAGAACACCGGACTGTGCATCGGTCTGAGTGAGAACAACGAGGCGCTCAACGCGTCGCCGAGCGACCCGTTCGGCAACTCGAACTAAGCGCTACCGCGACACCGCGCGGTAGATCTCCAGCGTCTGCTCGGCGATCCGGGCCCAGGAGAACTCGTCGATGCAGCGCTGCCGTCCGGTGGTTCCGTAGCGAGCGGCCTTCGCCGGATCGGCCACCAGTGCGTTGACCGCCTCGGCCAAACCGGCTTCGAACCCTCTCGCGTCGTTGGCGTCGTAGTGCACCAGGGTCCCGGTCACGCCGTCATCGACCACCTCGGGGATGCCGCCGACGTCACTGGCCACCACCGCGGTGCCGCAGGCCATCGCCTCCAGGTTGACGATCCCCAACGGCTCGTACACCGAAGGGCAGACGAACACCGTTGCAGCGGTGAGGATTTCGCGAATCTCATGGACGGGCAGAAAGTCCCGAACCCAGAACACGCCGGTGCGCTGTTCGGCGAGTTTCGCCACCGCTCCCTCGACCTCGGCGGCGATCTCCGGGGTGTCCGGAGCGCCGGCGCACAACACCAGTTGCACCTCGGGGTCGAAGCGGTGCGCCGCCGCGATCAGATGCGGGACACCCTTCTGCCGAGTGATCCGCCCGACGAAGGCCACGATCGGACGCGACGGGTCCACGCCGAGTTCGGCCAGCACCGAGTCCCCGGCATCCGGTGCGGCCGGATACCAGACGCTGGTGTCGATGCCGTTCTTCACCACGTGCACCCGGTCGGGGTCCAGCGTCGGATAAACCGACAGAACGTCTTTGCGCATCCCGGAACTCACCGCGATCACCGCGTCGGCCGCCGTCGCAGCGGTGCGCTCCACCCACAGCGAGACCTGGTAGCCGCCGCCGAGTTGTTCGGCCTTCCACGGCCGCATCGGCTCCAGCGAGTGGGCGGTCAACACATGCGGAACGCCGTGCAGCAGCGAGGCGACGTGACCGGCCATGCCGGTGTACCAGGTGTGCGAGTGCACCACGGTGGCCCCGGCCGCGGCGTGTGCCATCCGAAGATCGGCGGACAGGGTGGACAGCGCGGCGTTGGCATCCTTGAGTACGGGATCCGGCTGATGCACGAACACCTCCGGCCGCGGCTCGCCCATGCAGTGCACATCGACGTCGCACAACCGGCGCAATTGGGCCACCAGCTCGGTCACATGCACGCCCGCACCGCCGTAGACCTCGGGCGGATACTCCCGGGTCATCATCGCCACGCGCATGTCGCTGACCGCCATACCGCAGAACCTAATGCACGGATCCGCCTTCGCGACGGCTTCCGCGGGCGCACGACGTGAGCAGAATCGCTAAGGGGAAACGCGGCTATTGCCCTAGCAGAGGCCAGCGGGGGCGGTTAGGTTTGCAGCATGAGGGAGCTGCCGCACGTGCTGGGCATTGTCCTGGCCGGGGGTGAGGGTAAGCGCCTCTATCCATTGACGGCCGACCGCGCCAAGCCCGCGGTGCCGTTCGGCGGCGCCTACCGGCTGATCGACTTCGTGCTGTCGAATCTGGTCAATGCGCGCTATCTGCGGATCTGCGTTCTCACGCAGTACAAGTCGCATTCGCTGGACCGGCACATCTCGCAGAACTGGCGACTGAGCGGTCTGGCGGGGGAGTACATCACCCCGGTGCCGGCCCAGCAGCGGCTCGGCCCGCGGTGGTACACCGGCTCCGCCGACGCGATCTATCAGTCGCTCAACCTCATCTACGACGAGGACCCGGACTACATCGTGGTCTTCGGTGCCGACCACGTGTACCGGATGGACCCCGAGCAGATGGTGAAGTTCCACATCGAGAGCGGCGCCGGTGCGACGGTGGCCGGCATCCGGGTGCCGCGTGCGGAGGCAGGTGCGTTCGGGTGCATCGACGCCGACGAGTCCGGGCGGATCAGGAGCTTCGTGGAGAAGCCGGCGGAGCCGCCCGCTTGCCCGGACGACCCGGACCAGACCTTCGTCTCGATGGGCAACTACATCTTCACGACGAAGGTGCTCATCGACGCCATCCGTGCCGACGCCGAGGACGACAACTCCGACCATGACATGGGCGGCGACATCATTCCGCGACTGGTGGCCGAGGGAATGGCCGCGGTCTACGACTTCAACGACAACGAGGTGCCGGGCGCCACCGAACGCGACCACGGCTACTGGCGCGACGTCGGCACCCTGGACGCCTTCTACGACGCCCACATGGATCTGGTGTCGGTCCACCCGGTGTTCAACCTCTACAACAAGCGCTGGCCGATCCGCGGTGAGTCGGAGAACCTGGCGCCGGCGAAGTTCGTCAACGGTGGTTCCGCGCAGGAGTCGGTGGTCGGCGCCGGCAGCATCATTTCGGCGGCGTCGGTTCGCAACTCCGTGCTGTCGAGCAACGTCGTCGTCGACGACGGTGCCATCGTCGAGGGCAGCGTGCTGATGCCCGGCGTGCGGGTCGGGCGCGGCGCGGTGGTGCGGCACGCGATCCTGGACAAGAACGTCGTCGTCGGCCCCGGTGAGATGGTCGGCGTGGATCTGGAGAAGGACCGCGAGCGGTTCGCGATCAGCGCAGGCGGCGTGGTGGCCGTCGGCAAGGGCGTCTGGATCTGACCCGGCTGGCTAGCCGGAGTTCTCGATCGTGACGCCCTTCCAAAAGGCGACCCGGTCTTTGATCTCCGCTGCCGCAGCTTTGGGCTCCGGGTAGTACCAGGCCGCATCGGTGTTCTCGGCGCCGTCGACGACCACCGTGAAGTAGCTGGCCGTGCCCTTCCACGGGCACACCGTCGTGGTGGAACTGTCCGCGAAGTATTCGCGGTTCAGGGCGTCCGGCGCGAAGTAGTGATTGCCCTCGACCATGACGGTCTCCGGCGCCTCGGCCAGCACCGCCCCGTTCCAGATCGCCCGGATCACTGCGCGGCCTCAGGCACGGGCGTCGGATTGCGCTTGCGTCGCATCCGCCGCCACAGATAGAACGCGGCCCAGATCATCGCGATCAGGATGACGAGCACGAGTGCGGGAAGCAGGATGGCGACGAAGGTCAGTCCGACGCTGGTGAAGTCCTCGATGGTGCTCAGCACCGGTGCGGCCACCCCGGCCGTCGCGACGTTGGCAGCCGGCCGCACCGTCGTCTTGGTCAGGTGCACCACCAGTGCGGTCACCACGCCGATGGCGACCGGAACCCATTGGCCGGTGCGGGCGAACTCGGCCGGGTCGGCGACCGCGGCGGTCTGGGCGGCGGTGCCGGAACCGAAGACGATGCCGCCGGAGGTCGGCCGCACGAAGGTCTGGATGGTGTCGTTGACCGAGTCCAGGGCGGGGATCTTGTCGGCCACGATCTCGACGATCAGCAGCACCGCGACGATGCCGATCACCCAGCCGTTGGCCAGCCAGGACCAGCCCGACGGCAGGTTGACCAGATTGGTGTAGCGGTCCAGAAGTCCCATGGACAGCAGCGGGATATAGGCGTTGAGGCCGGCTGCCGATGCCAGGCCGAAGCCGGTCATCAGCTCCATGACGGCCCGCCTGAATCCTTGGCGCCCAACATCATTCGGCGTCCCGGGCCGCCACCAGGATGCCGTCGCCCAGGGGTACCAGCACCGGGGTGAGCCGTTCGTCCTCGGCGATCAGCCGGGCGGCCTCGCGCACCGCGAGCACCGGGGCGTCGCCGGCATTCGGGTCCCCGGCGCGGCCGTCGAGGGCCGCGTGGTGCACCACGATGACGCCGCCGGGGCGCAGCAGCCGAACGCCCTCCTCGACGAAGTGCGGCTGGTCGCCGGGCGCGGCGTCGATGAAGACCAGGTCATAGGAGGCGTCGGCCAGCCGGGTGAGCACCTCCTGGGCCCGGCCGCCGATCAGCCGGGTGCGTCCCGGACCGATACCGGCCTCGCCGAAGGCCTGTTTGGCCAGGCGCTGGTGCTCGGGCTCGATGTCGATGGTGGTCAGCACGCCGTCCTCGCGCATTCCGGACAGCAGCCACAGCCCGCTGACACCGGCGCCGGTGCCGACCTCGACCACGGCCTTGCCGCCGGACAGCCGCGCCAGCACGCTGAGCAGCGCGCCCGCCGCGGGGCTCACCGCCCCCGCGCCGGCCTCGATGGCGCGCTCGCGGGCCGCCGAGACGATGGCGTCCTCGGAGATGGAGGATTCGGCGTGGCTCAGCATCCGCTCGGCCCTGGTCGGCCGGGTGATCCCCGGCTCGTCACTGATGGACATTCCTGCAGCGTAGATGAACTGCAGTCCGGTGTGGGCAGACGCGCCACGCCGCGCCACCGGCGGAAACGGAACGTGAGCTGCGGGTTTCTGTAGCTAGTCTTAAGGAATTGCTATGGATTTGTCGATTACCAGCGATCTACCAGCATTTTCCCAGCTCGTTGAAAATATTCCGCCGATTTCTCAGGCGACACCTAGTTTGCTCATATAGGGTCCACATGACAGTACGGAAAGGTGCTGAGCATGGAACGCCAGAGCAGTTCGATGGGGAATAGCCCGCAGCGGACTCGTGTTGTGCAGTTCGAGATGGCCGATAACACCGCATTCGACTTCGGGTGCCCCGCCGGGGCGCTGCCGGACCTCGACGTCCTCGAAGGTCCGATGGTCGCCACCCTGACCGTTCCGGTCAGCATGACGCACCCGTCGCCGGCCGACGAGGTCGACTGGGTCGAGCCCACCGAGGAGTTGCAGGGCACTGCGATCTTCGACGCGACCGGTGACCGGGCGGTCATGCCGTCCTGGGATGAACTGGTGCGTCAGCACGCCGACCGCGTCTACCGGCTGGCCTACCGCCTGTCGGGCAGCCAGCAGGACGCCGAGGACCTCACCCAGGAGACCTTCATCCGGGTGTTCCGTTCGGTGCAGAACTACCAGCCCGGCACCTTCGAGGGCTGGCTGCACCGCATCACCACCAACCTCTTCCTCGACATGGTGCGTCGCCGCACCCGCATCCGCATGGAGGCGCTGCCCGAGGACTACGACCGGGTGCCGGGCGATCAGCCGAACCCGGAGCAGATCTTCCACGACGCGCGCCTGGGTCCTGACCTGCAGGCCGCGCTGGACTCGCTGGCGCCGGAGTTCCGCGCCGCGGTGGTCCTCTGCGACATCGAGGGCCTGTCCTACGAGGAGATCGGCGCCACCCTGGGCGTCAAGCTCGGCACCGTCCGCAGCCGCATCCACCGGGGCCGGCAGGCCCTGCGCGACCACCTGGCCGCGCACGGGGTGCACGCCGCCGCGGCCGCCTTCGCCTGACGGATACCGCGCTCCGAGCCGTCATGCCCTGGCAGAGGCCCTGAGCGCGCTACATTCGACATAGGTTCATAAACGGGTCGCACCCGGTGCTTCGCCGATTGTCTGGACGAAGGGCCGTGTGCCTGGACGGGAGGAGCCCGGTGGCGTTTTTCGATCCCGGACGCTTTTTCCGGCAGGCGCTGTCCCGGCTGCCGTCGAACTTCATCTCCGTCGACGAAGCCGCGCTGGCCGCACCGCGGCAGTTCACCTCCACCGACCATCTCTCCATCGAGGCGGTCGCCGCCTACGTGGACGGCGAGTTGCCGATGAAGGCCCACCTGCGCGCCGGTAGTCACCTGTCGCAGTGCCGGCAGTGCGCCGCCGAGGTCGAGGCGCAAGGGCAGGCCCGTGCGGCGTTGCGCGAGTCCCGGCCGGTCAGCATTCCGCACACCCTGATGGGTCTGCTCAGCCAGATTCCGGAGTCCGCGCCGGAGGAACCGCCCGCTTCACCGCTGCAGCCCGGCAACCCGTTGCCCGGCAATCAGGGGTCCGGGAATCAGCGGCCCGGGAATCGGCGGCCCGGCGGCACGCCGCGTGGCCGTCGCAAGCGCCGGTAGGGTGAAGTCCGGAATTCCCGGCAGTGGATAGAGGTTGATGTGAGCTCCAGCAAGGACGGCTCCGGCGGTGGACACCGGCTGGCGCCGCGTCCGGTGTCGAAGCCGCCGGTGGATCCGCAGGCATCCCGGACCTTCGGCCGCCCCAATGGCGTGGACGGTTCCTTCGTCGCCGAGGACCTGCGGCCGGCCAAGTACCGGGCCGGCGACCAGTTCGCGCCGTCCGACAGGCCCGCCGACCCGGTGTTGGAGGAGGCGTTCGGCCGTCCCTTCCCCGGCGGCGACTCGCTGCAACGCCATCCCGCCGACGCCAACGCCCTGGACCCCGACGCGGTCCTCGCCGAGGACCCCGAGGACCCGTGGCGTGATCCAGCCGCCGCGGCCGCACTCGGTGTCCCGGCGCTGGAACGCCCGGCGCCCGATCTGGGACCGGCCCCGATGGGCAAGCTCGGCGTGCGCGATGTGCTCTTCGGCGGCCGGGTGTCCTACACCGCGCTGGCCCTGCTCGGCATCACCGCGCTGCTGATCGGTCTGGTCGGCGGCTGGGTGGGGCGCAAGACGGCCGAGGTCGTCGAGGCCTTCACCACCTCCAAGGTCACGCTGTCGACAACCAGCAGCGGTGACGTGCCCGCCGGCCGGTTCGCCGCCGTCGCCGCCTCGGTCTCCGACTCGGTGGTGACCATCGAGGCCAAGAGCGACGACTCGGGCGCCCAGGGTTCCGGCGTCGTCGTCGACGGCCGCGGCTACGTCGTCACCAACAACCACGTCGTCTCCGAGGCTGCCGCCAGTCCGAGCAAGTTCAAGCTGACGGTGGTGTTCAACGACGGCAAAGAGGTGCCGGCCAACCTGGTGGGCCGTGACCCGAAGACCGACCTGGCCGTGCTGAAGGTCGACAACGTCGACAACCTCACGGTGGCCAAGTTCGGCGACTCCTCCAAACTGCGGGTCGGTGAGGAAGTGGTGGCCGTCGGCGCCCCGCTGGGTCTGCGCAGCACCGTCACGCACGGCATCATCAGCGCGCTCAACCGCCCGGTTCCGCTCTCGGGTGAGGGATCGGACACCGACACCGTCATTGACGCGGTGCAGACCGACGCTTCGATCAACCACGGCAACTCCGGTGGCCCGCTGATCAACATGAACTCCGAAGTCATCGGCATCAACACCGCCGGAAAGTCGTTGTCCGACAGTGCAAGTGGGCTCGGTTTCGCCATCCCGGTCAATGAGGTCAAGGAGACCGTCGAGACCCTGATCAAGGACGGCAAGATCGCGCACCCGACCCTGGGCCTGTCGGCCCGCTCGGTGAGCAACGACCTGGCCTCCGGTGCGCAGGTGGCCAACGTCAAGGCCGGCGGCCCCGCCGAGAAGGCGGGCATCAAGGAGAACGACGTCGTGGTCAAGGTCGGCAACCGCAAGGTCGCCGACGCCGACGAGTTCGTGGTCGCCGTGCGTCAGCTCAAGATCGGTCAGGACGCCCCCATCGAGGTCATGCGGGAGGGCCGCAAGGTCACCCTGACGGTGAACCCCGCCCCGGACAACTGAGCTCATGTTCGGCAATGTCGGCTGGGGCGAGATGCTGCTTCTGCTCGTGGTCGGACTGGTGGTACTCGGACCCGAGCGGCTGCCCGGCGCCATTCGCTGGACCTCCGGGGCGATGAAACAGGCCCGCGACTACCTCAGCGGGGCCACCAGTCAGCTGCGCGAGGAACTCGGTCCGGAGTTCGAGGATCTTCGTCAGCCGCTCAACGAGTTGCAGAAGCTGCGCGGCATGACACCGCGCGCGGCGCTGACCAAACACCTGCTCGACGGTGACGACTCCTTCCTCACCGGCGAGTTCGACAACACTCCGGTCAAGCCGGAGAAACCGCACAGCGCGGTGATGCCTGCCGTGCCGCCCGCCGCGCCGCCGACGCCGGGCGAAGCCGCACCGTTCGACGCGGACGCGACCTAGCGCCGGACCTAACGCCCGGCGGGATCCAGGCCGAGTGACATTCCGGCCAGTCCGCGCTTGCGCCCGGCCAGCTTGTCGGCGATGGTGCGCAACTCCCGGCCCGCCGCGGAGTCCGGTGCCGAAAGCACCAGCGGCACACCGGAATCGCCTGCCTCGACCAGCGCGGGGTCCAGCGGGATCTGGCCCAGTAGCGGGACGTCGGCGCCCACCGCTCGGCTGAGCCGCTCGGACACCTGCTTGCCGCCGCCTTCACCGAAGAGCGCCATGGTGGAACCATCCGGCAGCACCAGTCCGGACATGTTCTCCACCACACCGACGATGCGCTGACGGGTCTGCAAGGCGATCGCGCCGGCCCGTTCGGCCACCTCGGCGGCGGCCATCTGCGGGGTGGTCACCACCAGGATCTCGGCGTTCGGGACCAACTGGGCCACCGAGATCGCCACGTCCCCGGTGCCGGGCGGCAGGTCGAGCAGCAGCACGTCGAGGTCGCCCCAGTAGACGTCGGCGAGGAACTGCTGCAGCGCGCGGTGCAGCATCGGCCCGCGCCAGACCACCGGGGCGTTGCCCTGGGTGAACTGCGCGATCGAGATGACCCTCACGTCATGGGCCACCGGCGGCAGGATCATCGACTCGACCTGCGTAGGCCGGTCGGTGGTGCCCATCATCCGGGGAACCGAATGCCCGTAGATGTCGGCGTCGAGCAGTCCGACGGACAGTCCTTTCGCAGCCAGCGCGGCCGCGAGATTGACTGTGACACTGGACTTTCCGACCCCGCCCTTGCCGGAAGCGACCGCGTAGACCCGGGTCAGGCAGCCCGGCTGGGCGAACGGGATCACCGGCTCGGCCGACAGTCCCTGATCGCCGCGCAACTGCTGGCGCAGCGCGGTGCGCTGCTCGTCGTTCATCACATCCAGGGTCACCCTGACCGCGCCGGTGCCGGGCACGTCGGTGACGGCCGCGGTGACGCGTTCGGTGATCTCGGTCTTCTTCGGGCAGGCGTCGGTGGTCAGATAGATCTCGACATGCACCGCCCCGCCGTCGCCGACGGAGACGCTCTTGACCATGTTGAGTTCGGTGATCGGCTTGCGCAGTTCAGGGTCGATGACCTTGGCCAGCCCAGCGCGGATCGACTTCTCAAGTTCAGTGTGTTCAGACATCGCCTCCCCATTATCTAGGGGCTGCGGTGAAGGTCAGTTGGCGGGGCCGGGCAGCGGGCCGGGAGCCTGCGGGACGAGCGTCGGTGCGGCCTCCGGGGCCACGACCGGTTCCGGCGCGGCAACCGGCGCGGGAACCACGGCGGCCGGAGCGGGAGCGGGCGCCGGAGCGAGCTCGGGAGCCGGGCCGGGCAGCATCCCGGTCGCCGGGGCCATCGGCTCGAACTGCTGGGGCTCGAACTGCTGGGGCTGGGGCATCCACGGCGGAGGAGCCTGCGGCATCATCCACGGCGGCAGGTTGGTCGGAGCCTCGACCGGCGCCAGCTGCGAGGACATGCAGAT
>NZ_JAFMJZ010000187.1 GCF_017853185.1 Mycolicibacterium sp.
GGCCCGCAGTGTCTCGGCCAGACGCTGTGCCCGCGGGTCGGTGAAGACGTCCTCCAGCGACATCGGCGCCCCGTCCGGCCCGGCCAGTGGCACCCGCCAGTTCGGGTACTCGTCGGTGGTGCCCGGCTGGTTCTGGGTGCGCTTCTCGCCGACCGCGTCGGTCAGCGCCAGTGCGAGCAGTCGCGAGGGCGTCCGGGCCAGGTACCGGTAGAGGGCGGTGATGATCTCCTCCTCATTGCCGGCGGAGTCTGCGGCCTGCTCATCGCTGTCGGCACTGAGCAGTCCGACCCGGCGCAACTCCGCCATCCAGGCCTCTCGCGCCGCTCGGTCGTCGGCGAGTTCCTCCTCGACCGGGCGGGTCAGCAGTCCCAGGTCGTCCCGTAACCGGACGTGATCACCGGCCAGATAGCCCGCGGTCGGCGGCAGATCATGGGTGGTCACCGACGACAGGCACAGTTCCCGCCACCACTGCGCCTGCAGCGGACCCCGGCCCAGGGTGTCGACCTCGAACCACAGGATCGAGGTGCCGAGCAGTCCGCGCTCGCGCAGATAGTCGCGCACCCACGGTTCGACGGTGCCGAGATCCTCGCCGACCACCACCGCACCGGCCCGGTGCGCCTCCAGGGCGATGATGCCGATCATGGCGTCGAAGTTGTAGCGGACATAGGTGCCCTTGGTCGGGGGAGCGCCCTCGGGGATCCACCACAGCCGGAACAGCCCGATGATGTGGTCGATGCGCACACCGCCGGCATGCCGCAGGATCGCCCCGATCAGCGCCCGGAACGGTTGGTAGCCAAGGGATTCCAGCTGATCCGGCCGCCACGGGGGTTGGGACCAGTCCTGGCCCAGTTGGTTGAACTCGTCCGGGGGGGCGCCGACTGTCACCCCGAGCGCCAGCACCTCCTGCAGCGCCCAGGCGTCGGCTCCGCTCGGGTGCACGCCGACCGCAAGGTCATGCATGATCCCGAGCGCCATTCCGTTCTGGACGGCCCGGGACTGGGCGTCGGCGAGTTGCTCGTCGAGTTGCCACTGCAGCCAGCGGTGGAAGTCCACCGCACGCGGATGCTGTTGGGCGAACTCGGCGACGTCCATGCTGGCGGGGTGCTGCAGCCCGACCGGCCAGCGCCGCCAGTCACTGCCGTGCTTCTCGGCCAGCGCGCACCAGGTGGCGAAGTCGTCGAGTGCGGCCCCCTCCCGCTCCCGGTAGGCCTGGTAGGCCAACTCCCGGCCGTCGGCGCGGGGCACCCGGTAGACCAGTTTCAGCGCGGCGCGTTTGGCGGCCCAGACGCCGTCCCGGTCGATGATCTTCGATTTGCGTTCGGCTGCCCGCACCGCCTTGCGGAGCTTGGCAACCCGGCCACGCTTGGGCAGGAAGGCGAACTCCGGGATCGCCTCGACGCGCAGGTAGAGCGGGCTGACGAAGCGTCGCGAGGTCGGCAGGTACGGGGAGGGCTCCATCGGCGCGGTCGGCGCGGCCGCATGCAGCGGGTTCACCAGGACGAAGTCGGCGTGATGGCGGGAGCCGGCCCACACCGCAAGGTCGGTCAGATCCGTCAGGTCGCCGACCCCCCAGGATCCCTCGGATTGCACGCTGTAGAGCTGGGTGGCCAGGCCCCAGCCGCGCCGGGCGCCCATCCGGTCGGGCAGCCCCAGCCAGGACGGGGTGACGATCAGCGGTACGTCGTCTTCCCGGTCCCCGGAGCGCAGGTGCAGCCGGTGGTAACCCAGTGGCAGGTCATCCGGAAGGACGAAGGTCGCCTCGCCCACCAGCGCGCCGTCGAGGTCGAAGGGCGGGGTGAAGTTCTCGGCCTGACGGATTCCGGTGTGCTCGGTGCCGTCCTCGAGCCGGATCCAGACGTGTGCAGGGGCTCCGTGCGGGACATGCACCCAGAACGGGCACTCGCTGCCCGATCGGGCCACCACCGTCGGCGGCAGAGGCCGGGACCAGTGCAGCCTGTCCTGCTCGAGATGTGCTGCAGCACAGTCTTCTTCGGTTTCGGCGCGCACTCCGAGCGCGGCCAGCACCGCGGTGATCGTCGCGTCGTCGACCGTCACGAAGTTGCCGGCCCAGTCGTGATAGGCGGCGGCCACGCCCATGCGTTCGGCCAAGGTGCGCAACGACGGTGCTGTCATGGGTGCCATCTTGCTCGACGGGCGGCGGTGCCGCCGGTTATCGGAGTCAGGCGGCACCGGAGAGTTCGATGACCAGCACTCCGGCGATGATCAGGCCGATGCCGGCCAGCATCAGCGGGGTGAGGCGCTCGCCGAAGATCACCCGGGCCAGCAGCGCCACCAGGGCCACCCCGCACGCCGACCACACGCCGTAGGCGATCCCGACCGGCATGCCCAGGTGCAGGGAAAGCCAGATCAGACTGAACGACCCGACGTACCCCAGCAGCACCGGCGCGATCCAGCGTTTGTCCCGGAATCCGTCCGAGGCGCGCAACCCGAGGGTGGAGAACACCTCGACGACGATCCCGGCGAACAGCGCCAGCCAACTGTTCATGCTTGTTCGGCCCGGTGCGAGCCGAACTCGACCAGCAGCACACCGGCGATGATCAGGACGATCCCGGCCACGATCGGCACGGTGAAGGGGTCGCCGAAGATCACGGCAGCCGCGACGGCGGTGATCGCGGTGCCCAGCGCGCCCCAGATGCCGTAGGCCACACCCACCGGCATGCCGGCGCGCAGCACGCCGGTGAGCAGCGCGAAGGACGCCCCGTAGCCGGCGGTCACCAGTAGCAACCAGGCCATGTGGTCCTGTGACGCGCGCAACGACAGGGTGGCGGTGACTTCGGTTGCGATGGCGCCCAGCAGCAGCGCCCACCTATGCATCGCGCGAACCTCGGTCATCACCAGCACATTAGACTTCCTCCGGTGGAGCGAATCGCGGACATGCTGTCCGTTCTGCCGCCGCCGATGCGGGATCCGGTGCTCTTCGCGGTGCCGTTCTTCGTGCTGCTGCTGACCATCGAGTGGACCGCGGCGCGCAAGCTCAAAAAGGATGTCGATGCCGAATCCGGGCGGCCCGCCGATGCCGAATCCGGGCGGCCCGCCCGTGGCTCCTATTTCGCCCGCGACGCCCGCGCCTCGGTGTCCATGGGCCTGGTGTCGGTCGCGACGATGGGTTTCTGGAAGTTCCTCGGGCTTATCGGCTATGCCGCGCTGTACGCCTACGTCGCGCCCTGGCACCTCTCGGCGCGGGACTGGTACACCTGGGTGATCGCCCTGGTCGGGGTGGACCTGCTGTTCTACTTCTATCACCGGGTCGCCCACCGGGTCCGGATCGTGTGGGCGACCCATCAGGCCCACCACTCCAGCCGCTACTTCAACTTCGCCACCGCGCTGCGGCAGAAGTGGAACAACAGCGGTGAACTGTTGTTCTGGGCGCCCCTGCCGATACTCGGGGTGCCGCCGTGGATGGTGTTCACCAGTTTCTCGGTGAGCCTGATCTATCAGTTCTGGATCCACACCGAACGCATCGACCGGCTGCCTGGTCCGATCGAGTTCGTGTTCAACACCCCCTCGCATCACCGGGTGCATCACGGCATGGATCAGGTCTACCTCGACAAGAACTACGGCGGCATCCTGATCATCTGGGACCGGCTGTTCGGCAGTTTCCAGCCCGAGATGTTTCGGCCGCACTACGGCCTGACCAAACCGGTCGACACCTTCAACATCTGGAAGCTGGAGACCTTCGAGTACGTGGCGATCGCGCGCGACGTCCGGTCGGCGTCCCGATGGCGCGACAAACTCGGCTACATCTTCGGCCCGCCCGGCTGGGAGCCGGCCGGTACCGGTGAGGCGGCGCCCGTCCGCACGGCAGGATAGCGGTCATGGACATCCGCGAGACCCGGCTGCCCGGGGTGGGATTGCGCTACGAATTCAACAACGCCGACGGTGACCGCATCGGGGTGATCGCCCAGCGCGGCGGTGAATTCGAGGTCTTCGTCTACGCCGGCGCCGATCCCGACCGGGGCCGGCGGGTGTTCCGGCTGACCGCACAGGAGGCCGAGGCGCTCGCCCAGATCCTGGGTGCGCCGCGGATGGTGGAGAGCTACGCCGATCTGACCAAGGAGATCCCGGGCCTGCATTCGGGTCAGATTCCGGTCCCGGCCGAATCCCCTTACGCCGGAAGGCCACTCGGAGAGACCCGGGCGCGCACCCGCACCGGCGCCTCGATCGTGGCTGTCGTCCGCGGCGAGCAGGTGCTGGCCTCGCCGGGGCCCGACGAAAAGTTGCGGGCGCACGACGTCCTGGTGGTCATCGGCACCGACGACGGCATCGACGCGGTGCGCAGCCTCGTCGACCAGGGCTGAGCCGGTGGCGGTCTCGGCGTCACTGCTGCTCGAACTCGGCCTGATCCTGCTGACGCTGACCGTCCTCGGTTCGGCAGCCCGCCGCTTCGGCCTCTCGCCGATCCCGCTGTACCTATTGGCCGGGTTGTTCCTCGGTAAGGGCGGTATCGCGCCGGTGCCCGATGCCGCCGACTTCGTCTCCACCGGTGCGTCCATCGGCGTGGTGCTGCTGCTGCTCACCCTCGGACTGGAGTTCTCGGTCGTCGAATTCACCGCGAGCCTGCGGCGGCATCTCCCGTCCGCCGCGGTGGATCTGCTGCTCAACGGGATCCCCGGCGCGGTGGCCGGTTGGTTGCTCGGATTCGACGGTGCGGGCATTCTCGCGATGGCCGGCGTCACCTACATCTCGTCGTCGGGCATCATCGCCCGCCTGCTCGGGGACCTGGGCCGGCTCGGCAACCGGGAGACTCCGGCGGTGCTGTCGGTACTGGTGCTCGAGGACTTCTCGATGGCCGTCTACCTGCCGCTGCTGACGGTGCTCGCCGCCGGCGGCAGCGCCGGTGAGGCGATGCTGTGGATGGGTGTTTCACTGGGCGCCCTCGGGCTGGCATTCCTGATCTCCTACCGCTGGGGCGATCACGTCGGCCGGGTGCTGTCCCACCCCGAGGACGAGCAACTACTGCTGCGCATTCTGGGACTGACCCTGATCGTCGCCGCGGTCGCCGAGGAACTGCGCGCCTCGGCCGCGGTCGGGGCTTTCCTGGTCGGACTGACGCTGACCGGCAAGACCGCCGACCGGGCCCGTACCGTGCTGGCGCCGCTGCGCGACCTGTTCGCGGCGGCGTTCTTCCTGGCGATCGGCTTCGCGGTGGCCCCGGCCGATCTGCTGCCCAAACTGCCGGTGGCGCTGGCCCTGGCGGCGGTGACGGCGGTGACCAAGGTGCTCACCGGTGTCTACGCGGCCCGGCGTGAGGGAGCAGCACGGCGCGGCCAGCTCCGGGCCGGGACCGCGCTGATTGCTCGCGGGGAGTTCTCCCTGGTCATCATCGGTCTGGTGGGGGCCGGCGTCGGGCCGCTGGCGGCGGTGGCCACCCCGTACGTTTTCCTGTTGGCCATCGTCGGTCCGATCCTCGCCCGCTTCGCGAAGTGACCCGTGGTGCCGTGGCACCGAGCCGGGTGTGGTGCCGTGGCACCGAGCCGGGTGTGGTGCCGTGGCACC
>NZ_JAFMJZ010000048.1 GCF_017853185.1 Mycolicibacterium sp.
TCGTTTCTCTAGAAACGAGACGAATAGATAGATTGCCGCCCGCTACAACTCACAGTCGCCAGGCGCCGAAGATCACGGCCTGGCGTCTGCGTTGATCTGTCTACTTTGGTGAGGAATCGCGGGCCGCGACTGACTGGCCTCCGGGGCGCACGCGTCGATGCGCCGTCAGGAAGTCATCGACGATGCGTTCGCAGTGGTGCCGGCTCATGGTGTGGAGTCCGGTCATGCGTGCGAACGCGAGCGGTCCGACGAGTTGGCACATAGCGAGTTCGACGTCGAAGTCGTCCAGCTCGTCGCGCGCTTGGGGGCTCTGAAGGACAGCGTCGAACGGCTGTCGGTATTGGTCGACCACCCTTGTTCGTAGCGATTGTGTATGCCCCGCGTCGTCACTATTGCTCGATGTGGGCCCCAGGGAGACCCAGGCCAGGGTGGTGAGGTGAAGGGGCGCCTCGGCGAACAAGGTTGCCTGACGTGTGAGTAGTTCGATCAGCTGCTCTCGCAGGGGTACTGAGCTCGGAAGCGGTGGGGTGACCTGGGGCAGGAGTCGCTCGAAGGTGGCGGCGAGAAGGTGGGAGGAACTGGTGAAATGGCGGTAGAGGGTAGTTCGTGCGACCTTCGAGGCCTTGGTGACCGCTTCGATCGTGACCGCTTCGACTCCGCCGGTACTGAGCAGATGAGCGGCAGCATCCAGCAGTCGGGTCCGTGACCGCGCCCGACGCGGATCGGCGTCGTCGCCGTCGGGCAACATATCTTCGCTCAACGCCGTTTCCGTCGCCGGGATTGTCTGGTCATTCCGACTCGCATCACGTTATGGTACCAACGGTAGCGTAGCGATACTGTGCATCCCCTAGTCGTGGCTGAACGTGACAGGTGCCACCGTTCTGACAGCCCTACGCACGCGAAGGCTGCGAAATTGCCGATGTCGACAACCGAATCAATCAGGCACGATTGCCTCGCCGGGACACTCAGCCGACGCGAGATCATCCTTGACTGCACCGCGACGATCGCCATGAGCGGTGAGTATGACGCCGTGCAGATGCGCGCCATTGCTGATCGTGCGGGCATGGCAGTCGGCACCCTTTATCGCTACATTCCGTCGAAGCCGCACGTGCTGATCGCCGTCCTTGCGCGTGAGTTCGAACGTCTCTCGGCGCTGAACGAGATTGGTCCGTCACAGCGGGATCGCCGCGCCTGCGGGTGCAGCAGTTGAACACCCGCCTATGCCAGGAGTGGCGCGCTCGGCCTGCGCTGACCGAGGCCGTGACCCGCGCATTCGTCTTCACCGATGGCAGCGCGAGCGTCGAGGTGGACCGCGCGGCGGGGGGTCATCGAGCACCTGATTGAGCTGGCGATCGCCCGGCGAGGAGCTCGAACCCGACACAACACCGAGTCGCCGCCCTGTCAGCGATATCTGGCTGGCCAGCCTAATCGCGTGGGTCCGGCATGGCGCTTCCGCCGAGAATGTCGCCATCCGACTGGAGCGCAGCATCGCGTTGATCGTCAGCGACGAGAACTAGCCCCACGTCCAGATCCCGCATCTAACGCTACTGTTAGTAGCGCACCGACACTGATAGTATCGGTGCGAAATGGATCGATGGAGAGAGGTCCCATGATCACTCAGTGGATCGAAGCCTGCGAGGTCCAGCGCGTCAGCTTGGACGGCGGTCTGGTACTCAACCTGGAGGACCACAACGAGTTAGTCATTACGCGACCACTGCGGTTGTCCATCCCCGCGTTGGAGGCGCATCCAGCCGAAGATCTGATCGTCGATCCGGATGACGTGCCGGACTATCAGCGTCCGTTGCTGAATTTTGCCGGGAGCGTCTGCACGCGCGCCAGCTGCGACGACGACGGAACTCTGCATGTCGAGTTCTCCAATAACTACCGCATTACGGTGGCTGCTGATGAGCGCTTCACGGCGTGGGAGTTGTACGGCAAGCGTCACGGCTACATGGCCTGCCTACCCGGTGGCCGGGTCAGCGTCGTCCGCCATGATCTGCCCGAGGACGACTGGGTTTCCGAGCGCCCCGCGGTGCGCCCTTGAGCATCGACGGCAACGAAGCGGACGCGCACGACGACGCCGCCACTCGGTTGCGTGAACGCACCGTATCGGCTGCCAAGACCTCCGGTGAGTACAGCGAACGTCTCGGCGCTTTGGCCCGTTTTACGGTGCGGCACAAAGCGATAGTGATCGGCGCCTGGGTCGGACTGGCGGTGATTCTGGCCCTGCTGTTCCCGCAACTGGAAACGGTGGTCCAGAAACAATCCGTCCAGCTGATCCCACGCGACGTGGCGTCCTTTCAAACCCTCGACCGAATGAGCGAGGCATTCGGAGAGCAGGGCTCTAAGACCATGCTCTTCGTCGCGATGGAGGATCCGGCGGGCCTGACACCCTCGGCGCGAACACAGTACGCGAATCTGGTGTCGCGGCTGCGCGCCGAGACCACGCATGTCCTGCTGGTTCAGGACCTGCTGGCCGATCCGGTCACCGCCACTCAGGCGCTCAGCCAGGACGGAAAGGCCTGGTATCTGCCGGTTGGGGTCGCCGGCACGCTCGGTGACCCGGCCGCGGCCGAGTCGGTCACCGCGGTCCGCGCCATCGTCGCCGACGCATTCGACGGATCATCGACGACGGCGCGCGTGACCGGGCCACCGTCGACGTTCAGCGACCAGATCGCCGAGGCCGAACACGATCTGCTGTTCATCTCCATCGCCACGGCGGGGTTGATCGCGCTAATCCTGCTCATCGTCTACCGGTCGGTGTTCACCGCGCTGTTGCCCCTACTGGTGATCGGTATCAGTCTGGCTGTGGGGCGGGGGGTGCTGTCCGCGCTGGGCGAGTTAGGTATGCCGGTCTCGCAGTTCACCGTGGCCTTCATGACGGCGATCCTGCTGGGTGCCGGCACCGATTACACCGTCTTCCTCATCAGTCGCTACCACGAACAGCGCCGGGCACAGGTCGCCCCCGATCAGGCGGTGGAACACGCCACCGCCAGCATTGGTCGCGTCATCCTGGCTTCGGCCGCCACCGTCGCGTTGGCGTTTGCCGCCATGGTGTTCGCCAACTTGAGCGTGTTCGCCGGGATGGGGCCGGCCTGCGCGGTAGCCGTCCTGGTCGGGTTCGTCGCCACCGTCACGTTGTTGCCGCCGGTGCTGTCGCTCGCCGCGAAACACGGCATCGGCGAACCCAAGTCCGACCGCACCCGGCGGTATTGGAACTCGGTGGCCGTGGCGGTGGTACGAAAACCGGTGCCACTGCTGCTCGTCAGCCTGGCCATCCTGCTGGCACTCTCAGCGGTCGCCACGACGATGACGTTGAGCTACGACGACCGCAAAGGACAACCCGACACCACCGCCAGCAACGAGGGATATCACCTGTTGGACCGGCACTTCCGCAAGGACATCGTCATCGCCGAATTCCTCGTCGTGGAGTCCCCCACCGACATGCGCACCGGCAAGGGACTGGCCGACCTCGACGAGATGGCCTCGCGCATCGCCCAGATCCCCGGCGTGACCAAGGTCTCCGGGGTAACCCGCCCCGCCGGCGCACGCCTAGAGCAGGCTCAGTTGGGTTGGCAGAACGGACAAATCGGCGACAAGATGGTTGGTCGACGTGGTGACGGCGTGATCGGCATGGTGGCGCAGTGGTCGTCGCGGTGATGGCTGATCGCGGGCATGACGACGCCGGCCCCTGGGTGAGATTCAGGGGCTTGTTACCGGTCAGCCGGGGGCGGCCCAGGAGTCGGCCGCGGGTGCAGAGCCCGATCAGCGTCGGTCGATGGGGCGATCTGGCATCCGTGCTCCGCGGCTGAACGGGCTATGACGTCAGCCGGCCGGGTCCCAGCCCCGCATGGCGGCCTGCATCCGGTCGTCATCGAGTGCCGCGACCGCGAGGGACTTCTGATCCGGGCGGTGCCGCATGCCTTCGAGCAGTAGCGCCACGTAGCGGCGCCACAGTTCGGGGTCGACGTGGCCGGCCCACTCGCTGACGGTGCCGGCCAACAGACCGATGATGGGAGTGTCGGTGTGCTCGATATCGGCCCGTAGGTAGCCGTCGTTGCGCGCCCGTTCGACCAATTTGCTGACCAGTGGGACCAGATCCTTGCGGGCGCATTCGACCCGATCTCCGCCGTAGGCCTTGCTGTAGACCATCTCGCGCAGCCCACGGTCGGTCGCGGTCAGCTCACACTGGCGTTCCATGAACCACACGAACCCGTCCCACGAATTATCTTGTTGCAGGGCGCTTTCGGCCAGGCAAACGACTTCGGCGATGCCCTCCTCAAAGATCGCGTCGATGAGCTTCTCCTTGGTCGCGAAGCGCCGGTAGACGGTCCCGACGCCGACGCCGGCGTGATGAGCGACATCGTTGAGGGTGGCCTCCATGCCCCTGGTGGCGAACAGCTCGCGGGCCGCAGTGAGCACGCGCTGTCTGTTGCGCTCGGCATCCTTACGCAGGCCACGGCATGGCTTGTCAATCACGGAGCCCAGTTTAGTGATATCCCTTACCGAAACGCTATAAACGGATTGACTCTATCCGCTTATAGGTTTAGATTCCAAGATCAGATCGTATGCCGCCGGTCGCTCGCGGCGTCCCTTAGCGAAAGGCAAGACTATGCCTGCAGTTTTCGTGCGCCCTTTTGCGGCCGCGAAACCCTTGTCCGACAACGGTGGTCGTGTGCGATGACCCTCGTCAAGCGGGTCTGGTTGCCCGTCCTGGTGGTGTTCGCCATCGGGATGGGCATGGTGGCCGTGTCGAATCTGCGATCGGTATTCGGGTCGGACGGAGCCATCGTGACCCCGATAGACGCCGATACCGCCGAGAACTTCAATCCCAAGATCGTCAAGTACGAGATCTTCGGAACGGGCTCCTACGCCTCCATCAACTACGCCGACCTGGACGGCAAACCGCAACGCACGGGCGAGGTCACCCTGCCCTGGACGCTCACCCTGGAAACGACCTTGCCGTCGGTCATGCCGAACATCATGGCCCAGGGCGACGGTTCATCCATCACTTGCCGCGTCACCGTTGATGACGAGGTGGAAGACGAAAGGACGGCCGGCGGCATGAACGCCGCCACCTACTGCCTGGTGAAGGCCGCATGACCACTCTGTTCTCGGACGACGCGCCCACCGATGCCATGCCGCCGGCGCGGCACGCGGCCCGTCCGAAGCTACCCCGTTTCATCCGAGCCTTCGCCGTGCCGATCGTGCTGGCTTGGGTCGTTATCGTGGCGCTGCTCAACACGGTGGTCCCGCAGCTCGAAGAGGTCGGCAAGCTCCGCGCCGTCTCGATGAGCCCCAACGACGCGCCGGCACTGATAGCCACCAAGCGTGTCGGTCAGAAGTTTGAGGAGTACGACACCTCCAGTTCGGTGATGATCGTCTTAGAGGGCGACGAGGCGTTGGGCCCGGACGCGCACGCGTTCTATGACGAGGTGGTCCGAAAACTCAACGCGGACGATATTCATGTGCAGCATGTGCAGGACTTCTGGGGTGATACGCTGACCGCGGCCGGTGCGCAGAGCATCGACGGCAAGGCCGCCTATGTGCAGGTCTACATTGCCGGTGATCAGGGCGAGGCGCTGGCCAACGCGTCGGTGCAGGCCGTGCGTGACACTGTCGAAGGCACCCAGGCGCCGTCGGGGGTGAAGGCCTACGTCACCGGGCCCGCGGCACTGACCAGCGACCAGAACGTAGTCGGCGGCGCCAGCATGAAAACGATTGAGTTCGTGACGATCGCCATCATCATTGCGATGCTGCTGATCATCTACCGATCGTTCGTCACGATGCTCATCACAATGGTGATGGTGTTCGTCGGGCTGATGTCAGCCCGTGGCGTCGTGTCCTTCCTAGGCTATTACCAGGTTTTCGGGCTGACCACCTTCGCCACCAGCATGTTGGTGACGCTCGCAATCGCCGCAGCGACCGACTATGCGATCTTCCTGATCGGGCGTTATCAGGAGGCCCGGCGTTCAGGCATGGACAAGGAATCCGCCTACTACGATATGTTCCACGGCACCGCGCACGTGGTGCTCGCCTCGGGTTTAACGATTGCCGGTGCCACCGCCTGCCTGCATTTCACCCGGTTGCCGTACTTCCAGAGCATGGGCTTCCCACTGGCGATCGGCATGACGATCGTGGTCGCGGCCGCGCTCACGCTCGGGCCTGCGCTGATCTCGATCGTCACGCGGTTCGGAAAGGTGCTGGAGCCCAAGGGTAATGGACGTGCCCGCGGCTGGCGCAGACTAGGCGCGGCAACGGTCCGGTGGCCGGGCGCGGTGCTGGTGATGGGGATCGTGCTGAGCATGGTGGGGCTGCTGGCGCTGCCCGGCTACCACACCATCTACAACGACCGCATATACCTGCCCAGTGACGTGCCCGCCAACGTCGGTTACGCCGCATCGGACCGGCACTTCTCCGATGCCAAGATGAACCCCGACCTGGTGATGGTCGAGTCAGATCACGACATGCGTAATCCGGCTGACTTCCTGGTGATCGACAAGATCGCCAAGGCGCTGACGCGCGTACACGGAATCGCCTCGGTCACCACGATTACGCGCCCGGATGGCAAACCCGTCAAGCACGCCTCGCTGGCGTACATGGTGAGCCAAGGCGGCGTTGCGCAGATCATGAACAACGATTTTCAGCAGAAGGTTCTGGACAACACGCTGCAGCAGGCAGACGAGATGCAGGTGACCATCGACTCGATGGAGAAGATGCATGGCATCACGTTGGAGCTGGCTGCTGTCACCGGGCGGATGTCGGACAAGATGAATGACACCTCCGCACACCTGAACGATGTGCGGGATCATCTGGCCGATTTCGACGATCAGTTCCGTCCGCTCCGGAATTACTTCTACTGGGAGCCGCACTGCTTCAACATCCCGATGTGCTGGGCGCTTCGGTCGGTATTCGACAGCCTCGACGGCATCAACACGATGTCGGACGATTTCAGCGAACTCGTCCCAGATATCGAGCGGATGGCCGAATTGACGCCGCAGATGGCGGCCCTGATGCCGGCGATGATCCAGACGATGAAGAACCAGAAGCAGATCATGCTGAACCAGTACCAGGCGCAGAAGATGCAACAGGACCAGAACATGGCGATGCAAGAGGACGGCACCGCGATGGGTGAAGCGTTCGACGCTGCTCGCAATGACGACACCTTCTATCTGCCGCCGGAAGCCTTTGAAACCGCCGATTTCCAGCGCGGTATGAAACTCATGATGTCGCCGGACGGAAAAGCAGTACGATTCACCGTTTTCCACCAGGGCGATCCACTGACCGAGGACGGCACGGCGCGTATCGATCCGTTGCGTATCGCGGCGTCCGACGCCATCAAGGGCACCCCACTGGAGGGATCCACCGTCTATGTCGGCGGTAGTGCTGCGATGTACAAGGACATGCAGCAGGGCGCCGACTACGACCTGCTCATCGCCGCGATCGCGTCGCTGATCCTGATCTTCCTGATCATGGTGATCCTGACCCGGGCCATTGCTGCGGCCGCCGTCATCGTCGGAACCGTGGTGCTCAGTCTCGGTACATCCTTCGGACTTTCGGTTCTGTTGTGGCAGCACGTCGTCGGGATTCCACTGGGCTGGATGGTGCTACCGATGTCGGTCATCGTGCTGCTCGCTGTGGGCGCGGACTACAACCTGCTGCTGGTGTCGCGGATGAAGGAAGAGATTGGTGCCGGCATCAACACCGGGATCATCCGGTCCATGGCCGGCACCGGATCCGTGGTCACCGCAGCCGGCTTCGTGTTCGCCTTCACCATGCTCGGCATGCTGGTCAGCGACATGATCGTGATCGGGCAGGTGGGCTCGACCATTGGGCTGGGCCTGCTGTTCGACACGCTGGTCGTGCGGTCGCTGATGACACCGTCGATCGCGGCGCTCATGGGCAAATGGTTCTGGTGGCCGCTGCTCGTGCGGCCGCGTCCGAAGCCGCAGCCGTGGCCCAAGGTTGTCCAGGAGGTGTCGGCATGAGACGACGGATCATCACCGGTGTGGCAACGGCCCTGATGGCTATGCCACTTGTGCTGGCGCCCAATGCTTCAGCGGACCGGGACACCGATTTCGCCACCGAGTTGCACGGGTTCGGCATCTACGGCCAGCGCGATTACAACGCCTGGCTGGCGAAGATCACGTGCAAGCGGCTGACGACCGGAGTGGATGCCGATGCCGGCGAGTCGGCGGTCTCCCTGTCGGACAACCTGGCACGCACATCGAGCACAGAACAGGTTTGGCAGTTCCTGGGGACCGGGCTGCGCATGTACTGCCCGGAGCATCTCGGCAAGCTCACCACACTGTCGGCCGAACAACCGGAGGTGCCATGATCATGCACGGCTTTCGATGGATGATGCGGGCGCTGCTGCTGATCGTCACGGCATCGACCGCGGCGGCATTGCTCGCGTCGCCGCAGGCGCTCGCTGATGCCACCGATGAGTATCCGATCCCGAGCAAGCAGATCGAGACACTCTGCGACGCAGAGCAGTATCTGGCGGCGGCGCGGGACACCAGTCCGATCTACTACGAGCGGTACATGCTCGACAAGAGCAACCGTCCGCCCGATGTGCAGCAGATGGCCGAGGACCGTATCCACTGGTTCTACTCACTGGACGCTGCGGGGCGCCGCCAGTACTCGGAGAACACGGCCACCAACATCTACTACGAGCAGGTGGCCACCCGGTGGGGGAACTGGGCGAAGGTGTTCTTCAACAACAAGGGTGTGGTGGCCAAGGCGGCCGCGGTCTGCACGAACTATCCGCGGGGTGACCTGTCGGTGTGGGATTGGCCCGTCGCGCGCTGAAGCTGTGCGCGCCAGCGCCTAGCCTCGATTTTGCATCGAGCTGATGTGGAGTCGTTCTGCCGCTGAATTGTGTGGCCGGGTGGTCATTTTCGTGGTGGTGGCGTGCTGGCTGGTCCCGTGTCGCCGGGTGGGGCGGGCGTTCCCAGTGCCGGTGGGGTCGTTCATCGTCGGCGGTCAGATGGGCCGGGGTTCTATCCGAAGGCGGTGCGCAGGTGTTGCCAGGCCGGTCGCAATCGCTGATGCCCACCGCCAGGTGGCGTCGATACGTAGCCGTCGTTGGCGGGCGCCGCAGGTGATGCGGGCGGCGACATGCAGAACTCGGTAGCGGAAGGTGTTGATCTCGGCGCGGGCCAGGCCGGGGTGGGTGCGGAAACCGATGAGGCGGGCCCAGGTGACCAGGTCAGAGGCGGCCAACACGATTTCCAGCCAGGCGGCGTTGGCCCAGAAACGGTGACACGTTATCTCTAGCTGAATTGGGACTGTTTGCGACGTAGGTGACGTGCACTGGAAATCCCCGGGATCGCGTTGTGGACGGGATTACCTTTCCGTTGTCCAACACGCAACGGGAGGTAGCGATGAGGGTGCAGCGGGTGCTGATGCCGGGTACGGGGTTCGAGTCGTGGACTGTGCTCGGTGAGGACCTGATACCGGTAGAGTCGGTCGAGCGGTTCCTGTCGTATCTGGCGTCCATCGAAAAGTCGCCGAACACGATCAAGGCCTATGCCCATGATTTGAAGGACTGGTTGACCTACCTGGACCAGCAGGGCGTCGACTGGCGGGCAGCCAGGCTCGAGAAGCTGATCGCCGTCGTGCGACCCGAGTTTCGCATCGAGGTCCACCTTGTTGATCCTGATGACCCGGTGCTGGGTCGTCGGCAGTGCGCGGTGACCCAGTGTGACCGACCTGTGTCGGAGAACACGCTGTGCTCGGGCCACGCTCGACGGTGGCGCGACCGCGACCGGCCCGGCGATCGCAGTGTTCCTCGCCGACCCCGGTCCGGTGTTGAACGGCCGCCGGGATTAGAGCGTCTGCACTGTGAGCAGATGCCGATACCACGCGGCGGCGCGGTAGAGCACACACAGATCGGCCGGCCCGTCATCGGGCAGTGATCCGTTGATGTCGCTGCGCCGCAGAAACCCGGCACCGGTATCGGTTGGGGTGGCGTCGATGGTGGTCCCCCACAACCGCACCGGGACCCGATGGCTTTCCAGATGGCTGTTCCACCAGTCCAGATCGACCGCGGCCAGATCATCGGCGACGGTGATGCCGTAGTCGTTGGCGTGGCACCACTGCACACACTGGGCAGGCGGTTGCGCCGGCAGCCCCCGGTCATAGACCGATCCCGTAGTCATCGTCGCGGCTGCGTTCCCGGCTACGCTCACGGCTGCGCTCCCGGTGACGTCCCCAGTGCCCGTACCGTTCCCAGCAGTTGTTGACCAGTTCGGTTGCCCGATCAAGCATTTCAGCGATGTGTGGATCGTCCTCACCGCGGCTGGTGTGGCGGCGTTGGGCGCGCCCGATCGCGGTGTCACGCTCGACGGTGGCCCCGAGATGCTGCGCCCAAGGCAGATGCGCGGCGGCGGCATCGGTCAAATACTTCGACGGCCCTGGTCGGGGTGGGTCGGTGTCGGTGGTGACCAACAGCAGCTTGCTGCCCCGCGCGCTGGCATGACGCGCCAGCCCCCGAAGCTGTACAGGGTCGAGGTGATCCGCGTCATCGACAATGATGAACGCGCCAAAGAATCGGCTTTTCCTGCTCATGACGTCGGGTTGCAGGGTGTCGAACTCGGCCAGCACCTCCGCGGCACTGCACACGCCCTCGTTGCCTTCGCGGCGGTAATCGGCGGTATCGCGGCGAGCCGCTTCGGTGCCGGGGATCACGATCGTCAAAGCGTCCTCAGCCTGGGTGCAGGCGGTCACCGCCGCCAGCAGCGCCGGTTTATCGGTGGCGGCCTCAGCATCAACATGCAGGGATTGCACGGTGTAGATGGTGCCCACGATGCCGGCAGCGATACCGCGTTGATCTTGATCGAGCCCCTCCTCGGCGAGGCGCCCCAGGGTGTCGGCGCCGGTCTTGTGGCAGACAGCGCGCGGGCTGATCCCGCCGATCTGGGCCAGCCAATCGACTTCCACACCCAACTCGTGGGCGCTACGCACCTGGGCCAGGACGCGGGTCCGGGCGTCGAGCAGGCCAGCGACCTGGTCGGGAAGCCGGTCGCGATCAGTGGCCGCGGCGGTGGCTGCGACAGTGTGGGCGTCGTCATCTCGGTCCAACAGTGTCCTCAAGGCTCCGGCGGCGTCCTGGTCATCGCCGCGGCGTGCTTGGTGCACACCGGGTTGCGGTTGCGGGCCGTGTTCGTGGTCGCCTTCCCCGGCGACCCGGTCGTAGAGGTAGACGGTGTTGGATTCCCGCCCCCGGGTCATCGCCACATAGGCCGCCCGGCGCCGACCCGTGGTCGAGAGCACGGCGTGACAGCGTGCCGCGGTGGCGCCCTGGGCGGCGTGCACGGTGACCGCATACCCGTGATGGACATGGGTGTGCAGATACTCACCGTCAAACACCGCCAGCGCGTTATCGCCGATCCGGCGGGCCGCGATCCGATCCCCCTCGGCGTCAACGGCGATGACGTTCCAGCGTTGCCCGTTGCGCACCGGAGCATCAGTGACCGCGACCAGTTCCCCGCGCTTACTGCCCCGGCGGGACACCTCGATGGTGGGGTCATTGCGGCGGCTGATCACCACATCCCCGGCCCCGATCCGGTGACGCCGCGCACCAGTCACAGTTTCAGCATCGTCAGCGACAAGGTGGCGGTGGATGCGTTCGTTGAGCGCATCAGCGATCTCCCACCGATCCGCGATCAACAGGCTGTCCCCACCACCCTCGCGGTTGTGGTCGCTCATCCAGGCGTCAAACGCATCCTGGGCCATCGCGACCGGATCCCCCAGGTGTAGCCGGTCGTGATCTCGATACCACCCCACCGCATCATCGAGCACACCACTGTCCCCGTCGCGTATCACCAGCGAGGCGGCCCGCTCCCCCGCGTCGTGCATCCGCCACACCTCCGACAGGTGCTGCGCCCAGGGCAGATCAGCGCACAGTCCAGTGAACATTCCCCCACGCGCCTTCACCGGCGAGAGTTGTCGTCCATCACCGACGAGCACCGTTTTGGTTCCCGCACTGCTGGCCGCGGCGAGCAGTTCCCGCAGGGCTGCGGTGCCCGCCATGCCGGCTTCGTCGATCACCAGCAGCGTCTCTGGATCAAGCTGCAGCCGCTGCTCCCGCAGCGCTTTGAGTGCGCCCGCGATCGTGCCCCCGACATCCCCAGCGCCTTCGGCTAGGGCGACATCGGCGGCTTTCCCGGTCGGCGCCGCCACCAACACACGGCGTTTCCCGCCCCGGTGCGCGGCCTCCCGCAGCGCCCGCAACGAGGTGGTTTTGCCCGCCCCCGCCGGCGCAGACAGCGCCTGGATCAGCCACGGTGAGGTGGCGATCGCGCCGATCGCAGCCCCTTGATCAGCCGACAAACCCGCGGCCTCAACAACCGTCTCGACAGTCTCAGCCGGTAGGGCCGCGCGCTGATCCCGCACGGCGATCAGTTCGTAGAGTGCTTGTTCTTCGGCGATGATCGGCGCCGCGGTGAACCGGTCATGGCCTTCGCGCTCATGCGGGGCGCGCTCGGCGGTGATGCGCATTCCGACCGCATCAGCCAGTGTTTCGGCGACCCAGCGCGGCCCCCGATCGGTGTCGGCGATGGTGACCGGCATCGCCGCGCCCAACGCCTCGATCAGATCGGCGCGGGTAAACGCCGCCTTATCGATCCCGGCCACCGCCGCGTTCACCCACTCCATCACCGCGCCAGCCGCCGCGGCTAAACGCTGTTCGCGCGCCCTCTGTTGAGCGGCTTCATCGATCACCAGTTCCCCGCCGAACCGACCCGCCCATTCGGCCCGCAGCTCCGCCCACGGGCGATGCTCAGGTTTACGCGGGCGGGTCGCCTTCTGCGCGCGCGCCAACTGCGCCGCACTCACCCCGACACTGTCGACGACCAAGTTTTTCGACGCCCACGCCGACAGCTGTGTGGACCGCTGCGACGCCGCAGTGAGCACCGCTCGGTCGACTCCGGCGATCTCGGCCATCCCCGAATGCGGATCCACCCGATCCCATTCCACCCCCAGCGAGGCGTTCAACTCCTGCCGCAACACGGTCTGATAAATGATCCCCGCGGCCTTAGCCTCATGCCACAACGCATCACTATCGATAGCGACCAACACTCCATCGGTGCGGGCCTGCTTATTAGGCACCAACACATGGGTGTGCAGATGCGGATCCCCCGCCCGCGACGTTTCATGCTGATAGGCCGCCGCCACCAAACCCGGCAACCGAACCAGATCCTTGCGCCCCGACACCGGGTTGTGCACCCGGGTATAGCCGGCATGAGTGTGCAGATACTCCAACGCCTCACCCAACGCGGTGTTGTGCGCCTCAGCCACCGCCTTAGACGCCACCCCACCGGTGTCCAACGCCCGCAACAACGACACCGACTTCGGGGCGCAGAACGTCAGATCGAAACCCCGATTCGACCGCCCCGAAAACGCCCGACCACACGCCCCGCCCGGCGCGACCCCCTCATCCAACCACCGGGCCACCACATCCAAATCCGCTTCCCCGCCGGCCCGATCCGCGGCACTCAAACCACACAACGCGGCTGCAGCCTCGCCGTCGCCGGCGCACATCCAGACCGGGGCACGAGTCTCCCCCTCCGAGTAGTACTCCCCCAACCCGCCGCCAGCCTTTTGCCGATCCAGGCTCGCCGCCACCGTCGCCCGCGACGTGTCGTTGTAGTAGTGCACCGACCACAACTTCAACGGCGCAATCGTCAACACCTGACCAACACTCCGATCACCACAACACCCCGGGCCAGGGCACGCCCGGCGCGCCTGATCATCGCACACTCTGTGCAAATGTGCCAATGTTGTGGTTGGTCGGCAGGGATTTTAGGTGTGGCGAGCCGGTAGGTAGGTGGCCGGTGCTGCTGGCAGATAACGGGAAGCAGGGGGCGGATCGGTGGCTGACGAAGGCCACGAGGACGACGAGCAGCAGCTTGAGCGGTGCTGAGCGGTGCTGGGCGGTGCTGGGCGGTGCCGAACTCTCTGGACATCGCCTGAGCGCACCAGCGGTGGCCGAGCCGGTCGGTCAACTCCGTGGGTTTTTCAGCCGCCCTGAATTTCGGGGCTGGTGTACCGCTGGGTGCCGGCGTGGCGGTACACGCTGGAACCGTCGCGGCG
Source organism: Mycolicibacterium sp. (assembly GCF_017853185.1). Classification (GTDB taxonomy): domain Bacteria; phylum Actinomycetota; class Actinomycetes; order Mycobacteriales; family Mycobacteriaceae; genus Mycobacterium. Next base: position 14,098 of record NZ_JAFMJZ010000048.1, read on the forward strand.
ACGCGGCACACCGGGTTCGTCGGGATCGTCGTCGGCGGTTGCGGGGTGGGCGACGCTGTGCGGTGGACGCAGCGCGGCCTCGGTGATCCGCTGCGCCAGCCCGTCGACGGCGGCGTGCCCGGTGGCGCGGATGCGGCGCTGGGCTTCAGCGGCGACGTTGGTGGGCGCCCAGGTGTCCCGGCTTGCCGAGATTGTGGCGATCACCGCAGCGGCTTGAGCATCCACCCACGCCCCGGTGACATCGACGCTGCACCGCACCTGCTTGTTCGACAGGCAGTCGGTCAGCATTGCAGTGAGGTTGTCTTCACCGCCCAGGCATGCCACCGCTTCGGTACGCCACTGCTGGCGCTGCTCGTCCTGTGAGCGGAGCTCGAGCTCGTGTTTGGCCTCCCGCGTCGTCAGGTTGGCTCGACGTCAGGTTGGCTCGACGACGCAGCGCGATGGATTCGGTGGTGGCGGGTTCGCGGCCGTGATCGGTCACGAATTCTTGGGCCAGCACCTCATACTGGTCGTTGATCTCCGCACGCCGCGAGGACCACAACACGATCAACTCCGGGGCCACCCCGATGATCTCGCGGACCTCCCGTTTACCGGCGTCGGCGTCCCCGCGCTCAGCGAAACCCAACCCCAACTCCTGGCCCAGATAGGCCTCCACGCGGGTGTTGTACAACTCAGAAGCGGTCACCTTCGCCGCGTACAACGGGCGCCCGTCCAGGGAATGCCAGCGCCACACACCATCGAGGCCACAGGCGCGAACCTTGTTCGACACCACCACATGGGTGCGCAGACCAGGATCACCGGCGCGGGTATCGCGGTGGGTGAACGACGCGTAAATGAACCCCTCAGTGTCGATCTGGGCCGCGCCGTTAGCACCGACTCGGGTGTATGCCGCGGTGTCTTGGAGCATGTCCAGGGCGTCGTTGACCGCCCGGTGGTGGCAGTCCTCAATGGTCTTGGCGATCGGCAGCGGGGCCAACGCATGCAACGCCGCGACACTTTTGACCGGGACAAACATCAAGTCATACCCGGCCACCGAGGCCATCAACTTACGGCTGATGCCGGTGATGGACCCGGTCAACTCACGTTCATCACCGGGGGCGCGGCCATGTTTTTCTTCAAAGATGTCCCGGGCGATCCGGGTCTGTATCTGTGTGCGCACCGGCTCGGCGATCGTGGCGTTCTTGTGCTGGCCACCGGCGAGGTTGTGGTCGCGGTAGGCCGCCGCCAGGCGCCCCCGCCATGTGTTTTCCCCGGCATCAACTGTGAAAAGCCGACCTACCCTGGTGGCCGCCACCGCGACATTCCTCGAGGTTTGGGCCATCAGCGAACGGGTCAACGCCTCGGCGTTGGGGTGCACACCACGCCCGAACAACGCCTCCATCTGGTCCTCGGTGACCTCCGAACCCGGCTCTACCCTCCACAGCGGGCCACTCACATCGGTGGCCACGAAACACTCCTGCCCGGCAGCCAGCCCGGCTAATCCACGCCCACCCCAGCGGCCCGGGGTTTTCCGACGAACCAGGTACAGATACCCAGTCCCGGCGGCCAGCTTGTAGATATCCATCACCGTTGGCACGTTAGAAAGATTGGGCGACATTTCCCAGCGAGCTTTCCGCCCACTCCACCGCCCACCTGGCACACCAGCTCGCCACCCTGATCACAGAAGCGCTCCCGGCTTGCGGCGGCTCTTAGCGAGGATCGCGTGGATCTGCGCTTTGGCCGCAGCGATGCGTGCTTGCTGGACCGCCGTCACCGACGGGGCCGGCAACGGCGGTCGGGCCGCTGTTTCTTCCGGGCTCTCGGCGGCGTAGCCGCCGTTTTCCGGCGGCCCGGCGGGCCGCCAGTCCAGTCGCCGAAGGCGGCTGGACAAGAACGCTGCGGGCCGTTCCAGGTGATCGGGCCAGGACCAGCCGCGGGTGGCCATATCGGCGTTGAGCGCATCAGTGATGGCCCGTGCTGACCACAGGGTGGGGTCGATCCCGACCGCTGTGAGCGCATCGCAGATCGCTCCGATATGGGTGCCATCGAGTCCGTGACACCGGTTCACCAACTGCGCGGCCAGCCGTTGGGTCTCCAACGTCCGTGGCGCGGCCCGACAGGGCTGGCGCTTTCTTGCAGGACCGTCTGCGGCGCGCTCGAGCGCGCTTGGTGAGTACTTACCAACAGAAGGTAAAAGACAACTACCCGCCTTCGGCGGTAGGTCGGGATTGTGCACAACCGGTCGCGGTTGGCGGCGCGAGATCAGGTGATACACCGAGGGCCGCCGGCCTGATGCCGGGGTGCCCGGTGAGCCGTGTCCACGCTGGGCTTCTACCGCCCACTCGGCGGCCCTCAGCAGCCGCCAGGCCACCGTGACCGTGTCCGGGCTGCACCCCACCCGATCAGCGATCCTGGCCCGAGTGACGGCCACGTGGCGGCCCGTCGCGTGATCGGCATGCTCGGCCATCACCGCCGCGATCGCCAACAGTGTGGCAGCGGTGATCGATACCCGCGCCGAAGTCTTGGTAGCTGCGAACGCGGGCGAGGACGCCCACTCCCCCAAGTTGGTAAGCCAGCCCTCGCGGCTGGTCCACATCGGCGTGCCGGGCGCACACGCGCCCACACGCTCGACCCAGGAGCGCCGGGCAACAGACTGCGCAGCCCGGGTTAGACGGGGCGAAAAATCACGATTAAGGCACGCAGTGCGCGGCGCAGCTAGACCGGCCGGCAGGCATGGCTTATCGTGAGACGAGTCCACCAAGACACGTCCCTTTCAAGGGGCAACAGGTGCGGACCTGAAACCGAGCGCCAACTCGGTTTGAACCCTCAGACAAGGCCCCCGCATGGGGGCCTTCGTCATGTCAGCAGGTGCGCACCACTATGGATTTATGACCATCTGCCCAGACCTCTCCGGGCCGCGGTGCTCACATCGCCAACGGCAACCCCTCCTGCGTCTTATTGAGTTCGCGCACAAGCTCCGGGTGCCCGGTGTGCTCCGCGAGTAGGTCCGCCACGTACTGGCCCATGGGTATGCCCAGAGCGGCGGCCTCAGCCTTGACAGTCTCGTAAACAATGCGGGCTGGCCGCGTGCTGATCTGCCCTCGGTCGCCCTTGTGTGTGCTGCGCTGAGCCATAAAGCAAGACACTGCCAGCGCCCCGCCTTGTTAGCTGCTAACGACACGCCTTGGGGGTCACCCAAAAAAAACCGGGCTTACACGGGCCACGAGCCAGATACGGCCCAGTGGGCTATCATTGGCATGTCTGCGGCAATAGCTGCAGGAAGTGAGCCCGAGACCCGGCCGGACGACCGTGGCGCTCGGGCTTCGCGCATATCTGGACGGGGTTTAGACCGTCTGCACCGTGATGACCGGTCGAATGTGAGACCGCCAGTGCCCGCCTTTCGCCCAGCACCAGGCGAAGGCGTCTGGGATTCCGAGTAGCTGTTCGGTGGCGGCCCTCCGGTGTTCGTAGCGCATTGTGGTCTCGTGGCCCGCAGCCCGGACAGTGCGGTAGAGCAGCCGCCGATCGGATTGCACGAGTGTCTCGTCCAGGTCTAGGACGATCAAGGTCTCGGCATCGCTGGCGGCCAGGTCGTCCACCAGCGCGGCCAGACAGGCGGCCCGCGCACGCACCTGAGTGCGGTATCTGCGGCCCGCGTCATAGACCGTCGCCCGAAGGTCTGCGGCTGCCAGTGTTTTTGCGATGGTCTCTTTCCGACCGTCTGCCTCGTCCTTCATATGGAGGTGGTGCTGGCCCGGCTTGAGGAGATCGTGAACGACAGCGCGAGCCGAAGTGAGATCCTCCCCATGGACGACTGCCGCCACCATCAAGTAGTCACGGTGTTTGGTCTCGTCGACGTAGACGTGGCGAGCGGTCACGACACGCTCCGACCGTCGGATAATCCGCGGGCGTGCGAGCGATTGAACATCTCGATACGTAGACCTACCTGCATGCGGGAGACGTTAGCGAGCAGGGGTGCACGGGCCGTGATCAGCGCGTATTCCCGACGATGTGCCGGGTTTCACCCCACCTGAATATTTGTTGGGCTCCTTTAGGTGCGACAAAGCTAGCTAGCTAGCTAGCTAGCTTTATCGTTGCTAAGCCAGGCGCGCAGATGTCCTGTTAATAGGTCTTGCATGGTGCGGCCTTCCAGCGCCAGGCGGGCTTTGACCTGGCGCACCAGCTCAACATCTGCGCGGAAGTTGACCTGCTGGGTTACTACGGCCGGTGGTGCGACCGCAGCGGGGGGTGCGTCACGGGCCTCGCGCGGTATGGCGGGATGGCTGCGCTTTGCCCGATCGCTCAGCGTGCTTGGTCGGCCTTCCGGTCGCGCGCTCATCGGGTGCGCTCCCCCACTGCGGCGAGGACCGCGCGCAATTTATCGACGTACATCTCATGCAAGACGGCAGCTTTCGGGTCGGGCCACTGATCGAGGCCCACGCCGGCCTCCTGCGCTTCAGCGATCCACGTCAGGCGATGTATCGGCGGATCGAGCACCGCGATCCCCAGCGCCGAGGCGGCACTGCGAATATCTGCACACCAGCGGTCCATGCGCCGGGTGTATGTGTAGCCGTTGATGATCGTCCCGGCGACCACGAGGGCGGGGTTGGTGTACTCGCGCACGATGTCGATGGTGTCCAGCAGGCGGTCCAACCCGTTAAGGGCGTACTGCCCGGGGTCGGTGACGATCACCAGCGCATCAGCGGCTGATAGCGCGTTGATAGTGAGCTGATCGAGACTCGGCGGACAATCTAATACCACCAGGTCATAGCGTGCGGCCACGCTCGCCAGGGCGCGGCGCAGCCGGAGCTCCCGGCCAGCCTTCTGAATGACGAGGGTCTGCTGCGCGTCAGCGAGATCCTCGCCGCCGGCAGGCACCACATCGACCCCCTCCCACTCCGAGGCGACGATCGCCGCGTCGAGGCGGTCACCGCTGCCCAGCACGGTCGCCAATGAGTGCTCTAAACCAGCACCCTGATACTCGGGCGCCAGCGTCGCCGTGAGGTTCGCCTGCGCGTCCGCGTCGACCGCCAGCACTCGCAATCCCTCCCCCGCGGCCGCCCGGACCAGATTCGCCGTGGTCAGCGTCTTCCCGACGCCACCCTTCTGGTTGGCTACCGCCACCGTCATCCCCATACCTCGCACCCTTTCTTCCTCGCAAGCTGTTAAAACCCAGCTTGCGAGGAAGCTATACACCACGCAACCTGTGCTGCGATATCGTTATCAACCCGGTTTGCTAGTAAGCAATGATCCTAGCTAGCTAGCTTGCAGTTTCTTCTTTCCGCGTCCCGAAAACGAAGGTTTTCGGGACAGCGGGGCGCGGCCCGGGAGCCGACCCGCCAACAGCAAACGGGGGAGAGGTTGGTGGCCCGCCGGTCCCATGTTCCTGCACTGCGCGGGGGAGTAGGATTAAATCCTACTTATGTGAGGAGTCGAGTGTGCGAACCACCCGCCAGCTGAGCATCACGCTTCCGAACGATATGGCTGATGCCCTGCGCAACAGAGTTTCCGTCGGCGACTACGCCAGTGAGAGCGAGGTGATCCGGGAAGGTCTGCGGGCGTTGTTCGCCCGCGATCGAGCGGTTGAAGCCTGGCTTCAGACAGAGGTGGCCGCGGCCTATGACGCCGCAGTCGCAGATCCCACGCGCACAGTTTCTGCACAAGCGGTACGGGATCGCCTGGCCGCGGAGCAGGCGGGAAGCGGGTGACGTTCAGTGTCGTCTTCACTCCAGAGGCCGAGGAACAACTGGTCGATCTCTATCGCTATATCGCAGCGGCCGGATCTCCGGAATCCGCAGCGCGGTATACCGATTCGATCATGGCGTTCTGCGAGGAGTTGGCGACGTTCCCGTATCGAGGCAAAGCGCGCGACGACATCGGGTCAGGGCTTCGGGTAATCGGCTACAAGCGACGATTGGTCGTTGCGTTCGCCGTTATCAGCGAGTGCGTGTTGATCGTTGGCGTCTTCTATGGCGGCCGAGATTACGAGGCGGTTCTGACTGAGCCCGAGGTTGCTCCGGAGTAGTCGCTACGGCGACGGCCGCCGATCTCGGCGTTTTCCGGTAGTAATCGCCCGAAAAACCAACGGATACGGGGTAGTCCCCGGTTTATCGATCTGTCCGGGGTTGGATCGGAAACGATCGTTCGCGAGACCCTCCGCGCTGATCAACATTTTCGCAGGTCGGTCATGTAAAGGTTGCTGTGTCCGGCGGCAACGTCACCCTGTCGGGGGTTCGCGATACATTCCAGTGCGTGAGGATTGGCTACGGCACGAAGTCTGGATCGCCGAAAAACTCGACCACGTCGACCACACCGCGGCCTGACTACATCCCCCGACGCATACGAGCTGCTGGCGCGGCCTCAAGGGATTCAGTGCGGTTGTCGTGGTGAGACGCGCTCCCACCAGTTGATAGCTTCACCATCGGTGGTCCTCTGATCGAGGATGGCAGCGATCATCTCAAGATGTGTTCCACCGCCGGACCAGCAGAATTTCCACAGCTCACGAGCTGCCCGATGGTAGTGGTGGATCGTTTCGTCGACGGTGTAGGCGTCGACCTCGCCGGTGCGGTAGCGGTCGATCGCCATCGCAACATGTTCGATGAGTTCACCCAGCTGCGCTTCGTGATAGTCGGAAACCGCTTTCCTGGCAGCTTGGCGCTCAGCCTTGGTTCCCACAACGAGACGGTACCCACCGTCCGCGGCGTCTCCTGCCACGTCCACCCGGCCGGTATGGTTCTGCGGAATGTTGGTCAGCGACCTGAACCATTTCCTGGACTTGTCTGACGGCGCCCCTGCTCCCGCGTGGCGGTTAGCGCAGCACTTCGGCAACATCGTGCGGGCAGCCACCGCCGGCGATGAGCGCGTCGGTGATTGGTGGACCAGCGCGCTGCCGTGTCGGCGGCGACCGGGCCGCCGACCCTGTCCAGGGCGGATCACCATCGTGCGGCAACAACCGCCAGCACCGATTCAGTGGCGGTGCAACGTGTGCGCCGACGAGGGAGTCATCAGCAACTGGGAAGGCTCGCCCTATGACCTGCGACGACGACGCCTCACCGCGGTGGGGACGGTTAACGAAATCAACATCACCGATGAGGTGGCCACCGCGCTGCGCGAGCTAATGTTGCTCGACCCCGACTGTGAACGGCTGGTGTTCAGCATGCACGCCCACCACGGCGGCGCCGTCCTGCACGCCAGCGAAGGCGACCTTGAAGAACTGATCGGCGGCGTGGCCGCCGAAGCCAACCACGAAACCAATCGACGCCGCCAGCGTCGCCTCGATTCCGCGTTCGACGCACTCAACGCCGCAGCCCAAACCCTCACCGGCAGGTGACGCTGTGGCCTTGCTAGACCTTGATGTCGCGCGAGTGCAGCGGTGGTGTGCAGCACGGGTGCCTGAGCATGCACGCCATCAAGTACGCGTCGAATGCGCCATAGCCCCAAGACATCTCACGCTCATTGAGCGCCGAGCACCCTGGCGTGAGGACTTCGGTCCAGAATGGAGCAGCGTCCCGATCGCACGTCTGCGTTACACCGCGGCCACCAAGTCGTGGACGTTGTACTGGCGCGACCGCAACCTACGCTTCCACCTCTATGACTTGGTTACGCCCTCGCCACATGTCGAGGACCTGCTCGCCGAGATCGACCGCGACTCCACTGGGATCTTCTGGGGCTAACCCAACCCGGCATCCGCCCGTTACTGCGGTGCAGCAGGGGGCGGGGAAGCCAAGTAGCGGTATGCCGTTGCCCGACTAATCCCGAAGGCAGAGGCCAATTCTCGGACAGGCTCACCGGTAGCAGCCAGGCGATGCAACAGCTGTTGACGATCGGCACTGAGCTTGTGCGGCTTGGTGGCTGGCAGGCTTCGCGACCGCCGGGATTCCCGCGATGCGGCACGCCGTTCCCGGCCGAGTTCAAGTTCCAGTTCAGCCAACGTCGCCATAATCGCAGCCACGGCCCGGCCGGTAGGGGTGGCGGTGTCGATGCCTTCGCGTAAGGCGCGCAACAAGATTCGCCGCTCACCGAGTTCGGCGATGGTACGGGTGACTTCAGCGACCGACCGGCCGAGTCGGTCGATCGCGGTGACTACCACGGTGTCACCAGGGCGGGCGTAATCGAGTAGCGCAGCCAAACCAGGACGTTCCACCTTGGCTGACCCGGAGAGTTTGTCGGTGTAGATCCGCTCGGCGTCGACCCCGGCGGCAGTGAGCGCGGCCAGTTGCGCGTCGAGGTCTTGGCCGGTGGTACTGACCCGTGCATAACCCAGGATCGTCGCCATACCGGCGACTGTCTCATTGCCCACCGACATCAAGGATCTGAGACACGCCGTGTGAGACAAGAAACGAGACACCGCGACCTGGGCCGATAGACCGGGGGAGTAGGCCCTGTTGGGGTGTCTCGTTTCT
>NZ_JAFMJZ010000049.1 GCF_017853185.1 Mycolicibacterium sp.
GCTCGCTGACCAGCTTCTCCGGGTGCTCGGCAGCGAGATTCTTCGACTCTGCGCGGTCCTCGTCGACGTGGAACAGTTCCCACTTGTCCTGGTCGAAGTGACCCTTACCGCTGATCGGCGCATGCAACGCCGAGGCCTTCCAGCCGTCCTGCCACAGTCCGCGGGTGCCGAGCATCGCGTAGTACTGACGCTTCTTCTCGGTCGGCGCGTCCGCGGCATCGAAGCTGTAGCGCATCGACACACCGTTGAGCGGGTACTGCTCCACGCCGCGGTAGACCTTCGGCATCTCCAAGCCGGTGACATCGAGGATGGTCGGCACGATGTCGGTGGAGTGGTGGTACTGGTGGCGCATCTCGCCCTTGGCCTTGATGCCCTTGGGCCAGTGGATCACCAGCGGATCGCAGGTGCCGCCGGAGTACTGGGCGTAGCGCTTGAACATCGGGAAGGGGGTGGAGAACGCCGCCGCCCAGCCGGTCGGGTAGTGGTTGTAGGTCTCCGGGCTGCCCAGGGTGTCCAGGTACTGCATGTTCTCGGACAGTTCGTCGGGGTAGCCGTTGAAGAACTTGTTCTCGTTGACCGAACCGTTCGGTGAGCCCTCGCCGGAGGCGCCGTTGTCGGCGCAGTAGAAGATGAGCGTGTTGTCCAACTGTCCGGTCTGCTCGAGGTAGTCGACGATCCGGCCGACCTGCACGTCGGTGTACTCCGAGAAGCCGGCGAACACCTCGGCCATCCGGGCGAACAGCTTGCGCTCGTCGTCGTTGAGCTCGGCCCACGGCCGCACGAAGTCGACCTCGTTGGCCACGTCTTCGGGCATCGGGTTCAGCGGGGTCAGTTCGGTGCCCGCCGGCATCACCCCGCGCTCGATCATCCGCGCCAGCACCCACTCCCGGTAGGCCTCGTAGCCGTCGTCGAACTTGCCCTTGTACTTGGCGATGTACTCCTCGGGCGCATGGTGCGGGGCGTGGTTGGCGCCGGGGCAGAACCACATGTACCAGGGCTTGGACGGGGTGGCCGAGTGCTGGTCGCGAAGCATCCGCAGCGCCTGATCGGCGAGGTCCTTGGACAGGTGGTAGCCCTCCTCCGGTGAGTAGGGCGCCTCGATGAAGCGGTTGTCCTCGACCAGGTCGGGGTACCAGTTGTTGGTCTCACCGCCCAGGAAGCCGTAGAACCGGTCGAAGCCCTTGGACAGCGGCCACTCCGAGCGGCTGCCGCCGGCGGAGATGTCCTCCTCGGGGACGTTGTGGTTCTTTCCGATCCAGAAGGTGCTGTAGCCGTTGTCCTGCAGGATCTGCCCGATGGTCGCGCACTCGGCAGGCAGCCGGCCGGCCGCGCCGGGGAAGCCGTTGGAGCCCTCGGTGATCGCCGCGGATCGATTCACGTGATGGTTGCGTCCGGTCAGGAAGGTCGACCGGGTGGGGGAGCACAGTGCGGTGGTGTGCCACTGGGTGTAGGAGACGCCGTTGCCGGCCAGCCGGTCCAGCGTCGGCATGTTGATCCCGCCGCCGTACGGCGACCAGGCCGCCAGGCCGGTGTCGTCGTAGAGCACGATCAGAATGTTCGGTGACCCCTCGGGCGCCCTGGTGAGTTCGTAAGGTCCCCAGTCCGGCGTCGAATCGCGGACATCAAGCTTGATGACACCCTTGAACTCTGGCTTGCCGTTCGAGGTCACTGAGACTCCTTTTCTGTGCGGTTTGACCACCATACACAGCTGATCGAGCAATGGCCGCAGTTTGCCGGACGGCAGGTCACCGGCGTGGTGCTAGGTTTTGACGGGTGTCAACAAGTCTGAATGGAGCGCGGATGACGCTGGATCCCCGAACCCCGGTTCTCGTCGGCGTGGGTCAGGTCAACCAGCGCGAGGAGTCTTCGGACACCGAACCCGTCGACCTGATGGCGGCCGCGGCCCGGGAGGCCGCCGATCCCCGGGTCCTGCAGGCGGTGGACTCGGTGCGCGTGGTCAACCTGTTGTCCTGGCGCTACCGCGATCCGGGCCTGCTGCTGGCCGGGCTGATCGGTGCGGCCGATGCGAGGACCCGCTACAGCGGCATCGGGGGCAACACCCCGCAATCACTGCTCAATCAGGCCTGCGTGGACATCCAGGCCGGCCGCGCAGACGCGGTTCTGCTGGCGGGCGCCGAGACCTGGCGAACCCGGATGCGGCTGCGGGCCAGGGGGATCAGGCCGGACTGGACCAAGCAGGACGAGTCCGTTCCGGTTCCGCCGGGCGGCGAGGAGAAGGTGCCGATGTCCGGGCCCGGCGAGGACCGGATCGGACTGGACCGGCCGTCGTTCGTCTACCCGCTCTTCGAGGAAGCGCTGCGGGTGGCCAACGGCGAGTCATCCGATGAACACCGCCGCCGCATCGGCGAACTGTGGGCTGAGTTCAGTGCGGTGGCGCGGGCCAACCCGCACGCCTGGAGCCGTGAGGCGATCAGTGCCGAACAGATCTGGCAGCCCGGTCCGGAGAACCGGATGATCAGCTGGCCGTACCCCAAGCTGATGAACTCCAACAACATGGTGGATCAGGGCGCGGCGGTGTTGCTGTGTTCGGTGTCCAAGGCCGAATATCTGCAGATCCCCAGAGACACTTGGGTTTTCCCGTATGCGGGCACCGACTCCCACGACACCTACATCATCGGTGAACGAGACGAGTTGCATCGGTCGCCGGCGATCCGGATCGGTGGCAGGCGCGTTCTGGAACTGGCCGGGGTGGACGCCGACGACCTGGATTTCATCGACATCTACTCGTGTTTCCCCTCCGCGGTTCAGGTGGCAGCTCGGGAACTCGGCCTGCCGATCGGCGACGCCGACCGCCCGCTGACCGTGACCGGTGGCCTGACCTTCGCCGGCGGACCGTGGAACAACTACGTGACGCACTCCATCGCGACGATGGCAGAACTCCTGCGCGCCAAACCGGGTTCTCACGGGCTCATCACCGCCAACGGCGGCTATCTCACCAAGCACAGCTTCGGGGTGTACAGCACCACACCGCCGCCGGCCGCGTTCCGTTGGGAGGACGTCCAGTCCGAGGTCGACCGGGAGCCGACCCGAACCGCCCTGGTCGAGTGGGAGGGCCTCGGCACGGTGGATTCCTGGACCACGGCCTTCGATCGGGATGGAAGCCCGGAGAAGACTTTCCTTGCGGTGCGCACACCCGACGCCGCCCGCGCGATGGCGTTGATCGACGATCCCGGCGCCGCGGCGGCAACCCTGGAGCGCGACATCGCCGGCGCGAAGGTCAAGGTGCACGCCGACGGACGCGCCGAACTCGTCTAGCCCCGAAATAGCAGAAGGCCTGCCGCCCCGGGGGGCGACAGGCCTTCTGTTCTACGGATTCTCTAGGCGCCGGATGGGGTAGCGCCGAGGACCCGTTGCATATCGGGGATCATCTGCTGCAGCTGGGAACCCCAGTAACCCCAGCTGTGTGTGCCGTTCGCCGGGAAGTTGAACACACCGTTCTTCCCGCCTGCGGCCAGGTAGTTGTCCATGAAGGTCTTGTTGGTACGCAACGTGAAGCCTTCCAGGAACTGCGCGGCCATCAGGTTGCCGCCACCGCCCGAGGTGTCCAGATCCGACGGCGTACCGGTGCCGCAGTAGATCCAGAGGCGGGTGTTGTTGGCGACCAGCTGATTGATGTTGACCATCGGGTCGTTACGCCGCCACGCCGGATCCGACGAGGGACCCCACATGCTCTGCGCGTTGAAGCCGCCGGCGTCGTTCATCGCCAGACCGATCAGCATCGGCCACCAGCCCTCGGACGGGTTCAGGAAGCCCGACAGCGAGGACGCGTAGATGTACTTCTGCGGGTAGTAGATCGCGTAGGTCAGCGCGGCGCTGCCGGCCATCGACAGACCGACCACGGCGTTGCCGTTGGGGTTCACGCCCTGGGTGGCCTGCAGGTATGCCGGCAGTTCCTGGGTCATGAACGTTTCCCACTTGTAGGTGTAGTTCTGACCGTTGCCCTGCGAGGGCTGGTACCAGTCGGTGTAGAAGCTGGACTGGCCGCCGACCGGCATGACCGTCGAGAGCCCCGAGTTCAGCGTCCACTCGAAGGCCGGGGTGTTGATGTCCCAGCCGCTGTAGTCATCCTGCGCGCGCAGGCCGTCCATCAGGTAGACGGCGTGCTGGCCGCCACCCTGGAACTGGATGCGGATGTTGCGGTTCATCGCCGCCGACGGAACATCCAAGTAGAGCACCGGAAGGCCGGGGCGCGAGAACGCCGAGGCGGTCGCGGAACCGCCGGCAACACCGACCAGGCCGGGCAGAGTCAGTGCGGCTGCGGCGACCGCAGTGATTCGCCGGGCCCACCTGCCTCGCAACTTCTCGACCAATTTCATGAGGACTCCCATCACCATTTTGTTCGTGTACGTCAGCAGCCATCGCTGACTGCATGAGGAAGTCAAACACCGCGCAACGCAACGGTCCGCGACGCGCCACGGTGCGCCAAGTCGCAGTTGGGCAACGATCAGATCACGCGGTGAGACACTTCCGCGTCAGTCGGCGTCGATCTCGCTGTCGGATTCGCCGGCATCGGCCTCAGCGATCTTCTTGTCGGCCGCGATGGCCATGTCGCGAGCACGGGTTCGCCGTTCGTCGATCGCCTGGCTGAGGTCGGCCAGGAGCTCAGGCTTACGAAACACCAAGTGCTCCAAAGTGTCCCGGGGTATCTGCAGAACGGTCACCTCGCCAACGGCGTAGGCGCTGCCGTTGACCGGCTCGCGGGTCAGTGCCGTCTGCCCGAGGAAGTCACCTTCGTGCAGCGTGCCCAACGGTACGACGCTGCCGTCCTTGCCCATCACGACAAGTCGCACCCGGCCCTTGACGACAAACGACATTCCGGCGGGTATGTCGCCGCTGTGTTGCATCACTTCATCGGCGCCGAACCGCGTCACCGTGACGGAGGGGAGCAGGCTCTCCAGTTCGGAACTGCTGGCCCGCAGGATCGGTGCGATCTTGCGGAGCCCATCCACCCTGCGGGCGGGCGTGGAGAAGTCGTCCTCGAGTCCGTCGAGTCGCAGACCGGCACGTCGCGACGCGTACCAGAGCCAGCGCTGGAAGGTCGATCGTGCCTCCAGGTCGTCGGCGGGCGAGCGGACCGGGATGGTGATGCTGTAGTCGGTGCTGCTGGTCGCCGAGGCGATCGGCCGGGAGTCCGGATGCAGATGCGGAAGGTCCGCGGCGACGCCGGTGAGCAACCCGCACACCGCGTCGGGGGCGTCCGCCCCGGAGAACTTCGCGGTGATGGTGATGGTGTGGCCGCCGGCCGGCCGGCTGAGGTTGGCGAAAGCCTGGCCCGCCAGCACCGAGTTCGGGATGATCTCCAGGCCGCTGCCGGTGTTGATGTGGGTGGCCCGCCAGTTCACCTCGGTCACTCGGCCTTTCGCCGAGGTGGTCTCCACCCAGTCGCCCATCTGGAACGGCTGCTCGAAGAGCAGTAGCAGGCCCGAGATGATCTGCCCCACCGAGTTCTGCAGCGTCAGGCCCAGCACGATCGAGCTGATGCCGAGAGCGGTGAACAGACCGCCGACGTTGGCGCCCCAGACGTAAGCGAAGATCATCGCCACGCCGATCGCGATGATCGCGAAGCGGGCGACGTCGATGAAGATCGACGGCATCCGGCGACGCCAGCTGCCGGCCGGGGCACTCTCGAAGACCGTTGCGCTGACCCCGGACAGCACCATGATCAGGATGAAGACGCCGAAGACCGTCGCGAGGATGCGGACACCGCTGGTCTGCACCGGCAGACCCGTGGTCTTGGTGAGCATGATCAGCAGTGCGCCCAGCGGGACGATGAACGTGCGCAACAGATTGACCGGGCGGGCCAGGAAGTTGCCCTTGCGTTCCAGCGAGTGCTGCAACTCGGTCAGCAGCACCAGCGCCGTGGGCAGCCCGATCGCCAGGACGACCGACCAGTAGAACCACGGCGTGGTCAGGATGCTCATCCGAGATCTCTCGTCAGAGATCCGCTTCCGCTGTCGCGAGGATCTCTCATGAGAGATCCTCGTCGAGCCGCCAGGTGGGCTGTTCCCGGTCGTCGATCGTGATGTTGCCGGCCGGCGTGTAGTGCCGGGTGTCGCGGGTGGCGTCGTAGACGCCTTCGCTGACGTAGATGCCCGGCTGGTTCGTGCCGCGCCGCATCTTCGAGGCCAGGTGCACCGACCCGCCCCACAGGTCGTAGATGAGGCCGGCGCGGCCGACCAGTCCGCTGGTCACCGACCCGGTGTCGATACCTGCGCGCAGCAGGATGTGGTGGCCGGTCTCGGTGTTGAACCGGTCGATGATGCGCTGCATGTCCAAGGCGAAGTCCACCGTGCGGTGGATGTTGTCCAGGCGTGGCACGGTCAGCCCGCAGCTGGCCAGATAGCCGTTGTGGGTGTTGCGCACCCGTTCGACACCGTGGGTCTCAGCGGCCGCGTCGAACTGGCGCATGAGTTTGTTGATGATCTCCAGTGATTCCGATGCCTCGAGGTCGACGGAGATTTCGTCCAGGCCCACGATGTCCGCGTAGATGACGGTGACGTCCTGGTGCTCCTCGGCGACGGCGTCTGTGCCCTCGCGATAGCGCTCCACAACAGACTCCGGCATCAGCGACATCAGCAGCTTGTCATTCTCCTCGCGTTGCTGGGTCAGTAGCTGGTCCTTGACCGCGAGGTTCTGACTCATGTCGTTGAAAGCAGCTGTGAGGTCACCGAATTCATCGCCGGTGGTCACCGGAATCGCGACGTTGTAGTTGCCGGTGCTGATCTGTTCCGCGCCCTGCTCGAGCCGCTTGATCGGGCGGACGAACAACCGCGACCACAGCATCGCGAGGATGCAGCCGATGAAGATGATCAGCACGGTGGACCGGACCAGCCGGTGGGCGAAGTTGCGTTCGGGGGCGAATGCCTCTTCGGAGTCGACTGAGGCGACGACCACCCAGTTCAGGCCCTTGAGGTTCACCGGCGCGTAGGCCTGTAGTGCGCGATGGCCCAGATAGTCGGTGGCGATCGTGGTTCCGGTCTCGCCGCGCTGGGCGGCTTCGGTGGCCTTGGTGCCCACCGGTTGGACCAGCACGGTGGTGCCCTGTTTGATCGCGTGCTCGGCGACGTCGGGTGGGGTGCCCGCCGCGACGACGTCGCGCTTGTAGGCATCCGGATCCTGGAGGAACAGTCGCGAGTCCGACCGCATCAGGTCGTCCATGCCGACCACGTACGTCTCGCCGGTCCTGCCCATCCCGGAGCGTTGCCACTGGCGATCGGCCGTCATCAGCTTGCTCACCAGAGAAGCGGGGTATTCGACCGCCATGACACCCGACGCCCGCCCGGGCGGCCCGATCGGCACCAGCATCCAGGCGGTCGGCTGACCGGAGGGCAGGTACTCGGCGAAGTCGGTGCTGGCGGCGTAGTCGACCTCGTTGGACGCCATCGCCTTCTGGAAGGCATCGGGCAGACGGCCCTGGCCCCGATAGGGCCCGGTGAGGATGTTGGTGCCGAGCTCCACGCCCTTGTAGGCGGTGTAGACGACGTCGCCGCGGGGGTTGATCAGGAAGGCGTCGTGGAAGCCCATCCGGGTGACGATCTCCCGGAAGTACGGGTTGTAGCGGGCGTTGACCACCGACCACGCGCTGTTGTCGCGCGCGTCGTCGACCTTGACCGCGGCGTCGCGGTTCGGGTTCGCGACGGTGTAGCGCGACTGCAGGTACCGGGCGGCGTTCGAGGTGGGCACCAGCGCGTTGATGTCGAGGCGCCCGTTATCGGCGGTGCGGAAGCGTGCGGCGTAATAATCGACCAGGGCCTGGCTGTCCTGTGGGCTGATGGTGGCGTCGTGAAGCTGATCGAAGGCGGCGTTGAAGGCCCCCATCGCCCCGGCGACGGTCTCGCCGCGGGAGTAGATGAGCAGCGAGCTGTTGATGTCCGAGAGGCCCATCTCCAGGACCCGGGACTGGGCCTCCCGGATGCCGATGAGCTGGTCGAAGCCGGCCGCGCGGAGCGAGCTGCGGCCGGACTGGAATCCGATGCCGCCGGCGATCGCGGTGGCCAGCACGCTCATGGTGAGCAGCATCAGCATCAGTTTCGACTGGATGCTGACCCGCTGGAACAGGCTGCGCTTGGCCTTCCGGCGCCGCAACCGTTCGGCGAGTGTGGACCCTTGCGGTGCCGACATCGAGTTCCTCTCCTAGATCACGCCGAGGGTAACTTGTCGGGGGTGGCCGACCCCGATAACCTGCAGCGTTTCGTCGACGCGCAGGCGGCGGTATATGACGACGTGCGCCGTGAAATGCAGGCCGGGCATAAGCGCACGCACTGGATGTGGTTCATCTTTCCCCAGTTGACGGCTCTGGGCCGCAGCGCGACCGCGAAGCATTACGGGATCGGTTCCCCCGACGAGGCCCGCGCCTACCTGGGGCACCCGGTGCTGGCGCCCCGGCTGTACGAATGCGCGCAGATTTTGGTGGACAACGTCGGGACGCAGCCGATCGAGGAGATCATGGGCCCCGTCGACGCCATGAAGTTGCGGTCCTCGATGACGCTGTTCCTGGCGGCGGCTGAGGATGGTGAGGTGTTCCAGGCCGTGCTCGACCGGTACTACGGCGGCCAACCCGACGAGCTGACCCTGGAACTGCTCAGGTCGGTTTGAGGATGGCCCACCCGTGTGCAGGCACTTCAGCGCGGCTCAGCAATTCAGAAGGCGGTGCTCCGCTGCCCGCGACGATCTCGGCTGGGCGCCCGGTCAGATCTGCCACCGGGACTGACATCGACTCGTCGCTCAGGTTCAGTGCGACGATCAATGCGTCGTCACCGCACCGGCTCTCGTAGACGTAGCGGGTGTTCTCGAGCAGCAGTGCGGTCGAGCGCGCCTCGAACAGCCACGGGTGCCGACGGCGCAGTCCGATCAGATAGCGGTGCAGGTTCAATACGTCGATGTCGCCGTACTCACCGGGCGGACCGAACTCCGGGCGCACGGCGTCGTCGCCGCCGGCTCGATCCTCCTTGACGCCGGCGTAGCCGAACTCGTCGCCGGCGTAGACACTCGGCACCCCACCGACGGTGAACAGCAGCACCAATGCCTGCGCGAGATGCTCGGCACGGTTCAGCCGGCTGGCGATGCGGGTGACGTCGTGATTGCCGACGAAGGTCAGCGGGGCGAAGGTGTCCTGAAATCCGTTGTGCCGCTGTAACGCCCAGTCGAGTTCATGGAAGTTGCCATCGTTGAGACTGCTCCAGATCGCCTTCCAGAGTTCGTACTGGGTGACTGAGTCCACGCCTGATTCGGCGACGAAGGCGGGATAGTCGCCGTGGATCACCTCGGCGACGAACCAGGCGTCCGGGTGGGTTTCCCGCACCCGCGGCAGCACCCGGTCCCAGAACTCGCCGGGCACGGCGTAGGCGGCGTCGAGGCGCCACCCGTCCGCGCCCCGGGACAGCCAGTGCGACATCACCTCGGCGACGTAGTCGGCGACGGCCGGGTTTCGGTGATTGAGGGTGATCAGGTCGGGGTGGCCCTCGAAGGTGTGGAAGCGGCCGGGCCGGCCGTGGAACCAACTTCGGGCGTCGGGGTCGTCCTCGAGGGCCTCTCGGTAGCGGGGGAAGTCGGTTCCGACGTGGTTGAACACCCCGTCGAGCAGGACCCGCAGGCCGCGCCGGTGGGCTTCCTCGATCAGCCGGTCGAAGTCGGCGTCATCGCCCAGGCGCGGGTCGATGTGGTGGTGGTCGGTGGTGTCGTAACCGTGGGTCCGGGAGGCGAACACCGGACCCAGGGCGATACCGGAGGCGCCCAACTGCACGGCGTGGTCGAGCCAGTCGACGATGCGGGACAACCGGTGCTCGGCGGCGGCGGGGACCGGGTCGGCCGGGAAGGCGCCGACGAAGCCCAGGGGGTAGACATGCCACCAGATCGCGTGGCGCACCCAGTCGGGCCCGTTCATGTTGGTGAACTCTACGCAGCGCCGGACCCGACGTGATCTAGCGTGCAGGGGTGCTGGAGTTCACCGTCGAGGACTGGTCGCGTGAGGAAGTCGCCCGACTTCGCGGGATTTACGAACCACTGGCGCAGTCGGTCCGCGAACTCGTCGACGCCACCATCCGCACCGAGGCCGACGCGGAGACCGTCGCGGAGGTCAAACGTGACATCGACGCCGCCGTCGCCCGATTGCGCAGCCGCCAGATCGCCGGGGCCTTCGGCGTCCGGCACACGGCATCGGGGGAGAGCGTCGGCTGGGGCAACGCGGTCATCGGAGTCCGCAACGCACTGGCGCCGCCGCTCGTCACCGGTGTCGACGAGTCCGGCCGGGTTGCGGCCGAGTTCCATCTCGGTGCCGCCTACGAGGGTCCGCCCGGGCATGTGCACGGCGGAGTGTCGGCGCTGATCCTGGATCACGTTCTCGGGGAGTCGGCCAGCCTGGACCGCAAACCGCGCTTCACCGGCACCATCACCGTGCGCTATCTGCGCGCCACTCCGTTGGGTCCGCTTCGTGCCGAGGCCGTCCGGACCCGCACCGACGGTGTGAAGACCTATTGCTCTGGGTATATCGCTGACCCCGAGGGAATCACCGTGGAAGCCGAGGGTGTGTTCATCCTTCCGCGTTGGCTGCGCGACGAGGAGAGCTGATGGAAAAAGTGATCGTCACCTTGCGGGCCGACCGGAGCGACGACGACTGGGTGGGGCGGATGCGCGGGCCGGTGGCCGAGGCACTGCTGGCGCTGGATCTTCCGGGGGTGACGGTCAACGTCCGCGACGCCGAGGTCCGAGACTCGTTGATGACCCTGACGACGCTGGACCCGCCGGTGCAGGGTTTCGTCAGCCTCTGGACGCAGCAGCACTACGGCGAGCAGATCCAGCAGGCGCTGAAAATTCTTGCCCCGCTTGCGGATCGGGTGGACGCCTACCTGGTGACCGAGTCGGCCCCGCTGCCGCCGCCGGAGAGCCGGCCCGGACAGCGGGTGCCCGGCCTGGCGAATGTCGCACTGCTGCGCCGGCCCGACGAACTCGACGAGGCGACCTGGCTGACCCGCTGGCAGCGCGACCACACGCCGGTGGCCATCGCGACCCAGTCGACGTTCGGCTACGTGCAGAACCGTGTGGTGCGGGAGCTGACCGACGGAGCAGCGGCGCTGTCGGCGATCGTCGAGGAACTCTTCCCGATCGAGGCGGTGCAGAGTCTGCACGCGTTCTTCGGGGCGGCCGATGACGCCGAACTCGCCGACCGGATGGGCCGGATGGTGGCCAGCACCGCGGCCTTCGGCGCCAACCAGAACGTCGACACCGTGCCCACCGGGCGCTACGTGTTCCGCAATCCGTTCCGGTCCGACGGGTAGCGGTCCATGGGTGACGTGGACGACTACGTCGCGTCGCTGCCGGACGGTCCCGAGCGCACCGAGTTGTCCCGGTTGCACCGGTTGATCGGCGGACGGATCCCGGCGGTTGGTCAGGCCACCAAATACGCCATGCCGTGCTACACCTACCGCGGAGTGCCGGTTGCCGCCGTCGTGGTCCGCAAGAGCCACATCGCCTGGTACCCGTTCAGCGGCAGTGTCCTTGAAGTACTGGGCGACCGGCTCGCCGGCTACTCCCGAAGTTCGGGGACCCTGCGCTTCACCGCCGCGGCGCCATTGGCCGACGACATCGTCGAGCAGTTGCTCGACATCCGGATGCGCCACATCGACGAGCGATTCGCGTCCTAGGCTGATCTTCGTGACCCTGCTGATCGCCGACGAGAACCGGATCCGCACGCTGACGTTGAACCGGCCGGATGCGCTCAACGCCTTCGACGAAGCGCTCTATGACGCCACCGCCGACGCGCTTGGAGCCGCCGCCGCGGACCCGGAGATCGCGGTGGTGGTGATCACCGGAAGCGGACGGGCGTTCAGCGCAGGACAGGATCTCACCGACATGCAGGCCCGGATCACCGATCCGGAGGGTTTCGTCGCCGGCAGGCACGGCTTCCCAGGTCTGATCGACGCGCTCAGTTCCTTCCCGAAACCGCTCATCTGCGCGGTCAACGGACTGGGGCTGGGCATCGGCGCCACCATCCTCGGTTTCGCCGATCTGGCCTTCATGGCCAGCACCGCGAAACTCAAGTGCCCGTTCACCAGTCTGGGTGTGGCCCCGGAAGCCGCCTCGTCGTATCTGCTCCCGGCGTTGCTGGGGCGACAGAACGCAGCCTGGCTGCTGATGTCCTCGGAATGGGTGGACGCCGCCGAGGCGTTGCGGATGGGCCTGGTCTGGAAGGTCTGCGAACCCGACGATCTGCTCGCTGAAACCCGACGGCACGCCGAAGTGCTTGCCTCCCGGCCGATTTCAAGCCTGATGGCGGTCAAGGAGACCATCATGGAACCGAACCGGCGTGCGATCGCCGAAGCGCGGTCCCGTGAGGATGCCTACTTCGCCGAATTGATGGGTGCGCAGGCCAACGCCGAGGCGCTCGCCGACTTCCACCGCGGACGCAGGGCCTAGAACTCGCCGTTCTAGAAAACGTAGAGCGGTTCCGGGGTCGACGTCGTTCCCAGCGGCGTGCGGCTGATCTCGGACAGGTCGGTCAGGCTGTAGGCCGTCACCTGATCATCGGAGACCGCGTAAATGACATCACCGATCCGGACCGTCCGCAGCACCGGCTGATCAGTCCGGATCTGGCCGATCACATGGATGCCGCCGGAATCGACCCGCATCACCGAGAGCAGGTTCTCGTAGTGGTACTCACCGCTGCTCGCGTCGTACCCGCCACCGCTGACCGGCACCACCAGCAGGCCGTCCCCGGCCGAGTACAGCAGCGCGTGGGAATCGAACTGCGCGTCGGAGCCGGACCACTGGGCGGTCTCGTCGAGTACCTGCCGGTCGATCTGGATCGGGGCGCTGCCGTTGCTCACGTCGAACAGCGAGACGTGCAACCGGGTGTTCCAGGTGCCGGCTTCACGCTCCTGGCCGATTCCGAGCAGCAGTCCGTCGCCGACGGACTGCAGGTAGTTGGAGAATCCGGGGATCACCAGTTCGCCCTCCACCGCCGGTGCCGTCGGATCCGTGAGGTCGACGACGAAGAGCGGATCTGTGCGCAGGAAGGTGACCAGGTAGGCCTTGTCGCCGTCGAAGCGGACCGAGTACAACTGCTCGCCGGGGGCCAGGCCCGTCACGCTGCCCACCACGTCGAGAGTGTCCCCGGCGGTGTCCAGCACGTACACCCCGCTGTCGTTGACGGTGGCCCAGGTGCCGCCGGCGAACTGAGAGCTCCAGTTGTGCGTGGCCACCCGCAGGTAGCCGTCCTGCTCGTCCATGGCGAACTGATTGATGAGCGTGCCCGTGACGAGTCCGCTTGCCTGCCAACCGACTTCGGTCCCGTTGACGGTGAAGCGGTCGATCCGGGTGTCGGTGGAGGAACCGAAATCGGAATAGCTGTCCTGTGCGGTCGCCACGTACAGCGCGTCGGTCGTCATGTAGACGGTGTTGCTGTTGGCCGTCGCGAACGTGGCAACGCTGTCGGCGAATCCCGACCCGGCCGATCCCGGGTCGCCGTGCGAATCGACCGACACCACCGTGATCATGGACGGCTGATCACCGCTGCGGGGTCGTACGACATCTCCGCCGCCGGCGATCACGCCGAGGTCCACCGTGGTGCCGTCGGCATCCACGGCGTACGCGTGCGGCAAGGCCAAGGTGTCGATCTGACCGCCTACCCGGGAGACATAGTGATCCCAGGTCTCGTAGGTGCGGTAGGCGATGACACCGGAGTCGTCACGAAGGTCGGTGCGGGTGACCGGCTCATCGGTGTATTCGGGTGCCGGAAGATTCAGGTTGCGGTCCAGAACGAGGTAGACGTTGCCGTCGACGGCCCGTGAATCACGATAGGCGCCATCGAACACCGTCTGGACGGCCACCGTCGGCGCGGTGCGATCGGTGAGGTCGTAGACCGTGACGGTGGTCTGCGGGTTGTAATTCCAGAACGCCCCGGGCGCCATCTTGACCATCGGCCCGTACCAACCGCCGCCGGTCTGGGTGATCACGGTCAGCCGGTCACCGTCGAGGTAGGAACCGACGACGTTGCCGGACAACGACGTCTGCGAGCTGATCGTCGATCCGGTGAGGATGGTCAGCGCGTTGTTGCGCGCCACATACACGTAGTGCCCGTCGGTCTCGACGAAGTCCGCCTCGTCGACACCATCGACCTGGGTATTGGTTCCCGATGTGGTGCCGGTCGCGTCATCGAGCTTGTACACCGGGTACGGGTAGTAGTCGTAGACCGGAACGGTCTGGCCGAACTGCCCTGCATACTGCTGGTGGGCCAGGGACAAAAGATAGTCGCGCAATTCCTGATCGGTGAGATACGGCGTGGCCTGGGTCGGTCCGCCGATCTGGCCGGCGCTCGCCGACGGCATCAGGCTGAGCACGGTTCGGCGCACCAGCATCAGCGCGCCCTGCAGGAAGTCGGCGATCGGACTGGCCGGCAGGGCGGAGAGCCAGTGTGAGGCGGAGTCGAAGAAATTGGTCACCGCGATGGTCATCACTGCGACCGGGGCGGCTGCCGTCTGGGAGCCGTAGAGTGCGGGAACCTGAGTGGTCTGGGTGCCGGAGAGCTGATGGACGGCCGCCTGGCCGGCGCCCACCGGATGGGTCGCCCGGACCCTTCGCGAAGGCGCGACGACGGCGGCTGCCGGCAATGCGGCCGCAGCCGTGACAGCGGGCGGGGCCGGTGTGCCCGGCACTGCCTGATGATGCGCTGCCGCGGATCTGGGGGAGACCTTCGCTGCAGGGGATCCCGTGGCGGACCTCGCCTCGCCCCGTGCGGCGCCCCCGGACGCCGGATCACCGGACGGCTCTTCGCCACCGTGTTGGGAGGGAGAAGCAGCCGACCTGTTGGTGTGGCGGGCCGGTCTACCGGTTCGTCCTGCGTCGGCGCGGCCGGTCGGGGCCGCGGGTCCGGCGGTCACCGCGGAGGAGTCCGCCTCCGTCCCGTCGGCCGCGGCCACCCCGGTTGCCTGCGGCCCAGCCAGCGAGACGCCAAGGACGAACGCCGCGGCGCCCACCCGCGCTCCACGTCTCTTTGCCGGCATGCCGCCCTGCTTTCGCTAACCCGTCGGACCGTCGCTAGTCGTTACTGAGAAACCCTGCGGCGGAATGATAGCTGTGAATCTAGCACAGGATCGCTGCACTACGAGACATTTCTCTCAGGTAATTCTTGGGAATCGAACTGGTTGTTACGGGTGTGAATTAGTTTGCTGGTCGGGTGTTTCGGTAAACCGGAGACAGCGATGGGTCCGTCCACCTCGGCGGGTCGGCCGGGGTGGACAGGGCGGCTTTCGGGAAGACTCCTCCAGATGACCGTCGCGGCACCGGACTCAGAGGTGAGTCTGGAACGCCGCAACCTGGTCTTCCTCGCGGTGCTGCTCGGCATGCTGCTGGCGGCTCTGGACCAGACGATCGTCGCCACCGCGCTGCCGACGGTGGTGGCTGACCTGGGCGGAGCCGGTCACCAGTCCTGGGTGGTCACCAGTTACCTGCTCGCCTCCACCATCGCCACCGCCGTCGTCGGCAAGCTCGGCGACCTGTTCGGCCGCAAGGCGGTCTTCGAAGCCTCGATCCTGTTCTTCTTCGTCGGCTCGGTGCTGTGTGGAATGGCGTCCTCGATGACGATGCTGGTGGCCTCGCGCACGCTGCAGGGCATCGGCGGCGGCGCGATCATGGTCACCGCGATGGCGGTGATCGGGGAAGTGATCCCGCTGCGGGAACGGGGCCGCTATCAGGGTGCCCTCGGTGCGGTCTTCGGCGTGACCACCGTCATCGGTCCGCTGCTCGGCGGATTCTTCACCGACCACCTGTCCTGGCGCTGGGCGTTCTGGATCAACATCCCGGTGGCGGTGGTGGTGCTTCTGGTGGCGGCGGCGGCGATTCCGTCCCTGGGCCGTACCGGCCGGCCGGTGATCGACTATCCGGGAATTCTGTTCGTCGGACTGGGCGCCACCGGGCTCACCCTGGCCACCAGTTGGGGCGGAACCACCTACCCGTGGTCGTCGCCGGCGATCATCGGCCTGTTCGTCGCCTCCGTGCTGGCGCTGGCGATCTTCGTCCGGGTCGAACTGCGGGCCCGCGAACCGGTGTTGCCCATCCGGTTGTTCGCCAGTCCGGTTTTCACCGTCTGTTGCGTACTGAGCTTCGTCGTCGGGTTCGCCATGCTGGGGGCGTTGACCTTTCTGCCCACTTTCATGCAGTTCGTCGACGGAGTTTCGGCCACCGCCTCAGGAATTCGGACGCTGCCGATGGTGGCCGGCCTGCTGATCACCTCGATCGGCAGCGGCGCGTTGGTGGGCCGCACCGGCCGCTACAAGATCTTCCCGGTGATCGGCACGGCGGTGATGGCGGTCGCCTTCCTGATGCTGGCGCAGATGAACGCCGCGACCCCGATCTGGCGGCAGTCGCTGGACCTGTTCATCCTCGGCACCGGCATCGGCCTGTGCATGCAGGTCTTGATTCTCACCGTGCAGAACACCGTCGATTTCGAAGATCTGGGTGTGGCGACCTCGGGAGTGACATTCTTCCGGACCATCGGAAGCTCCTTCGGCGCAGCGATTTTCGGATCCCTGTTCGCCAATTTCCTGGCTGTCCGGATCGGGCCGGCGCTGACCGCGAGTGGGGCCCCGCCGTCGGCCGCGAGTTCCCCGCAGGAATTGCATCGCCTGCCCGCCGAGATGGCGGCTCCCATCATCGACGCCTACGCCGCATCGTTGAGCAAGGTGTTCCTCTATGCCGCGCCGGTGGCACTGGTCGGGTTCGTACTGGCGCTGATGCTCAAAGAGGTTCCGCTGCGCGAAATGGACACCGCGGCAATGGACCTCGGCGAGGGGTTCGCCATGCCGTCGGGGGAGAACTCCGAGGAGATCCTCGAAGGCGCGGTGGGCCGGATGATGCGGGCCTCCCCGGACCTGCGATTGCGATCCCTGGTCGACCGGTCGGGTTGCGACCTCGATGTGGGCGCGGTGTGGGGCCTGCTGCAGATCTACCGCAACAAGCAGGTCTTCGGCTCAGCGAAACTGACCGATATCGCCGCGAGGTTGCGGGTGCCGGGCGAGGTGCTCGAGCCCACCTTCGACCGGCTGGTCGCCACAGGCCACGCCCTGGTGGCCGGGGACGAGTTCTGGCTGACTCAGAAGGGGCGCGGTGAGGTCGAGGCGGTCTCGGCGGCGATCGTCGGTGCCATCGTGCACAAACTCGAGACCTCGCCGGGTTTCACCGGCCGTCCGGACCGGGTGGCGGTGGAGGCGGCGATTGATCGGATCGCGCACCGGATTCTGGTCCAGCGGGAGTGGGACCGGACCGGTTAGAGGGGATGCCGTTCGACGATTCCCAGGGCTTCGGTGACGTGATCCCGGGCTCGGGCCAGCGCGCCGGGATCGACGAAGTTCTCGGCCATCCAGGCCAGCAACTCCGCCGTCTGCTTAAGTCGCATCGACGCGAGAGAATGAGCTAATTCAGGCGTCATGCGTATCGGTACCCATGAGCAGCAAAAATAGCGGAATGATTTATTCTTAGCAACCAGCGGTCCGGTCTGTGCTGTCGTTCGGAAGAAGATTTGGTTTGCTGACAGACCCTGCGTTGCTATTGGGGCCATGTTGGCGTGAACAGGCTAGATATGTCGGCGCTGAACGGGATAGATTACTTTGCTGTCGGCAAACGTTGCCCGTTCGTCTGACGTCGCCCGGCCCGCCCCTGTCCGGTGGCGGGCCGGGCTTCTCGCGGCGGGTGAATCAGACTTCCGGTCCGAGAAAAGCCGGGCCTCGTACCATCGGTGCATGAGCCGAATCGGAGACTTCGCCGACGATGATGTGGCCGGTTGGATCGCCCTGTCGCCGGAGATCGGGAAGGCGATGGCGGCTTACTCCCATGCCGTCTACAACCGGAACCGGCTGCCGATGCGGGTCCGTGAGATCGCCCGGATCGTCATCGCGCACGACAACGAGTGCGTGGTGTGTGTGAACACCCGCGACGCCGACGGCCCGCTCGCCGGCGTGGACGAGGACCTCTACGACCACGCTCTGCAGTGGAGAACCTGGCCGGGCTTCACCGAGCAGGAGCGACTGGCCGCTGAGTTCGCGCACCGGTTCGCCACCGAACACACCCGACTCCGTGACGACGAGGCGTTCTGGCAGCGCTGCCACGAGCATTTCTCCGACGAACTGCTTGCCGACCTCACGCTGTCCTGCGCGATGTGGGTAGCCATGGGACGCACGCTGCGAACCCTCGATATCGGTCAGGCCTGCCGGATCACGCTGCCGAGCAGGGGTGGGGCGTGACGGGATTCACCGACGGCACGGTCATCGGGACGATCATCACCCCGTCCGGACTGACTCTGGCCAAGGCCGTTCCCAGCGGCCGGGCGTCGGCATTCGCCGACCCGGGTCTCGGTGCCAGCCCGGTATGGCACGGGTTCGCCGCCGACCGGACCGGAATCGCCTTCACCGACGCCATCAGCGTGGTCGGCGATCAGCGGGTGCGCATCGACCCTGCCGCGATGCGGGTGATCGACGACGGACTGGCCTGGGCGCCCGGGTCCTTCTTCGATCAGGACGGCAACCCCATTCCAGCGTGTTCGCGGGGAACCCTGGCCCGCGTCGAATCCCGTCTGGCCGCAGCCGGATTGGCGGCGAAGGTCGGCCATGAGATCGAATTCCTGCTCGTCGACCCGACCGGTGAACGCCTGCCAGGTGACTTCTGGGCCCAGTACGGTCTGGCCGGGGTTCTCGAGCACGAGGGATTTGTCCGCGACGTCATCGCGGCGATGACCGATGCCGGTGTGGCACTCGAACAGTTCCACCCCGAGTACGGGGTGAACCAGTTCGAGCTGTCGCTTGCGCCGAGGTCTGCGGTGGCCGCCGCCGACCAGCTGGTCCTGGCCCGGGTGCTGCTGAGCCGGGTCGCCCGCAAGCACGGGGTGCGGGTCTCGCTGTCGCCGGTCCCGTTCGCCGGCAGCGTGGGTAATGGTGCGCACCAGCACTTCTCGTTGTGGCGCGGCGAGCAACCGGTCTTCTCAGGCGGAGCCGGACCGCACGGGCTGACCGGCGAGGGCGCTGCGGCGATCGGCGGTATCGTCCGTGCTCTGCCGGAAACCGAACTCGCCCTGTGCGGTTCGATCGTGTCGGGTCTCCGGATGAAGCCGGGTAACTGGGCCGGTGCGTACGCATGTTGGGGAACCGAGAACCGTGAGGCGGCGGTGCGTTTCCTGCCTGCAACCCACGGCAATCCGCGCGGAGCCAACGTCGAGGTGAAGATCATCGACCCCTCGGCCAACCCGTATTTCGCCACTGCGGTCATCCTCGGACTGGCATTGGACGGCATCGAGACGCATGCGATGCTGCCCGCCGAGATCACCGTGGATCCGCATCACCTCTCCGCGCAGCAACGTGCGGCCGCCGGTGTGGTGCAGCTCACCGGCAGGCAGTCCGAAGCCATTGCTGCCCTGGATGATTCGGAGCGGCTGCGCACGATTCTCGGTGACGATGCCGTCGACGCGCTGGTCGCGGTACGCGGCTATGAGATGGAGAAGTACGCGGATCTCGATCCGGAGCAGCTCACCGACAGGTTCCGCCTGGCCTGGAGTCTGTGATCGCCGAGCCTTTGATAAGCGAACTCCGCGAGCGGCTCGAGACCGTTGCGCTGGTCGACAACCATGTTCACGGCTTCTGGCTCACCGACCGGAACCGGAGTGAATTCGAGAACGGGCTCAATGAGGCCAACACCGCACCGTTGGCCGACTTCGACTCCGGCTTCGACACCCAACTCGGTTTTGCGGTGCGCGCGCACTGCGCGCCCCTGCTGGGTCTGCAGTCCCATGCCGAGCCCGAGGACTACTGGCAGCGTCGCAGCGAACTGAGCCCGGGCGAATTGGCCGGGTTGTTTCTGACGGCGGCCGGTGTGAGTGATTGGCTGGTCGACACCGGTCTGCCCGGTGACGTCGCCGGACTGGCCGAGATGACAGAGGTGACCCGCGCCGGGGTCCGCGAAGTGGTCCGGGTGGAGCAGGTCGCCGAACAGGCCGCCGCCCGACCGGGGGACTACTCGGAGAACTTCCGGGAGATCTTCACCGCCCGAATGCAATCCGCGGTCGCCGCCAAGACCGTACTGGCCTACCGGGGCGGGTTCGACGGCGAACTCTCCGCGCCATCGGCCGCGGAGGTCGGCGCCGCGGCACAGCGATGGCGCGACGGCGGCGCACGCCGGCTCACCGACCGGGTGCTGCTGCGCTTCGGGGTGCATGAGGCCTTGCGGCTGGGCAAGCCGGTTCAGTTCCACGTGGGCCTCGGTGACCGCGACTGCGACCTGCACCGGACCAACCCGATGTTTCTGATCGACCTACTACGCGAGTCCGGTGACACTCCGGTGGTGTTACTGCACTGCTATCCCTTCGAGCGCGAGGCCGGCTATCTGGCCTCGGCGTTCAACAATGTCCACCTCGACGTGGGTCTGAGCGTCAACCACCTCGGCGCCCGGGCCCGGTCCTTCATCGCCCGGACCCTCGAACTGGCCCCGTTCCGCAAGATCCTGTATTCCTCGGACGCCTTCGGGCCGCCGGAGTTGCACTACCTGGGCGCACGGCTGTGGCGCGACGGAATGGCTTCGGTTCTCGGCGATTTCGTCGGCCGGGGGGAGTGGAGCGCCGATGACGCTCTGCGGGTGGCGGGACTGATCGGGCGCGGTAACGCCACCCGGGTCTACGGAATCTAGATCAAACCGGTGGCGTCGAAGATCCAGGACGTGTCGGCGGTGGCGAGTTGTTCCATCCAGTCCGGCGGTGCGTGGTTCAACAGGCCGCCGAAATCCCAGTAGTCCTTCCAGAGCACGATTTTTCCGTCACGAACCCTGTGCACCGTGACGAACTGCAGCACCGTGCTCTCCCCGCTGGCCCAGTTCCAGGTCTCGGAGTGTTCGTACATCACATGCTCGCCGTCGCTGACCAGCAGGCCGTCGTGGTTGCGGTAACCGGCGAGCGGTTCCAGTCCGACCTTGAGGCGCTTGACGATGTCCTCAGGACCCCGGGCCGCCGCGGTAGGCCCCACCGGCATGTCGACGTAGATGCAGTCCTCGGCGAGGAAGGTCTTCACCTTCTCCCAGTCGCGGTCGGACAGCGCCTTCCACATGCCGAGAACCACATCAGCCTGCATGGACGAGCTCCGACTCGTGGGAAGCCGGTGCGGCCGTGCGGGTTCCGGCCCGCAGGAAGCTTCCGGTGCGGGCGGAGCCGAGCAGGTCGGTGGGAACGCCGCCGCGGACCACGGTCCGGCCGCCGACCAGCACCAGGTTCACCGCGGCGTCGTTGCGGTTGACCATCCGGGGAAGGTCCGCGTACTGCGGCACCGGCGATTCGGCGTAGTCGTCCAGGCTCTGGTCGAGGTGCTCGGGGTCGACCACCACCAGATCGGCCCGATCGCCGATCCGCAGGTGCCCGGCGTCGATGTCGTACCAGTCCGCGAGTTCCCCGGTGAGCCGGTGGACGACCTGTTCGACGGTCATGAACGGCTTGCCGGTGCGCTCGGCGTCGTGAACATGGCGCAGCAGCCGTAGCCCGAAGTTGTAGAACGCCATATTGCGCAGGTGCGCGCCCGCGTCGGAGAAGCCGATCTGAATGCCCTCGTCGCGGGCCAGCTTCTTGAGCACCTCTGGCCGGTGGTTGGAGATCGTGGTCCGCCAGCGGACCTTCGTCCCGTGCTCGACCACAAGGTCCAGGAACGCGTCCACCGGATGCAGGCCGCCGCGGTCGAGTCCCACCTGGCCGAAGGACTTGCCGATCACGGATTCGTCCGGACAGTCGACGATCTGGGCATCGAAGAAATCGCGGTGCCAGACCCGCACGCCGAACTTGCTGTCGTACTCCTTGCGGAACCGGCGACGGTACCCCTCATCCTGCAGCAGGGCGTTGCGTTCGACCTCATCGCGGAGATGCAATGCCGCTGCGCCGGAGCCGAATTCCTCGAACACCACCAGGTCGATGCCGTCGGCATACACCTCGAATGGCACCGGGAGGTGCTGCCACCGGAAGTCGGCGCCGAACCGGTTGACCAGGCGGGCCACCGGGCCCAGTGCGGCGATCGCAAACGGGTTGGCCTTGATGTCGGCGGCCGACAACAAGCTGGTCTTGAGCTTGTCGCGCAGCACCGGAAGTGATTGGGCGACTTGGGAAACCAGATTGATCGGATTGGTGATGTCCGGGCCGGACTGCAGAACCCGATCCCGGCGACGCAGTAGTGACTTCAGCCTGCGCAACTCACGGGGCTTGGCGTAGGTCGACGGCAGCGTGCGTGATCGGCAGGTCTCGCCGTCGATCTTGTCGAAAAGCAGTTGTTGCGAGGACATTCCGAGGAATCCGGCGTCGAGAGCCTCGGTGAGCATTCGCTCCATCTGGGCCTGTTCATCCGAAGTGGGCCTGGTGTCCTTGCGGGTGGCCCGGTCCAGGCCCATG